>PBSR01000192.1 GCA_002726335.1 Gemmatimonadaceae bacterium
CCTCAGGCTCTACCGGAGCGGGCGGCGCAGTGGGAGGCGGCGTGGCGGCCGGCGCGACAGCGACAGGAGCTTCGCTTGCAGGCGGCGTGACGGGCGGTTCGGTTGCCGGTGCCGGGCTCTCCTCCGGTGACTGGCTTGCCTCAGGCTCTACCGGAGCGGGCGGCGCAGTGGGAGGCGGCGTGGCGGGAACCGTGGGCTCGGCGGCGACGGCAGGCTCAGTGGAGGCCGGCGGCGTGGACGTCTCAGGAGCGACAACCGATCCGTCGACGGACGGCGTTTCGTCAGCCGACGCCAGAGTACCAGAGCCGTCCGCCACTGGCGTCTGTGGCGAAGTGGCCTCCTGCGGCTCCGGCCCTGATGGATTGTCTGCCGGTGAGTCCTGGCTCGGCGGTTGGGACATGTTCAGAGTCTCCTGCGGTGGAACACTGGCTGTGGTGAACGAGGCGATATCCTACGGTTGCAGCAGAACTTTGCCTGTCGTCTTGCGGCCCTCGAGGGCCCGATGGGCATCGGCGGCTTCACCCAGGGCGAAGCGGGCGCCGACACGAACGTCAAGTTTGCCCGACCCGACCCAGCCGAGGACCTCGCCGGCTCTGGCCAGCATGTCCTCGCGGGTGAGAGTGTAATGAGCCATCGTCGGCCGCGTCAGGAACACAGAACCCTTCTGACTCAATACCTGGGGATCCAGCGGCGGCACGGGACCGCTGGACTGTCCGAACAACACCATGGTGCCGCGCGGCTTCAGCAGATTCAGCCCCTTGTCGAAGGTGGTGGCGCCCACTGAATCGAACACGACCTCCACACCGGCATTGTCGGTCAGCCTCTGCACCTCGGCCTCAAAATCGGTCTCGGTGTAGCGGATGACCTCGTCGGCTCCGGCACCCCGTGCCAGTTGCTCCTTCTCGTCGGTGGACACGGTACCAAGCACGCGGGCGCCACGCATCTTGGCGATCTGCACGAGCAGCAGCCCCACGCCACCGGCGGCGGCATGGATGAGAGCCGTATCCCCAGGGCTGAGCGGATAGGACCCCGTCGCCAGGTAATGGGCCGTCATCCCCTGGAGCAGCACGGCCGCCGCCGCATCAGCGCCGACGCCGTTGGGCAGGGGCACGAGTTTGTCGACGGGCACGGCTGCCGCTTCGGCATAGGACCCGATATGGCCGGCGTAACCGACTCGGTCGCCGACAGCCACCTCGGTCACACCATCGCCGACGGCCGTGACGGTACCGGCCCCCTCCATTCCGGGAGTGCAGGGCAGGTCGACCGGATACAGACCCTGACGATGATAGGTATCGATGTAATTCAGGCCTACGGCCTCGAGTTTCACGACAGCTTCTTCCGCCTCCGGGGTCGGCTCCGGTGCATCTTCGTACGTCAGCACCTCTGGCCCACCGTGCTGGTGGAAGCGGGTTGCTTTCATCAAGGCTCTCGTCTGTTGAGGTTTCCGATGGAGACTGATAAAGGTAACAAGCCGCCCACGGTCTGAGCAAGGAGCCGACCCGGCTACTTCTCTCTCACACGTCGCAGCGACAGCACGGGCGTGAAGGGCTGCACGGCCGACCGTGACCACCAGATGCCGCGCTGGCGCTCCTCCGGGCTACTGAAGCGGTAGTCGTACAGGCGTGCCCGCAGGTATCGGGGCGGCCTTCCCGAGAAGGGGTCCACTGCGAGCAGATCCAGGACGCCGGGTGTTCCCTCGAGCAGACGGGCGGCGAAGTGGCCGAACCACGGCGCCCGCTCATACCCTCGCAGGGCCGCGAACCACAGCTGCCAGTCGAGTCGCGGCATGTGCAGCGGGGCAAACGTCGGACGGCGCTGCAGATGGGTGGGCTTCCAACGGAAACCGTACTCCTGCCAGGTGTCTCCGTCATCACTGCCCTCGACAACGATCTCCGGACGCTCTGTCGTCATGCTGGCGAACAGACCGTAGCTGCTGGTCAGGTGCAGGGGGGCCAGCTGCCGTTGCAGAGGCAGCAGCAGTCCGGCGCCCGGCAAGGTCAGGCCGATGGTGGCACCCAGATGGGCGGTTCCTAGCAGAAACAACAGGACCGTCACCGGCGTCAGCACCAGGCCGGGCCAGGTCCGCACTGCATCCGCAAGAGGCGTGTCATCGCGGGCGCCGCCGGCAAGCAGCGGCAGACAGAGCACGAGAGTCAGCAGGTTGAAGAAGCCGTAATTTCCGGTCACGCCGATGACGAACATCAGACCGGCGAAACCGCAGGCCGCCACCTGACGCCACCGATGGGAACCGAAGATGGCCAGAGGCAGCACCAGCTCGATGCCGAAGGTGGCCACTACCTCAAGAACATGGAACCACGCTGGCAGGTGATGGGCGAAGTGACTCGTCCAGGACGGGATGGGCTGCGTCTCGTAGTGGAAGGTCGTCGCCGTCAGGTTGCGCCAGGTGGGATCACCACTGAGCAGCTTGACGATTCCGGCGGACCACATCAGCCGGAAGATCAACCAGCGCGACAGCCACACCACGGCACGGGAAGGCGAACCGGGCCAGATGCCCCTTGGTCGCAACGTCAGCGGCACCCACAGAATGGCCAGAAACCCCGCCTCCAGCAGCAGGATGTCCCACTGATAAGACAGGAACACCTGGCCGCCATGGATCACGGACAGGTAGCCTATCCAGCAGAGGCACAGGCTCAGAGCGGGGGCCACGCCGACCACGCCGAGCAACGCTGCCAGGCAGCCGGCGCCACACAGCAGGTCGATGGCCGTGTCTCCGGCACCCAGCCAGAGAAGCGTGGGCAGGCGCAGCACAGCATCAACGGTTCCCAATTGCTGCTCTGCCGACGCCAGAAAACGTCCCGCAGGCAGGATGCCGTGTTCGCCGATCAGCCCATGTGCCTGGCGCCAGAACGAGACGAAGGCGATGGCATAGACGCCGGCCATGGCCCGCGTGAACAGGGCTCGAACGAGAGCCGGAGACAAGGGGACGGGGATTCTGCTAGCGCTCCCCGGAGAGCGCCTGTACAGCTCGCGAGGCCATGAATCGAACGCCACTGTCGGGATCGTCCCGGCTCACCTGTTGGAGAGGCCCGAGGGCGGCCGGATCGCCGATCTGGCCCAGGGCGTGGGCGGCGTGTTTGCGCACCTCGGGACGCCCATCCTCGAGCAGGGCCAGGGCCGGATCATAGGCGGAAGCTGCCTGCTGGCTCGCCAGACCGACGAGGGCGGCGTTGACTACCACGTACGCCGTGTCGGTCAGGGCGGCGAGCAGCGCATCCGTGGCCGCCTCCGTTCCGAGCTGCCCGAGGGCGTGGGCGGCGCCCATGCGAATCCAGTCGTCGGCATGGACCAGCAGGCCGCCAATATCGGCGGCCGCTTCGTCGGCCCCGGTCCGGGCCAGCGTCTCGGCGGCACGGACCACGAGGCTGCGATCCGGGCGATCCAGCATCTCTACCAACCGCCCACGGGCGGCGGCCCCGAAGGCGATCAGGTCGACCTCGAAGTCGATCCGCTCTTCTCCTCCCCGCAGCTCGAAAAGACGGGCGACGAGAGGCAAACCGACCGTGTCACGGGCGGACACGGCTTCATCGATGAGGGCCCGCACCAGGCGTGGGTGCTCGGCATAGCGGCTGGCGAGGAATTCCGGATCCAGACGCAGCAGACCACGCCCGGCGGCGAGGCGGGACGAATCCGGCTTTGCCCGGTCATCGAAACTGTGTCGCAGAGTTGACGCCCTGGCGGCGATCTTCATCTGGGCGCGGTTCCAGCGATCGTCGTCATCGGCGCAGGCGCCCCCGAGCAGTACGCACAGACAGATGGACAGTGCCGACGCCTGCTTGACCGAAAATGAACACTCCCGTAGCCTACTTCGCAGTCCCAAGCGAACCTCCAATAGAATTCGAGATGATCATGGCCAGGAAGCCTCTCAATCTGATCCTTTTCGGCATCGACAGTCTGCGCGCCGACCACATGAGCTGCTACGGGTACGGGCGGCAGACGACACCGCACATCGACAGACTCGCCAGCCAGGGCGTGCTATTCGAGAACAACTACGCACCGCACATCCCGACGACCTCAGCCTATGCCTCCATGTTGTCGGGCAAGGACTGCTTCTCCACGACCGTCGTCGCCCTGCGCCACAAGGGCGGCCTGCCCGATCACGTGCAAACTTTGCCCGAAATCCTGCGCGCCTCCGGGTACGACACATCCTGCGTCGGCTTCACCGGCAACCCCAGCTCACGGGGCTTCGACAAGTACATCGACTACCCGTCCTGGGGCAGCTGGGCCGAGGGCCGCAGCCCGAAGGCGGAGAAGCTGAACGAGGTCGCCGTGCCGGAACTCGAGCGCCTGGCAGGTGGAAAGAAGCCGTTCTGCCTCTTCCTGCGCCACATGGACCCCCATGCCCCCTACCTGCCGCCGGCACCCTTCGAGCGCATGTTTTACTCCGGCAACGAATTCGACCGATCGAACAAGTCGATGGAACCGGTGATGAGCTTCAAGCCCTTCTGCGATTTCTTCGCCGACTGGATGCCCCCCGGTATCACCGATGCCGACTACGTCACGGCCCAGTACGACGGTGCCGTCGCCTACATGGATGCCGCCATCCAGCGGCTGCTGACCCGCGTCGATGAACTGGGCCTGAGCGAGAACACACTGATCGTCCTCAACGGCGATCATGGCGAAACTCTCTACGAGCATGAGTGCTGGTTCGATCACCATGGCATGTACGAGAATACCCTGCACGTTCCCCTGGTCCTGAGACTGCCCGGCAAGCTGCCCGCCGGACAGCGCGTGTCCGGCTACTCGCTGCATCAGGATCTGGTACCCACCATGCTCGAGCTGATGGGCGTGAAGCCGAAGAAGAAGATCGACTTCGACGGCTCGTCCCTGCTACCCATGGTTCGTGGCAGGAAGGCGAGCAACTACTCCGACTTCTACATCACCGAGTGCACCTGGATGCGGAAGCACGGATGGCGTACTCCGGAATGGAAACTGATCGTAGCTCTGGAACCGGACTGCCACTTCAAACCCGAAGTCGAACTCTACAATCTTGTGGAAGATCCCCTGGAGCTGAAGAACCTGGCCAACAGAGAGAAGGGTATGACGACGGCCCTGCGCCAGCGCCTGGAGAACTGGGTCGCCAAGCGCGAGAAGGAAACGGGCCGCACCAATCCCATGTATACGAACCTCAACTGGCACGGCACCAGCCATGAAGGTCCCTTCACGTCATCGCAGCAGGCCTACGACACGCTCCACATCGGGTCGGTGGGGGCCGCCAATCGCCTGCAGGCCGGTCCCCAGAAGAAAGCGCGAGCCAGCGCTGCAAAGAAGAAGCCCGCCAGAAGGAAGAAGTGAAGTTTCCGCCTCCGCGGGGTCTCCCGTGGAGGCAGAAACTCAGTTACGTAGACCGGCGAAAGCCCAGTCGAGCCAGGGCGTCAATGCCCGCACATCGGCCGACTCCACCGTGGATCCGCCCCAGATCCGCAGTCCCGGGGGGGCATCGCGGTAGGCGCCGATGTCGTAAGCCACGCCTTCGGTCTCCAGGGCCTTGACGAGCTTCTTCGCCTGTTGCGCCTGCTCATCTGCTGACAACCCCGAATACCAGTCGTCGACGATGCGCAGGCAGATCGAGGTGGACGAACGCGTGGCGTGGGCGCCGGCGAGGAACGCTGCCCACGAACCACTGCCCTCCACCCACGTCTCCAGCACCTGCAGATTCTCCTGTGACCGACCGATCAATGCCGGCAGGCCGCCGAGATCCTCGGCCCAGCGCAGACCATCGAGGGCATCTTCGACGCACAGCATGGAAGGTGTGTTGATCGTGCTGCCCCGGAAGAGCTGCTCGTCGAGCTTGCCCTTCTTCGTCATGCGGAACAGTTTCGGCATCGGCCAGCTCGGCTGGTAGGACTCCAGTCGTTCCACCGCTCTGGGTCCGAGTACGAGCATACCATGGGCCGCCTCCCCACCCATCACCTTCTGCCAGGACCAGGTGACCACGTCGAGTTTCGCCCACGGCAGGTCCATGGCGAACACGGCGGACGTGGCGTCGCAGATCGTCAGCCCTCCACGATCGTCCGCAATCCAGTCTCCGTCGGGCACACAGGCGCCGGAGGTCGTGCCATTCCAGGTGAACACCACATCACGGTCGGCCTCGGCCCGGGTTAGATCGGGGAGTTCACCGTACTCAGCGGTGAAGGTGCGCACATCGTCCAGCGGCAGTTGCCTGGTCAGGTCGGTCACCCAGCCGGCGCCGAAGCTCTCCCAGGCCAGCACGTCCACCCCTCGCGGACCCAGCAGCGACCACAGGGCCATCTCCACCGCGCCCGTGTCGGAGGCGGGGACCACGGCAATACGATGATCCGCGGGGATCTGCAGAACGCTGCGCGTACGGTCGATGACCTGTTGCAGCTTGCCCTTGCCCAGAGCGGACCGGTGCGAGCGGCCGAGGGCGGCGTCCTCGAGCGCCGCCAGCGACCAACCGGGCCGCTTGGCACATGGCCCGGAAGAGAAGCAGGGATTCTTCGGTTTGGTGCCGGGTCTTTCAGACATGATCATCCAGATCAAAGACGCATTCCATGTTTGCCCACCACTCCCCTGCCGCGGCCTCGGGGACCGGTTCCTGGAAGGTCCGCATCAGTTCGTCCCATTCGGCCGCCTTCGGGTTCTGCTCCACGTAGCGGGCGAAGTCGCGGGTCGGCTCGAACTCTTCCGTCGTCGCCATGTGCATGAACATACGCGTGCCCAGAAGAAAGATGTGCATCTGCAGGACGCCGACTTCACCGAGGCCCTGCAACGGCTCGGGCCAGGGATCGCGGTGGTAGGCCTTGTACTGTTCGATGATCGTCGGGTCCGACTTCAGTTGCAGGGTCAGTCCGAAGTGTTTCATGATTCCTGCTCCGTTCCAGGTTGAGGTCTGCAGTCACCAGGTGGTGCCCCTGACTCAGCGCGGTACGCCGCCGCCAGCAGAGACACGGGGTGTTCGACGCGAGCCGTCAAGCCCCGTTTACGCAGGCCATGTTCGATCTGCACCGTACACCCGGGATTGCCGCTGGCAATGACGACGGCCCCCGTGGCCATGATGTGATCCATCTTGCGATCCAGCAGCTTCATCGACATCTCGGGCTGCGTGATGTTGTAGATCCCGGCCGAACCACAGCACCAGTCGGCTTCAGCCAGCTCCACCAGCTCAATTCCCGGGATCGCCGCCAGGAGCAGACGCGGTGCGGCGCTCACTTGCTGTCCATGCTTGAGATGGCAGGATTCGTGGTAGGTGACACGCAGGGGCGAGTCACCCGTCGACGGTGATGCCTGCGGCGTGCGTACGCCGATCTCGGCGAGCCATTCGTGAATATCCTTCGCCTTGAGCGACCACGTACGTGCCCGCTCGCGGTAGTCGTCGTCGTCAGCGAGCAGTCGGTCGTAGTGCTTGATATGAGAGCCACAGCCACCCGCGTTGACGAGGATCGTATCGAGCCGGTCCAGCTCACCACCGTCGCCATCGAAGGCATCGAGATTCCTGCGAGCGAGCTGGCGGGCCAGCTCGACTTCACCGTTGTGACCATGGAGCGAGCCACAGCACTGTTGCGCCTCGGGCAGCACCACCTCGCAACCATTGGCCTGCAGCACCTCGATGGTATCGTCGTTGACATGGGCGAAACAGATGTCGGCAACACAGCCGGCGATCAGACCGACTCTGTAGGTGGGTGACTCGGGATTGCTCTTCGAGTACTGGCCCGCATACCCCTCGTGCGTGAACCGCTGGCTCATGCGCGGTGACAGGGGTTCGAGGAGTCGCAATCGCTTCGGCGCCAGCTGCAGCAGCCCTACCCCACGAACCAGCGCTTCCAGACCCGAGTTCTGATAGAAGCGCAGCCACCGTCCCAGCCGGTGCAGATGCCGGCGCGACGTGAACAGCCGGCGCAGCAGGATCGAGCGGATTCCGGATCGCCTCGCCGTCTCGAGCACACCACTCTTCTCGACCTCGGAGCGCGCCGTCTCGATCAGCCCGGCGTAGTCGACGCCCGCGGGACAGGCGCTCTGGCACGCCAGGCAGCCGAGACAGAAATACATCTCTTCGGCGAAGGCCCGGCTCACTTCCAACCGGCCATCGGCGACGGCGCGCATCATGGCGATCCGTCCCCGCGGTGACGACCTCTCCTGCAGTGTCTCTGTGTAGGTAGGACAGGTGGGCAGGCACATGCCGCAGTGCATGCACTGCTGGACGATGGAGTAGTCGAGATCCCGCAGCTGCGAGCTCAATCGAAGATCTTCCCCGGGTTGAGGATCCCCACCGGATCGAAGTCTTTTTTCAGGCGCTGCATGAGATCCATGGCGACGGAACCGACGGCAGCGGGCAGGAAAGGCTTCTTCGCCAGGCCGACACCATGCTCTCCCGTGATCGTCCCCCCCATGTCGATCGTCTCCTGGAAGACCTCTTTCAGGGCTGCCTCCACCCGTTCCATCTCGTCGGTGTTTCTCTCGTCCGTGAGGAATGTGGGATGCAGGTTGCCGTCACCCATGTGCCCGAAGGTGCCCACGGTCACATCGTGGTCGGTGGCGATCCGCTGAATGGCAGACACCATCTCCGCCAGCCGACTGCGCGGCACCGTCACGTCCTCGAGGATGACGGTTGGCGCCCGCCGCGCCAGGGCGCTGAAAGCGGTGCGCCGGGCGCTGGCCAGCTGTGTCGCCTCCTCGGTGGTGGCGGCACGGCGCACGTCACGGGCGCCATGTTCACGGGCGATCTGCTCAATCCGAGCCGCCTGATCCTCGACTTCGGCGGCGTGGCCGTCCACCTCCATCAGCGTCACCGCTTCGACATCGGTAGGCAGTCCGATGTGGGCGTAGTCCTCTACGCATTCGGTGGTCGTCCGGTCGAGGAACTCCAGCGTACAGGGAATGATCTTGTCGCGGATGATGGCCGAGATCGTCTCGGCGGCATCCGTCATCTCGTCGAACAATCCGAGCATCGTCGCCTTGGCCGCCGGCTGCGGGATCAGCTTCAGCGTGATCCGCGTGATGACACCGAGACAGCCTTCCGAACCGATGAACAGGTCACGCAGCGAGAAGCCGGCCACGTCCTTCACACAGTGGGTGCCCGTCTCCAGGATCCGGCCGTCGGCGAGGGCCACCTGCAGCGCCATGACGTAGTCCCGGGTGACGCCATACTTCAGCCCCCGGAGTCCGCCGGAGTTGTTGGCCACGTTGCCGCCGATCGTCGAGATCCGGATCGAGCCCGGATCCGGCGGGTAAAACAACCCCGCTTCGGCGGCGCTCTCGGAGATCGCCTCGGTGATGACGCCGGGCTCCACGGTCATGGTCAGGTTGGCCGTGTCCACGTCGAGGATCCGATTCAGACGCACCAGGCAGAGCACGATGGCACCTTCACTGGGAACCGAGCCGCCGGACAGGCCCGTACCGGAGCCGCGGGTGACGACGGGAACGCCATGTTCGCTTGCCAGCCGCAGCACCTCGGCGATCTGAGCCACCGTGTCGGGCACGACGACGCAGGCCGGCTGCTGGTGCAGAATTGCCGTGCCGTCAAAGGCGTAGACCGCCAGGTCCTCCGCCGTCGTCAGCACCTGTGTCGCTGGCAGAACCGTCTCCAGGGCCGTCCTCAGGACCGGGTCGAGTGCGACGGTCACGGACTCACCAGGTGCGCATCACCGTTGAGATGGTCGATGCGGTTGAGGCTGTGAACACGACACATCTCCGGGTCCAGGCCGAAACGGGTGATCGCCGTGTTGCTGTGCTCGTAATAGACCGCCCAACTCGGCAGATGATCGGTCAGCGCTTTGACGATGGCGCTCATGAAGTCGCCGTGGGAGACGACCCCGATCCGCCGCGGCCGTACGTCCTCGTTGGCCAGGTCGCGCGCCTGTTGCTTGAGCTCGGCAGCCACGGCGATCGCCCGTCCACGTCCGGCTGAGGGGGTCTCCTGACCTCCCGTCCACCAGCCGGTCTCGGTGACCTGGTCGGGCAGCTCGTACTGCGGGAAGTCCGCCGAGATCTGGGCCCGCCCCATGCCGGTACACTCCGCCTGGCCGTCGACCCAGACCCCACCGATCTCGTGGACATCGACCCAGATCTTCGGCGACAGACCCAGGGCGATGACCGCGGGGTGCGCCGTCTGCAGCGTACGCAGAAAGGGGCTGCAGTAGAGATCGTCAAAAGGTGGACCCGAATCCCGCTCGCTGGGATGCAGATGACCGCCGCTGGCGACGAACGTACCCAGCCGCTCGGCCTGCAGTTGACCACGTTCGGTCAGCGGTGGATCGGATACCCTCTGGCTGACGTCGGTGAGGGCGTTGTTGAAAGACTCTCCGTGGCGGATGAAGAATAGATCCATGATTGCGTACTTGAAGCCCTCGAGAGTGGTGAGTAGGTTACGCGGCTTGCCGGAGATGAAACGATGAAGATAACGGTTCGCCAGGGTGAGATACAGAAGACGAAGGACGAAGCCCTCGTAGTAAACCTGTTCCACAGCGCCAACCCCAGACCTGGAGGCGCCACGGGTGCAGTCGACAAGGCGCTCAGGGGACTGATTGGCCGAGTCCTCATCAGCGGTGACTTCAAAGGGGAGAAGAATCGCACCGTCGTCCTCTATCCGGAGGGCCGATTCCCCTCCCGACGTGTGCTGCTCGTAGGCTTGGGGAGAAAGGCCGATTTTGATCTCGAGGCGGCTCGGCAGGTGGCCGGCACGACGGCGAGAAAGCTGCAGAGCCTTGGCGTCAGCAGCGCCGCCACGGTACTGCATGGTGCTGGCGCCGGTGACCTGGAGGTCGAAGCCGCCGCCCAGGCGCTGGCTGTAGGCAGCGTGCTGGCCTGCTACCGTTTCGACCAGTACCGCAGCGGCAACAAGAAAAAGACATCCGCACTGGATCGACTGACCGTCGTCGAGCACGACAAGCGTCGACTCACCGGCATCCGCCGGGGCATCAAGGCCGGGCTGCAGATCGCCGGCGGCGTCTGCGTCGCCCGCGACCTGTGCAATCACCCCGGCAACACGGCGACGCCGAGCTACCTGGCTTCGAAGGCCCGATCCATGGCCCGCCGCACCGGCCTGCGCTGCCGTGTGCTCGACGAAGCGGCCATGCGCAAGCTGGGCATGGGGGCTCTGCTCGGTGTGTCGGCAGGCAGCGCCGAGCCGGCGAAATTCATCATCCTCGAGCACGGCAAAGTCAGCGGCAAGGGTCGCCGGAAGCCTCTCGTCTTCGTCGGCAAGGGAGTCACCTTCGATTCGGGTGGCATCTCCATCAAATCGAGTACCGGCATGGGCGACATGAAGTTCGACATGTCCGGAGCCGCCGCCGTGCTGGGCGCCATGCAGGCCATCGCCGAACTGGGGATATCTCAGCCCGTGGTCGGCATCGTTCCGGCCACCGAGAACCTGCTCGATGGCAAGTCCGTCAAGCCTGGAGACGTCTTGAAGACGATGACGGGCAAGACGATCGAAATCGACAATACGGATGCCGAAGGACGCTTGATCCTGTCTGATGCCCTGGCCTATTCGCAACGCTACGAGCCAGCCGGCATCGTCGATCTGGCCACCCTCACCGGCGCCTGCTGCATCGCCCTGGGAGAGCACGCCAGCGGCCTGATGTCGAATGACGACGACCTGGCAGCAAAGGTGGAATCGGCGGCGAAGATCACCTCGGAGAAGGTCTGGCGGCTGCCGCTGTGGCCGGAGTACCGTGACCAGATCAAGAGCCCGGTGGCCGACATGAAGAACACGGGAGGACGCTACGGTGGCGCCATCACCGCCGCCGCCCTGTTGGCCGAGTTCGTCGACAAGACGCCGTGGGTCCACCTCGATATCGCCGGCACGGCGTGGACATCGAAGACGCGTCCCTATATCCCCCGCGGTGGTGTCGGCGTCGGCGTGCGGCTGCTGGTACAGCTGGCCCGCACCTGGAGTTCTCGTCGAGCGTGATTCTCTCCGATGGCACCCTCCGCGAACTGCTGGACTCCGGTGACCTCGTCGTCGAACCCGTCGACGAGGATCAGATCCAGCCCGCATCCATCGACCTGCGTCTCTCCGACCACTTCCTGAAAGTCGACGAGAACCGCCTCGAGGTGATTCGCCTCGACGCCGAGGTGGAGTACGTGGAGCTGACGCAGGAACAGATCGTCATCCCACCCCACTCGTTCCTGCTGGCCACGACGAAGGAGCGCATCCGTCTGCCCGATGACGTGACCGCCTTTGTCGAGGGCCGTAGCTCGATCGGCCGCATCGGACTCTTCATACAGAACGCCGGCTGGGTCGATCCCGGATTCGAGGGCAACCTGACGCTCGAGCTGTTCAACGCCAACCGCCTGCCCATCCGCCTGCAGACGGGGCGTCGCATCTGCCAGCTCGTCTTCGCCCGCATGGATCGTGCCGCCCGGATCCCGTACCGGGGCAAGTATCAGGGACAGACTCGCGCCACCGGCAGCCGCATCCGTCTGGACACCGACCGCTGACCGGAACCGGGCCGATCACGTGACACCCGCCGCTCTTTCCGCCTGGCTCGATGGGCTGCCAACGCAACTGAGGCGCCCTCTCCTGCTCTCGCCTCTGTTATTGTGGCTCGCCACCGACGCCCTTGTTCCCGATCTCGGCTTCGCCCGCGACTCGATGCACGTCGCGGTGGACATCGGGGGCGCCCGCTGGCCTTTGTGGGCGTGGCTTCCTGTGATGGCTGTGTTGCTGATCGGCGTACGCGGCGCCCTCGGGGCCGCCCCGGGCAGCCAGAGACTGGACGCCGCGTGGGCGGGTATCAGCAACGTGACGACGTGGATCGCTCTGCCTGCCGCCCTGCTCCTGGCTCTGCGAACTGTGTCTCTGTGGAATCCCTCGGGAATCCTGTTTCCCTGGCTCGGTCTCGTGTGGTCACCCCACGCCAGTGTCGCCCTCGCCCTGGCGCCGTTTCTCGGGAACAGAGACCGCAGCGCCGCCATCCGCCGACGTACGGCGGCAGTGCTGTTCGCCCTGCTCAGCGCCCTGCTCGGCGCCTATGCGCTCTACGTCTGTCAGATGGTGATGATCCACGGCGACGAGGCCCAGTACCTGCGGGTTACGCAGAGCCTGCTACGCGACGGTGACATCGATCTGGCCAACAATCTGAAAGGCGACGCCACCGAGTTCCACGTCATGGATGTGGGCGCCCATCGTGCCCCTGGCTCGCCGCCGGGCAAGGTCTACTCGAAGCACCCGGCAGGGCTGTCCGTCCTGCTCCTGCCGGCCTATCAGCTGGGTCTGGATCTCTGGGACAATCCGCGACTGGGTGCGGCCCTGGCCATGAGCGTCTGCGCCGCGGCCATCGCCAGCCTCCTCTACCTGTGGCTCTGTCACACCGGGGCCTCGCATTCGGTGTCGCTGTGGGTGACCCTCGGCTGTGTGACGACGACACCACTGTTCCTGTTCAGTACGCAGATCTACCCCGAACTGCCCACGGTGCTGGTGTCTCTCATCGTTCTGCTGCGACTCGACCCGCGCTGGCTCCGGCCGAAGGCGACAGCGGGCGGGGCCGGATCTCCCTGGGAATTCGCGCCCCTGGCGTTGCTGGTCGGAGTCCTGCCCTTTCTGCATCCACGCTACGCGCCGCTGACCGCGCTCCTCGGCCTGGGGCTCCTCTGGCAGGCCCACACTTCTGCCGACCGCCGCATCAACCTGGGAGTGGTGAGCGCCGCTGGCGCCCTCTGTCTCGTGATGCTGTTGTCCCACAACATCACGGTCAGTGGCGACTGGCTGGGCAATTTCCGTCCGGGCAACGCCTGGGATGAGGATGCCCTCGCCCCGGGGACGTGGTGGATGTCACTGCCCGGACACTGGCTTCACGTGACGAAGGGTCTGGCCCTCAACGCCCCGTGGTTCGTCGTGGCCGTGGTGCCTGGTCTGGCCGTGCTCGCTGTGAGCCGCGATCGGCGCCTGCTGGCCGTGGTGGCGCTCTACACGGTGACGGCCGTCGTCAACGGCATCCACCCCGACTGGACCTTCGGCTTCTGTCTGCCCTCGCGCTTCCTGATCACCGCCCTGCCGGCGCTGGCCCTGGGCGCTGCCGCCGGCCTGGATACGATCCGCCGCACGCCCTGGCTCGGCGTGCTGCTGTGCGGCACTCTTGCCGTCAGCTGGGACATCATCGGCGCCGCCGTACACATACCGGAACTGGCCTTTGAAGGGGAGCACCTGCCGCGGGCTGCTATCGCCAACTTCTATCCCATGGGAATCCACGGGTTTCGCCACACCATCGACTCGATCCCTCTGCCGGATCTGCTGTTGTGGACGGGCGTGGCGGCAGCGCTGATCGTGACGACGCTCCCCGAGGGTACCGGGCCGATGTGGTTCCGCCATCGACTCACGATGCCTGCTGTCGTCACCATCGCCCTGCTGGGGCCAGCACTCTGGGGACTTGCACCCTCCTCGGCGTCGCGTCTGCGGCAGAACCTGTCCCCCTACCTGAAGGTGCTCGAGGAGGGTGACATCAAAGGTTCTACGACACTGAACTCCACCTTCCGACGGCTGCGCGAGGGAAAAGCGCTGGAGGATGGCTCCTTTTCTGCAGACGAGGACTCGTCACCGGGTACGCTGGCCGCCTACTACATGCCGATTCAGCTGCCCGGGCTCTACCGCGTCGTCACGCGTGGGGTCGTGGCTGAAGGAACGCAGACCGCCTATGTCAGTCATCAGCGCACGCTGCCGGCTCTGCAGCCATGGTCGGAGCGCCAACGGATCCCGGTCGGTGCCGGCCAGGACGGCACCTTCCGTTTCGACTATTACCACGATCGCCTGCAGCTCGGCTACCTGCACTACGTCTATTCGGGGACAGGGTCACTGCGCTTCGGCCACACGACACAGGACTTCCACGCCCGCCGCTTACAGCTACGTCAGGAGGAGGCCGCCCGCTTTGATTTCCGGCGCACACCGGGACCGCATGCGGCGCGGGACAACCTCGAACAGGGGCGCTACCTGGCCCGCTTTCAGCTGGCCGGAGGCGCGCTGTCGACCCTCACCGAGAAACAGCCGACGCCGGCAAAGATGGCCGTCGTCGTCTCCGACGGGTCCGACGTGCCCTTCGAGCGCTTGAAGCCCTGGTATGACAGCCCACGCCGCATGCATCACATCATCGCCGGGCCCGACGGTGTACAGCCGCAGCGCGAAGCTCTGGCCGCCCCCTGGTGGGCGTCGGTGCCCCTTGTCGGTGATGACGTCTACGAGCTGAGTTTCCTGGTGCGCGAAGAGGGGATCGTCTGGTTCCTGTTCCAGTACGACGGTCCTGCAGACCTCGATCTCGAGGAGATCGTCGTCTATCGCCAGCATCTCGACGTGGCGCAGTGAGGGGAGATTTGCCAGCATGAACCAGCGACAACGTGTGCTCACCCTCCTCGGCGGGGACCAGCCCGATCGAGTGCCCTGGTTCGCCGACCTCGACTACTACACCACCGGTCTCATCGACCGCGGCGAACGGCCAGCCGACTTCAAGCAGAGCGACGCCTACATCGATTGGCACCGCGCGCTTGGTACCGGCTTCTACCTGCAAGGCTACATGCCCTTCCGACAGATCAGCGATGGCTGCTCCATCGAAGAGAAGCGGGACGGCTTGTTGCGGCACCGCCGCGTGTCGACACCCAGGGGTGACCTGACTGAAACCTGGAAATGGACGGCAAGTACCGTCTCGGAAGCGCCGATCGAAAGACTCGTCAAGAGCGCCGCGGATCTGCCCGCGTACCGCTATTACTACGAGAACCTGCGCTTCGAGCCCGATCACGCCCTGGCCGAGCGCCGGCGCCAGCTGGTCGATGACGTGGGCGTCGTGTTGTGCTACACCCCTCGCTCCCCCTTCATGCGCCTGGTGGCCATCGACGCTGGAATCCAGAACCTCATCCCCCTGTTCATGGATGCACGGGAGGAGCTCGAGGAAACGCTTCGGATCATGAAGAACTGCCTCGATCACGCCGTAGACCTGACCGTTCAGGGTCCCGCCGACATCATCATGATCCCCGAGAACCTCTCGTCGGAAGTGGTCGGCACGACGTTCTTCGACATGTACATGAGGCAGATCCAGAGCGACTGGGTCGACAGGATCCACGGCGCCGGCAAATACTCCACCATGCACCTGGACGGCACCCTGCGAGGATTGCTGCGCCAGGAGGCCGAGATCGGCTTCACCTTCATCGAGGCCATGACACCGGCGCCGGCGGGAGATCTTCCCGTGGAAGAGTGGAAGGAGTATCTCGAAGGTACGGATGTGATCGCTTGGGGTGGGATTCCCGGTGCGTTCTTCTCCGACGAAATGAGCGATGCCGAATTCGACGCGTTCGTCATCGGCGTGCTGGCGGTCATGCGAGAGGAACCACGCTACGTCCTCGGCGTCGCCGACCAGGTTCCCCCGGACGGGAGCGAGCGAAGAATCAGAAGGGTTGGCGAACTCGTCGAACAGTATGGACGCTACGAATGATCCAGGAGAACTGATGACCGCCGCAACCGACCTGCACCGTGACAGTCTCGTCATCGACTCCCACAACGACACCGCCGTCGCTCTCATCCGCCGCGGCAATGTCGGCATCGCCGGGGAGGACGGCGCCGATCGTCACGGTCGTGCCGGAGCTGTCGCCTACCTGCGCCAGTACCTGTCCCCCCGCGGTCAGGAACCGGTGCAGTTCACCCTGCCACGGTTGCGCCAGGGCGCCGTCGACGCTGCCTTCTTCGCCGTCGACACCACTCGCGCCTGGGGCAACCATCTCGTCTATGCCATCGACGCGATCGGCTATCTGAAGCGTGAAATCGAGTCCCATGCAGACGACATGCTGCTGGCCCGCAGCGTTGACGATATCGCAACGGCAAAGGCAGCGGGGAAAGTGGCCGTCCTCCTCGCGGTGGAGAATACGGCCGCCCTGCAGCACAGTCTTTACGCCATCGACGCGCTGTATGAGCTGGGAGTGCGTACCATGACGCTGACCCACAGCGCCCGTACCGAGGCGGCGGACGGCTGTGAGGTGGAGGGCGGCGGCGGCCTCACCGGGTTCGGCCGGGATGTGGTACGCCGCATGAACGAGCTGGGCCTGCTCGTCGACGTCTCACATCTCAACGAGCGAGGCTTCTGGGACACCCTCGAACACTCGACGGCACCCGTCGTCGCCAGCCACAGCTGCTGCTGGGCCCTGTGCGACCATCGGCGCAACCTGACAGACGAGCAGCTGAGAGCACTCGGTGACGCCGGTGGCGTCGTTGGCATCACCTTCGTCCCCTTCTTCGTCGACACCAGCGCGCCATCCCTCGATCGGCTCGTCGAGCACTTCGAGCACGCCCTGGAAGTCGCCGGCGGCACTTCGGTGGGTCTCGGTTCAGACTTCGACGGCGGCGGCGACCTTCTCGCCCACGGCGGCGAGCTGCCCCGGATCACGGAAGCCCTGCTGGCCCGGGGTCTGGCGGAGGATGTGGTGCGCGGCATCCTCGGCGCCAACCATCTGCGGCTCCTGCGTCAGACCATCGGCTGACCGCGGCGCAGTGTGGTGTATCTGTCTACGACAGACCATAGAGCGGCTTGAACTTGCTTTCCAGGTAGTCCATGAGGTAGTCGACGTTCAGGGGTTCTCCCGTCACATCCTGCACCAGCTCTGCCGCGGTTCGACGCTGACCGACACTGTGGATGTTCTGGCGCAACCATGCCAGCAGACCGGAGAGGTCTCCGCCGGCGATCTGCTCCGGCAGGTTGCCCAGGTCGGTGACCGCCTGGCGGTAGAACTGTGAGGCGTAGAGGTTGCCGAGACTGTAGGTGGCAAAATAGCCGATGAGGCCCACCGGCCAGTGGATATCCTGCAGCACGCCGTCAGCATCGTTGGGGGGACGGATGCCGATGTACTTCTCCATACTGTCGTTCCATTCGCCCGGTAGATCCTTCACCGCCAGATCCCCTTCGATCAGCGCCTTCTCCAGCTCGAAGCGCAGCAAGATATGCAGGTTGTATGTCACCTCGTCGGCCTCGACGCGGATCAGGGACGCCTCGACCTGATTGACACCAGCATAGACACGATCCACTTCGACACCTTGCAGCTGCTCGGGAAACTGCTCGGCCAGCAGCGGCAGATAGTGGACCCAGAATTCACGGCTGCGGCCGACCAGGTTTTCCCACATGCGCGACTGGGACTCGTGGATACCCAGGGAGATGGCGCCGCCCACAGGCATCCCCCCGGCGTCGGGCAGGCCCTGCTCATAGAGGCCGTGGCCCGTCTCATGGATGATGCCGAACAGGGACATCTGCATGAGGTCGTCGCTGTACCGCGTCGTCAGCCGCACGTCGTCGGGTGACGTACCGGAGCAGAAGGGATGGACGGCCACGTCGAGGCGCCCCGCCTCCAGGTCGAACCCCATGTCGGCCATCACCCGCCGACCGAAGGACTCCTGCCCTTTCACGTCAAAGGACTGCTTGAGCAGATCGTCCGCGGCGCGACCGCTGTCCAGGATGCCGCCCACAAGAGGTACGAGACGTCGACGCTGATCCTCCAGCACGGGCCCCACCTCCTCGACACGGGCGTACGGTTCGTATTCGTCGAACAGGGCGTTGTAGATCGAGCCTTCGTAGCCGACAGCTTCGGCCACCTGCTGCTTGAGCTCGACGATCTTTTCCAGCCACGGCTGGAAGGCGGCGAAGTCATCGGCCTTGCGCGCCGCCACCCAGGCCTCGTGGGACAGCGACTCGGTCTGCGTCAGCTCGACGACGAGGGCTTTCGGGATGCGCAGAGCTCTCTCCTGGCTACGTTTCAGCTCGCGTACATTGACGGCCTGATCCTCCTCCAGATCCACCTGACTCAGAGCTTCTACGAGCTCCACCAGCTCCGGCGCCGTGTGCCGGTCATGGTGTACTCCGGCCAGCGTACCCTGTGCCCGAGCCCGACTGGCCGCCCCTCTCGGCGGCATGCAGACCTCCTGATCCCAACCCAGCAGGCCCTGGGCATGGCCCACGTCGGCCAGTTCGTGAACCAGCTCGGCAAAGCGCTCGTATTGTGCTGCCGAATTGCTCATCTTCTCTCCGTCAGAAATGTCCGCTTCGCGTCAGCCGTCCTCCGGGAGAGTAGAGATGAAGATCACCCATGTCGAGTCCATGATCCTGCACATCCCGTTCTACGCCGATCATGTCGTGGCCGCCATGCACCGGGCCCAGACCCACGACGAGGCAGTCCTCGTGGTCCGTGTCGAACTCGACGACGGCACCGTCGGCTACGGCGACACCCAGGGCGCCGGTCTCCCCGGCGCCGCTCTGCTCGAGCGTGTTGTCGGTGCCAATCCACTCACGCTGCTGTTCGATGACGGTTTGGGCTTCGCCCTGCAGGTCGCGCTGCTGGACGCGGTGGGACGAGCCACCGACACTCCCGCCCACGCGCTGCTGGGAAAGCAGATCCGGCACCGCTGCCCGCTGTCGTGGTGGGACATCGACATGCCGCCGGAGGACTGGAAGAAAGAGGCGGAGGCGTCGATAAAACGGGGGTACACGACCTTCAAGATGAAGGCGCGGCCCTGGCGGGATATCCACGAACAGATCGCCACCGTGGGCAATGCCGTCCCCCGCGACTACCGCTTCGACGTCGACTTCAACGGCTTCCTGCTGACCCCGGCGCGCGCCGAAGAGCATCTGACCCGCCTGGACGAACATGTCAACGTCGGCATGTACGAGAGCCCTTTCTATCTGCTCAAGGACCTTACCGGCGCCCGCATCCTCCGCGAGCGGGTGAAGAAGCCAATCGTCGAGCACTTCCGTGAAGATGTCCTGCACGCCCACGCCAGCGATGGCTTCGTCGTCGGCGGCGGCATCGAGGCCGTGCGACGCACCGCGGCGCTGGCGGCGGAATTCAACAAGCCCTTCTGGCTGCAGCTCGTCGGCGCCGGCCCGACATCGGCGTACTCCCTGCACCTGGGCTCCGTCCTGTCCCACGCGCAGCTGCCCTACATCACCTGTCACGAGCTGTTCGAGGACGACCTGCTGACCTCCCCCATCGATCTCGTCGACGGCTACGCCGACGTACCCGAAGGCCCCGGTCTGGGTGTTGATGTCGATGAAGAGGCCCTCGAGCGCTACCGTGTCGATCCGGGCACGCCCACACCGAAACAGGTCTACCGGGCGCAGAAGCGAATCCTCAAGGTCCGCTGGCCCGGTGTTGGCGGCAAGCAGCGCGAGTGGGCCTTCACCGACGAGTCACACTATCAGCGTCTGTTCTACGATGGCACGGTGCCGCCCTTCCAGGAGGGAGTCCACCTGGACGTGACCGAGGACGACGGTTCGGCGGGGTTCGCCAGCGAACATGAGGCGATCGCGGCGCGAGGATTGTAACGAGCGCCGGCTACGACGCCATATAGTACGAGTGCGACTTGTCCCAGGCGGCCAGCGCCGAGCGCAGATGGATCGCTGCCTCCCCGTCGAGTCTGCCCGCCTCCCGGGCGATGGCGGCGATGTCACGGCGGGCACCGGCATCTCTGAACTTCGCCAGCTCAGCGTCGGCATCGCGCCAATAACCACCGGCCACTCGCCAGCTTTCCCACATCAGCTCGTGGATCCTGGCGTAGTCCGTCGAAGCGTGGAGCACGTCACTGTCGCACCAGACCCTGCGCTCGATCCCACGTACTCGACGGTCTCTCCCATGTACGACAGGGCGATTCTCAACGCTTGTGAGAAGACATCGCTCGCCGGGCCGAACTGCAGTCGTTCGACGCCGGTGAGGACCTGCCGTTGGCGACCCGTGCTCATCACGCCTCTCCCGAATGCTCACGCAGGGCATCGAACATGGCGACGATGTTGGCCGTGGGTGTCAGGGCCTGCACGTTGTGTACTGTATTGAAGACGAAGCCGCCGACGGCGCCCAGAACATCACAGCGTTCCAGCACTTCGACGCGCACTTGCTCCGGTGTGCCGAAGGGCAGCGTCTTCTGCGTGTCCACACCACCGCCCCAGAACACGATGGCATCACCGTAGCGTTCTTTGAGCCGCCGCGGATCCATGCCGGTAGCTGAACACTGCACTGGATTCAGGATGTCGAAGCCGCTGTCGATGAAGTGCGGGATGAAGGACTCGACGGCACCGCAGGAGTGTTTCATCGTCTTCCAACTGGTGTGTTGATGGATCCAGGCGTTGACCTGCCGGTAGTAGGGCGCATAGAGACCGTCGAAGGTGTCCGTCGAGCAGAAGGTGGAGGTCTGAGTACCGAAGTCGGTGCCGCAGACGAAGACGGCGTCGATGGCGTCGCCGATAACGCCGTGCAGACGCTCGAGATTGGCCAGGGCCAACTCGCACTGCCGGCTGAAGACCTGATGCAGATAGTCCTGGCGCGTCAGCGTCGAGACGTACCACTCGGCCACGTCACGGATACCCTTTGGCGCCTTGAGAAACGGCGCCGGCACCAGGGCGATGTCACCGAAAGCCGTCCCTCCCAGCGTGCCGACGCGGGCGCGGGGCGAGTCGCCGACCCGCTCGACCTCGGTGCGAAAGTGGTCAAGGCTCTCGGCTTCGATGGGACCAAATTCCTCGAGGTTGTCCTCGGGGTTGAGAGCTGCGTCGTCCACCGGCGGCTGGCGGATGATGGTGTCGAAGAAGTATCCACCCGTCGGCATACGTCCCGACGGTGCCGCTGTCGCATCCCCCTCGGGGTACATGAGCAGATCACCGTTGGCGTCGACGGACGTGACGAACTCGGCCGATACCAGAACCTGCTGCCCCCACGGCAGGAGGAATTCCTGCCAGTCGTCGTTGACAAAACCGAAGATGGTCTTGTGTGGACAGACCGCCTCGACGTCGAGCCCCAGCACGTCGGCGAGATCGGCCTCGATCCAGCCCAGCATCTGGTAGGGTTCGTGCACCTTCACCGGCCGCTGTTCGAGGCCATGGTGCCGGCGCAGAGCCTCGACGCAGGAGACGTGGATGCCAGTCGTCGGCGTGGCGCCGAATTCCACCGGCACGCGATCGGGGGTGCGATGGTCGAGGGCGGCGCGTACGCGCTGGCGTGAGGTCATGGTCGTCATCGTCGGGCTTTCCAGGTTGGCGGAGGCGGGTCGAACCGGTGTAACTATGTAGTTAACCGAAGACCGACATCGATGGGAAATAGAGAGAATCTGGTGCAGGAGATGGTGGCGCGCTTCGGCGTCGAGGCGGAATCCGTGCGTCTGGTGCGCTCACCCTATCGCGTCTGCCCCCTGGGAGCTCACATCGATCATCAGGGCGGCACCGTGACCGCCATGGCCATCGACCAGGCGGTGTGGCTCGCCTACACCCGCCTCG
>PBSR01000193.1 GCA_002726335.1 Gemmatimonadaceae bacterium
CCCACACCGGCGGGATGACGCTGATCTCGCCGTCGTGGATGCAGACGTAGCCGAAGATACGTGAGACGAAGCGCTCACCATCCAGTTCGACATGATTGCCGTTTCTCAGCAGGGCCTCGAGCCCCAGGGGCGGCAGCCGGCTGCCGAAGATGTCCGGCGGTGAATCCCCGCCACCGGAAGCATCGAACACGGCCAGCTCCTGACCGGGGGTGACGACACAGACCTGCACCTTGTCGTCGGCGGCGTCGGCAGCCTGATCGGCGGCGAAGGCCTGTCGCAGCCGGGAGAAGGGCAACTCGCTGTCGGGGGGCATGTCCCGCAGGCAGACGAAGTCGATCCGCCCCACCTTGTCCGGGTCGGGAGGCGGGCTCGAGGCGACGAGGAATCGACCACGTATGACGCGATTGGGAGAGGCTGCAGCCTGCTCGGCGAGCTTGCGCACCATCTCATCGTCCAGCCCGGCACAGATGCCGTACTGCTCTTCGAGAACCTGAAAGACATCGTCGGCTCCCATCCTGGCATCACCGCCGAAGCTGATCACCTGCAGGAAGGCACACAGTCGTGCTGCACCCTCGTCGTCGGTTTCGGTCACCTCGAGTTTCATCCAGCCCGAGTTGCTGGGGCCGAAGTTCCGGCGTCGTTCGGTCCCGGCAATGTCGACTCTTTGGGGTGGTGAGGGCCGCCGGGGTGCCTCTGTCTCCGCCTTGCCCTTCGGGGGCGGATCCGGCTCGGCGGACGCCGTCTGGCTCCCGGGCAGGATGTCGCTCTTGTCGGTGTTGACGACGACTTCACTGATGCTGATCTGCTTCAGTGCGGCGATCTGTTTCCTGGAGCCGAGAAGCATCCCCCCCGAGGTGGTCACCAGCTCGATCTTCTTCTTCATGAGCCGCAACCGCTTGCTGGTGGGCTCCAGGTACGTGGCGTCGGTGGGCTCGAGGAAGTGACGCATCTCGCCTTCGCGATACAGCGTCTTCACCCCGGCCTCGACGAACATGCCGACGAGCAGCTCGTCTATGGGGACCCGGACATTCACGAGATGGCGGTCGGCTTCATTCCCGGGACCCACCCGTCTCCTCGATCTCCTGCTCGATCTCGAGGACCTCCTCCAGTTGATCTTTCCATTCGTCCGGGTCCTGTCGCATCTGGGCGTCGCGGATTGCCACCGCCGCTTGCAGGGCGAAGCTGCCCAGGGTGCGCAAGTCTTCGTCCCCGAGGGGCCGGCCACTGGCGCGCTCGAAGACATGCACGACGCCGAGCAGCTCCTGCTGTGCATGGATGGGGATGAGCGCTGACTCGGGCTCGGACTGGCGTACCGGCTCCCGGGTCTGCCGTATCTGGGCGACCGCTGCCGGATCGACGTCCCCGCCGTGCTGTGTCAGGGCGGAGGCATCGGTCACCGGAGCCTTACCGGAAAAACCGATTGCCGCGGCCGGCGTCAGGCCGGCGTCCTCGTCCAGGTAGATGACGGCCCGCTCCACCAGCAGCACCTCTGACAGCACTTCGAGTACCAGCCCCAGGGTCTCGTCCAGAGAGTGCACTGTGAGCAGGTGTTGGGCGATACGATCCTTGCCCTCCAGTTCGGCCACCTTGAACTGCAGCTCTCGCGTCCGCTCCTCCACCTTCTGCTCGAGATGGGCGTTCAGCTCGTTCAGCTGTCGTGCCAGCAGGGCGCGCTCGAGATGGGTGCGGATCCGTGCCAGCACTTCTTCCTTCTTGAAGGGTTTGGTGACGTAATCCTCGCCGCCGGCAGTAAAACCCTCCACGATCCCTTCCAGGTCATCCCGCGCCGTGAGGAAGATCACCGGGATCCCACGCAGGGCGGGGTCGGCCTTCAGACGACGGCATGTCTCATAGCCGTCGATTCCCGGCATCATCACGTCGAGCAGAATGAGATCGGGATGGGAGTGAGTTGCCACCTCCAGCGAGGTGACGCCATCGGAGGCGACGTGGACGTTGTACCCCTCGCCGTCGAGTGCCTGGAAGAGGACGTCCAGATTGGCCGGCACATCATCGGTGACAAGGATCTTGCAGCCCTTCAGATCGAGGGCGGGTGGCTCATTCATGTCGAAGTCTCTCTCAGCAGAGAAGCGATAGCATCCAAATCGAACTGCGCCGCCAGCTCACGCAGACGGACCGCCAGCTGATGTCCGGCGGGGCCGAGCCTCCCGACCCTGGTGATGCACTTCTTCAAGTCGGTCATGCTGCGGGTTGCGAGGGCTTGTTCAAGGGCGGCAGCCAGATCCTCGGGAAGTCCGACGTGGGGCAACGGTTCCTCCGTCTCGGAACGATCTCCCACCGTCCCCTCCTGGGGAGTACCAGACGGGCCGCTGGCCAGCGGCAGATGAAATGTAACCCTTGTGCCGCCTCCCGGAGCGCCGTCGATCTCGAGACGCCCACCCATAGCGACTACCAGATTCCTTCCGAGACTCAGCCCCGACCCGAGCCCGCCCTTGGTGACGACTTCTGCCTTGGCCTCGTCGCCCTGTTGCAGAGCTTCCAGGAGACCGTGGCGCTGCTCAGGTGAGATTCCGGGTCCGGAATCGTCCACATCGAAGCGGTGGGATTCACCCTCACCGACGACGGCCACCGTCAGCCGGACGTGCCCGCTTGGTGTGAACTTCACAGCGTTGTCGAGCAGCTGCACCAGGACCTGGCGCAGCATGGCGGGGTCCCCGCGCACGGTGCCGACGTTCTTGGCCGTATCGAGGCTCCACTCGAGCCCCTTGTGGGCGCAACGCGCCTGGAAGGCGACGGAGACTTCATCGAGCAGACGGGAGAGATCGAAGTCGGCTGGCTCCACCTGGTCGGGCTCCCCGTCGATCTGGGACACGTGGAGAATGCGCTCGATGAGGTGCGTCAGATCGGCCCCGGCCATGGCGATCTGCTCGACAGCGCGAGTGGCCTCGGTGGAAAGCTCCGGCAATGCCTTGAGAACCTCGGCGTAACCGATGATGGAGTTCAGCGGTGTGCGCAGCTCGTGCCCCATATTTGCCAGAAAGACGCTCTTGGCGCGATTCGCCCGGGACGCTTCTTCGGCGGCCTGGCGCGCCGTGCGCTCGGCATCCCGCAATGCCTGCTCGCCGCGACGGCGTTGCAGCAGATGGATGTACCCCAGTGAATGCCGCCGCACCCGGGCCACCAGCTCGGCCGGGTCCGGCAGCTTGACGATGTAGTCACTCGCCCCTCGGGCGAAGGCTACCGCCTTGACCTGGGGGTCTTCCTTCCCGGACAGCACGATGACGGGAATATCCTTCAGTGCCACGTCCTTCTGATACCGGTCCAGCAGTTCGAGGCCGTCCACATCCGGCATCGAAAGATCCTGCAGGATGACGGTGGGGCGGAACTGGCGGACCATGTCCAACGCGCTCTCGGCACTCGAGCAGAAATGGAACCCACTCTCGCCGGCGGCACGGAGGATACGACGCACCATCTCGCCGACGACGGCCTGGTCGTCGACCAACAGCACCGTGTGCCGGGGCTCGGTGGGTTGGGAAGGGATATGGTCAGTCATCTTAGCGGGCGTCCTGGGGCAGAACTCGATAACCTGTGGCTCGCGGTGGCGCCGGGCAAGAAGGCGGCCCCGGGAGACAGGCATGGGGTGACGGAAATGTTGCTCCTATCGACGGGCAGTCCCTATCTTATTCTCTTCGCCCGCATCGATTGCAGCGGGGAGTGCCCATAGCTCAGCTGGATAGAGCATCTGCCTTCTAAGCAGACGGTCGCAGGTTCGAGTCCTGCTGGGCACGCCAGAACGACATGTGGTGGGTGTAGCTCAGTTGGTTAGAGCGCTAGGTTGTGGTCCTGGAGGCCGCGGGTTCAAATCCCGTCATCCACCCCAGTATTCATTAACATGGCCTCTCGCGGTTCATCCGCCGCGGGGGGCCTCTGTGTGAGAGCCGTGTGCCCATGCACAAGCACAAGCTGCTTTCCCGCTCCCGTCTGCTGACCTGTCGCGCCGAGTGGAAACGTCACGACCAGAGGCTGGTCTTCACCAACGGCTGCTTCGATGTGCTGCACCGCGGGCACGTGGAGTATCTGCAGCAGGCCAGAGCCCTGGGTGACCTGCTGCTGGTGGGCCTGAACAGCGACGCCAGCGTAGCCCGGGTAAAGGGGCCCGGTCGGCCGCTGGTCCCGCAGGAGGATCGCGCCGCCCTCCTGTGTGCACTTCAGGACGTCGACTTCCTGACGATCTTCCCAGAGACCAGCGTCGAGCCTCTTGTCAGGGAAATACTGCCGGACGTGCTCGTCAAAGGTGGCGACTATGACGTGGCGGATGTCGTGGGACGGGAGATCGTCGAGGCGTCGGGTGGAAGAGTGCAGACGCTCTGCCACGTTCCCGGCCGGTCGACGACGGATCTCGGTAGCCGGCTGATCAAGGATTAGAAGTGACCAGTGGTCCGTTGGCGGGGTTGCCAGCCTGTGCTATCTTTGGCGCCGCCGCAGTTCGCCTCCAAACCAACAGGTCCATGCCCAGGCTACCATATAACATGCTCGCACCATCTCTCGGCCGGTGGACCGGTCTGTGCCTGGTGACCGGTCTGCTGACGCTGTCGGCCAGACCGGCGCTGACGCAGAACCTGCAGGACTCGGGCCTTGATCTGCCCGGGGTCTGGGCCGGCGAGTCCGTCTGGGGTGATTACGATGGCGACGGCGATGCGGACCTGATCCTCATCGGCGAAACCGCCGAGGCCGATGGCACGTGCCTGCGGATCGCCCGGGTGCTGCGCAACGACGATGGCGACTTGGTTGAAGACGTAACCCAGACGGGTCGACTTGTGGGGGTCTACTTCGGCGACCTCGGGCTGGCTGACTACGACAGCGACGGCGACCTCGACCTGGCCGTGGCAGGATGGGACGAGAACGGCGATGAGAGCCTCCGCCTGTATCTCAGTGAGCCCGGCGCCGATGCCGGCAGCCAGCAGTTCACCTTTGACGTCAACCAGTCCGACGATTCCGGCTTCGAAGGTGTACGGTATGCCGATCTGGCTTGGGGTGATGTCGATCGCGATGGTGACCTCGATCTGGTCGTGTCAGGCATGGACGTCCTGGGTGCCTCTTCGACACGACTCTACACCAACGACGCGGGGAGTCTCTCCGCTGACGAACTGAACAGCGAGGCGCTGCTCAACGTCCACAGCGGAGAGCTGGCCTGGGCAGACTACGACAGCGACGGCGATCTCGACCTGGCCGTGTCGGGCGAAAACGTGCAGGGCAGCATTCGGCGCGTCACCGAGTTCTACCGCAACGGGCCCACGGGCAGCCTCGCTCTGGACGACGAACTATCAGCGGACACTAAGGTCAACGGCGGCGCGCTGGCCTGGGGAGACTATGACGATGACGGCAACGTCGACCTGGCACAATCCGGGCGAACCGAAGACTGGGGGACGGTTCTTCAGCTCTACCTGAACAAACCCGCGGGGACACTGACGGTCGATCCCACGTTCTCCCTGAATGCCTTCCTGCGGGTTGATGGAAGCCTCGATTGGGTCGATTTCGACAACGACGGCGACCTCGATCTTGCCGCGTCGGGTCGCACCGTCAGGTCGACTCGCGGTGCCTTCGTCTTTCGCAACGATGCCGGGACCATCTCCGCCGTCTCCAGCGAGCCCGGCGTAGAAGGACTCGCGGGCGGGGCAACGGTGTGGGGCGACTACGATGGTGATGGCCGCGTCGATCTGCTCCTGAGCGGAATCGACAATGATGGATCTCGCCGGACCGTCCTGTATGCCAACAGCGTCGCTCAGTCGAACCAGCCCCCTGCGGCACCCACCAGCCTGAACAAGCCCGTGGTCGCCAGCCAGCGCACCCTGTTCAGCTGGCCGGCCGCCGTCGATCAGGAGTCACCGGTTACCAGCTACAACATTCGCATTGGCACTGAGCCTGAAGAGGGTGACATTCTCTCGGCTGCGGTGGGCGTGCAGCCTGGCAACACTGGCCTTCGTACAAGCTTCACGCTTCAGCGTCCGCTGCTGCCTGATACGTATTACTGGTCGGTGCAAGCCGTCGATGGCGGACTGGCACGCTCGTCCTTCACCGATGGGGAGTTTGTCGTGCAGGACTTCGTGTCCTCCAGCCAAAGCCTCCGTGGCATGCAGTACTCCGCCATGAGCTGGGGCGATGTGGATGGCGACGGAGACGTCGATCTGGCCCTGATGGGGACGAACCGCTCCGGCGACGCTCTCCTGCTGCCCTACATCAACCGCGATGGCGCCCTCACGCCGGCCACCGATGGGGATTTCACGCCTCTGACTCAGGGTGACCTCGCCTGGGGCGATTACGATGGTGACGGCGATCTCGACCTGTTCACATCGGGTCAGATCGCCCAGGACGATCGGCACGACATCCTCTACCGCGTTTCGGGAACTGCGGACGACCTCTCCTTCGAGGCGATCCCCTTCGCCTCGGGCCTGGACGCCAGTTCTGTCGCTTGGGGTGACATGGACAACGACGGTGATCTGGATCTACTACAGTCAGGGCAGAGCGCCGTCATTGACCAAGCAAGCAATGTTCAACTCTCCTTCACGGTCCTCTTGATCAATGATGGCAGCGGCGGCTTTGCTGATCGCGGGGACGAGATGGTCGGACTCAACAACGGCGACTTGGTCCTTGGCGACGTCGACGGGGACGGCGATCTCGATCTCGTCGTGTCCGGAAAGTCCTCCTCGGGCGAAAGACGCACCGACCTCTACCGCAACGGCCCGGACGGCCTCATCGACGCCGGTGCAGGTCTTCCCGGTGTCGAGGCCAGCGACCTCGCCCTCGGTGACTACGACCGGGACGGTGATGACGATCTTGTCATTGGCGGGATTGCCACGGACGACGAGTTGATCACGTCGCTGCTCGACAATGACGGCTCGGGCCTGTTCACGACGAACGCAGAGGTCCGGTTGCCCGGAATCCAGGCGGGAGATGTGACATGGGCAGACTACGACAATGACCAGGACCTTGATCTCATTCTCGCCGGCAACGTCGGACAGACCTCGGTTCTGCAGATCTGGGAGAACACGATCGGACAGTTGGCGTTGCCTGACTCGGCCTTCGCCCTCGAGCCACTGACCGACCTGGTCGGCGTCGATCGTGCCGCGATCGCCATGGCCGATCCGGACGGTGACGGCGACCTCGACCTGATTTCCTCAGGACGTGGCGCCGGGGGAGCCCCGACCACGACCGTCAACGATAACCTCGTCGCCGCCGACAACTTCCCGCCGAGCGTTCCGGCCGGACTGGACGCTGAGGCCAGCGGCGATACCGTGTCTCTGAGCTGGCAACCGGCCTCTGATGACGGCCAACCTCCTCCCCCGTCGGAGAGCCTGAGCTACAACGTTCGCGTGGGCACAGGTCCAGGCGACCACGACGTCATCTCGGGTCGTGGTACATTCGCTCCTGGCAACACCGGTCACGGGCTGTCCCGTCGTCTCAACGGCCTGGAGAGCGGCACGTACTTCTGGTCGGTGCAGACCATCGATGTCGGTTACACCGGGTCTGCCTTTGCGGCGGAACAGACCTTTATCATCGATACGGTAGCGCCGGAGGTGTCGGGGTTCGTCCTCAACAAGAGGCAGGTAGGGCTCGGCCAGACGATAAACCTGGCCCTCGAGATCGCCGACACCCACGCCGGTGTCGATCCGGATTCCGCCCTCACGGTGACGGCCGACATCGGTGGAGAGCTTGTCCCCTTCTCTCTGCTGCAGTACACAGGAGACGCCTGGAGCGGCGAGTTGGCCGTGACGGAGTCCACGCCCTCGGGGACGGCCACGATTTCGATCCGCGGCGCCGTCGACCGCAAGGGCAACGTGCTGACGCCCTTCGACGCTGCCGACGCTTTCGTCGTCGACGCGGTGCGGCCGTCGATCCTGTCCCGTCAGCCCGCCGACCAGCAGGAGGATGTGGCAGCGGGTCCGGCTGCAACCATCGTCATCGGCTTCTCCGAGCCTCTCGATGAGGCGACGGTGCTCGATGCCAACTTCTCGCTGCGCCTGGGAGGCATCCTGGTACCGGTGAGTGCTGGCTACGACAGCGCCTCACAAACGGTGGCAGTGGCACCGGAGTCAGGCCTGCTGCCAGGATCAGAGTACACCGTGGAGGTATCCTCCTCGCTGGCAGATCTGGCCGGCAACCGTCCGGCGGACGCCGAGTCCTGGACCTTCCGCACACGAATTCCGCTGGTGGTTGCCACCACACCGGCTGGTGGCGGCACCGACGTCGCTGTCGGCGAGGGTCGCATTGAGGCTGCCTTCGACACGCCGATCCTGAGTCTGCCTCTCGCCACCCCGGGTGCCGTGCAGGTTCTACGGGAGGGTCAGAGCGTCGAGCTGCGAGAGACGCCGCTGTTCGACGAAGAGAGCGGCATCCTGCGCTTCGAGCCGGCCGAGGGGTTGCGTCCGGGCTCACGGTACGAGGTCACCCTCAGTGGCTTGCTTGGCGGCCCCCTGAGAGCGGCTTCGGACAGCGGCGCCTACCGGTGGGACTTTGCCACGAGCGTGCCCCAGGTGGTCTCCCTGTCCCCCGCCGATCAGGACGTAACCGTCGCCGTCGGTGACGCCGGCATCGCCGTCACCTTCGACGGCCCCGTCGACGACCAGGCGCTGGCCGCAGATGGCTCGGTGGCGATCACGCGCGAGGGGGTGGCGCTGTCACTGCGCCAGGCCCCGGCGTTCGACGTCGACACCAACACCCTGCGCTTCGAGCCGGCCGAGGGCCTGCGCCCGGGATCGCGCTATGATGTCGTGCTCAGTGGACTGCTCGGTGGCCCGGTGCGGGCCGCTTCCGACAGCAGCGACTATCGCTGGCACTTCGAGACAGGCGTACCTCAGATCGTCTCCCTGTCTCCCGCCGACGACGACACGACAGTCGCCGTGGACGACGCGGGCATCGCCATCACCTTCGATGGCCCCGTCGACGACCAGGCGCTGGCCGCAGATGGCTCGGTGACGATCACGCGCGAGGGGGTGGCACTGGCTCTGCGTGAAGCCCCGTTGTTCGATGCGGAGACCAGCGTCCTGCGCTTCGAGCCGGCGGAGGGGCTGCGACCGGGCTCACGCTATGAGGTCACCCTCAGCGGCCTGCTGGGCGGCCCTCTGCGGGCGCTCTCCGACAGTGGGGCGTATCGCTGGCAGTTCCACACAGCCGTACCGCAGGTCACGTCCCTGGTACCGGCAGAGACGGACACGACGGTCAACGCCGGTACCCGCGAGCTGGTCGCCACCTTCGACGGCCGGCTCGACGACGAGTCTCTGGCCGAGGCGGGTGCCGTGCGGGTCTTCGCCGAGGCCACCGAGATTCCCCTGGCGACGACGGCATTCGATCTCGACGCCAACACACTCACCATCGTACCGACGGGGGGACTGCGCCCCGGCACCTCGTACAGGGTACAGATCGCCGCCGATGTTCTCGGTCCGCTGGCCGCCGCAGGGATAAGTTGGGCGTTCTCCACGGAGACACCCCAGGTGGTGGCCACTGATCCGGCGGACGGCACCTCAATCGGCGCCGGCAACCTGCGGATCCAGGTGCAGTTCTCCAGTGCCATCGCCGAAGAGAATCTGCTGCCGAGGTACTTTAGCCTGAGTCAGGCGGGTCGGCCGCTGACTCTGGCCGCCGACGAATTCCTCTATGACGTCGAGACCTTCGCCGCCAGTCTGCCCGCGGTCGAGTTCGTATCAGGCAGCAGCTATCGTCTCGTCGTCTCCTCCCGGATTGGCGGCCCTAGGGCTCAGGGCGCGGATACGGACATCTCCTTCACCACCGACATCCCAACTGTCGTGGGCACCGTACCCGATGCCGGCGCCGAAGGCATCTCCACGGGGCAGAGCACGCTGCAGGCAACCTTCTCCGGGCGGATCGCCCGGCGCGATGGTACCGGTTTCTCGTTGCGCGCGCGCAACCTTGTCGACGTGCTGACCGAGGGTGACGAAGCAGTTTTTCAGGTCATACCAATCGCTGGCTTCGGTACCGACTCGACGCTGACAGTGGTCAGTTTCTCCCCCGAGGGAGGCCTGCAGGACTTCACCGAATACGAGATATCGATCGGTTCCCGCGTGTTCGGCGATCTCGGCGAGGACGGATTCACCTGGCGTTTCAGCACGGCCGCGCGCCTTGCGGATGCCGCCGCCGGCGGCATCGTCACCAACCCCGACCGTGCCGTGGAACTCTACCTGCCGCCGAACGCGCTGGCCGCCAGCGCTACCGAGATCCGCATCTCGCCGGTGGCCACCGCCGCCGGGAAACCCGCCGCCCTGGCGCAGGACAATGTGCAGGTGGGCCGCAGCTTCCGGATCGACGCTGGTGATGTGACCCTGCGCAAGCCGGCAACCCTGACTCTGCGCTACACCGAAACGGAGCTGGGCATCGCCGATCCGGCGCGGTTGGGCATCTTCGTGCTGTCAGGTACCACCTGGAGCCGTGTGGGCGGTACTGCCAACCCGGCGGATCAGTCTGTGCGGACCACGGTGAGCGAGTTGGGTGTGTTCGCCCTCTTCGAAGACCTGTCAGTCGCTGTCGGTTCCGTCGGCCTGAGTGCCGTCGACTGCCAGCCACGCGCCTTCGGCCCGGCGGGCGGTGATCTGCGGGATGAAACGGATATCTCCTTCGAGTTGTCGGGACCTGCGGACGTGACGGTCCGCGTGTATAACGCCGCCGGCCGGCTGGAACGTGTCGTCGTGCGCGACCGGCCGATGGCACCGGGACGCAACTCGCTGCCCTGGAATGGCCGCGACGAGGACAGCGAAGTGGTTGCCTCCGGCCTCTATGTCGTCGTCGTCAGCGCCGGCAGCGCCCAGGCGGAGAAAGTCGTGGCGGTGGTGAGATGATGGGCGGCGTGAACAGAATCCCCGGAGCGAGCCGGTGCCGGACCTTCTGGACGGCGGCCTTGATCGCCATCCTGCCGGCGGCAGGATCGGCCCAGTTCGTCGACGTAACAGATGCGGCGAATGTGGCCAACCTCGGCCAGTTCAGTACGAACCTGGCCTGGGGCGACTATGACGGGGACGGCGATGTCGACCTCTACGTGACAAACTGGGGAGCCGCAGAACAGCCGCCGCCAGATCGTCTGTACCGCAATGACCTTGATGATTCTGGCACCGTGCTCTTTGCCGATGTGTCCGTAGATCTTGGCCTTACGGTGGCAAGCAATAGCACTGCCGCCGCCTGGGTCGATTACGACAACGATGGTGACCTCGACCTCTATGTGGCCGACTTCTTCGAGCAAGACCGTCTGTACCAAGGAGATGGCGGGCAGTCATTCGCCGAAGTGGGCCGGTCACAACTTATCAACAATCAGAAACTGGGCAGCGTCTTCGCCATCGGCTGGGGCGACTACGACAACGACGGCTGGCTCGATCTCTACCTCGGCAAGTACTACCACGACAATGAGCTGTACCACAACGTAGACGGCCTGCTGGCGCGTGTGACCGACCTCGGCGTCGGCGACCGGCGCGACACAAATGGAATCACCTGGGTCGACTGTGACAACGACGGCGACCTCGACCTCTACGTC
>PBSR01000194.1 GCA_002726335.1 Gemmatimonadaceae bacterium
ACCGAAGAGGCCGAGGTCATCGCCATGGGCAGCACGCCGTTGCGTCTGATCGCTGTCGTCCAGCCGCTGCTGGCGGCCATGATGGTCTTTGCCGGAAGTCTGCGCGGCGCCGGTGACACGCTGACACCGATGCTCGTCAACGGCGCGTCGGTGTGGCTGTTGCGCGTGCCGCTGTCCCTGCTCGTCACGCGCTGGCTGGGCTGGGGACTGACCGGTGTCTGGCTGGTGATGGCCCTGGACCTGACGCTGCGGGGCGTCGCCCTCTACTGGCAGTTCCGGAGGGGTCGCTGGAAGACGGTGGAGGTGTAGTTGTCTAGAGGAGAGGTTTGCCGACGGCGGTGAAGACCAGCTCGGTCTCCACCAGCGCGACTCCGGACTCGCCGCGTATGGGGGCGGTCAGGTCGTTCCGCGCCACACCGACATCGACGCCGTCGGCGCCGGCTCGGTGTACGAGGTCTCGCAGATAAGCTGTTGCCCGTTCATGGGCAATCCTGACGCCGGCCTCGAGAGAGCGTACCGCCACGATACCGTCCGGCAGCAGCACGTGGAAGATGCCGTCCCGCTCCGTGGGGCGTACCTGCACACGCAGATGCTGCACGACACCACCGGCCACTGCCCCCACGGCGTTGGCCACCGACGCGTGGGTCGGCACGACGAGTTCGGTGTGCAGGCGTTCGGCGGCGCCGGGGCCGTAGGCTTCTACGGGAGCCCCCACCAGAACCAGAGGACGGCGCAACTCGAAGCGGGTACTCAGGTCGGACCCCTCGTGCTCACCGAAGGCTCGTGCGATCAGCGCTTCGGCGCCCGCATCCTGCTCCCAGCCGGGCTCGGTGCCTTCGTCGGAGAGGGCTTTGGCCGCCACCTCGACGGCGATGCGTCGCGACACACCGTCGACAACGCGCTCGCAGAACGCTTCCGCCGAGAGACCCATCAATTGTCCCAGAAGTTCCGCGCCCAGCCGTGCTGCCTCGCCGTCGTGGGCGTGATAGCGCCCGAGCACATGCAGGGCATCGGTCGGGGTAAAACCGGCACGTACGACGAGCCGGCGACGTTCGAGCTCCTCGAGGCCCGCCAGCGCCAGGCGGCCGTACGTCGAGGCCTCGGCCATGGACGTCAGCGACCGGGGCACACCGCCGATTTCCTGTAGCAGGCGGCGACTCTGCTCACTCGTGCGCCCATCCTGGCCGGCCAGGGGCAGGACGAACTCCCCCGGGTATTCCTCGGCGCCGGCGCCGTGCTGGCGGCGCAGTTCGGCGATGACACCATCGTGCTCCTGGGCCAGCAGCGAAAGGGGCACAACACGCCGGGGTCCCACCTGCAGAGCCTCACTGATGCGCCGATGTTCGTCGACGCGAACGTGGCTGTCGCCTCCCAGACCGACGGTGTGCACGTGCAGGGTCTCCACCATCGTACGCCAGCCGCCGACGTGGGCGCCCTCCGGATCGAGTCGGGGCAGACCGTCGCTCAATACGGCGATGTCGGTGGTCGTGCCCCCCACGTCGACGACCCAGGCGTCACGTCGGCCTGCCAGGTGCCAGGCGCCGACGACGCTGGCCGCCGGGCCCGACAGGATCGTCTCCACGGGGCGCTCGAGGGCGAACTCGGCGCTGACCATGGAACCGTCTCCCTTGACGACCATCAGCGGCGCCTGCACACCGACCTCGTCGAGCGTACTGCGTACCGTCGTCACCAGGCCGCTCAGCAACGGGATGAGTCGGGCGTTGAGGGCCGCCGTCGTCGCCCGGCGAACCGAGTCGAGCTCCCCCGTCAGATCGCCGCCGCAGGTGACGGGCAGATCCCCTCCGTGGTCACGTATCAGTTCGCGGGCACGGTTCTCGTGAGCGGGATTGCGCACCGAGAAGTAACCGGATACGGCAAAGGCGTCGACCTTCCCATGGCGCCGAGCCACGGCGGCGATGAGGGCCTCCTCATCAAGGACGGCGGTTTCCTCGCCGGCGCCATCATGGCCGCCGGTGATGAAGACGACGTCGTCGGTGACGAGATGGCGTTCGAGATCGAAGCGGCGCAGCAATTCGATATCGTACCCGATGAGAATCAGGCACGCGGGGTTTCCCACCCCTTCGACGATGGCATTCGTCGCCAGCGTCGTTGACAGGCCGACAACACCGATACGACGGGTGGCACCATCGGGGGCATCTGCCAGAGCATTGTGAATCGCTCCGGAGACCCCCACAGCCAGATCGGCAGGTGTTGTCAGAGCTTTGGCACTGGTCACCACTTCTGTCTCGGGCCACGTCACCAGTGCGGCATCGGTGTAGGTGCCTCCCGTGTCCACGCCCAGAGCGAGATCGGTCTTCTGTGGGGAATCATTCATGCGGGGGAACTACGGTCTAGAACTGCCCGCCGGCAATGTACCTGGTCAGTGACCGATTCCTCGGCCTTGCCCTCCGGATACTCCTCGGCTATTCTCGCCAAATCGCTGCCTGCTGCGCCAGCATGGGACATCTGTGTCTCACCGGCCCGTGCTGTCGAGGTCAGCCCTCTCTGGCGCATCGGGCTGGGCATCGAATTCGCTTTTCCTGGCACATTCGAGCGCTGTCGGCAGCCACTACTCAATGAGAGATCCATGTCGATCAGGAATATCTATGTCTCCCTGGTGATCGGTCTCGTGCTGATCACGGCCTCTATATGGTGGTGGTCCGTACCATCGACGGGAGTCCTCGATCTCGCCGGACGCCCTGTGGATCCTCTGAATGGCGATGTGCCCGTGGTCCTGATCTTCGTCCGGGCTGACTGCCCCACATCGAATCGGTACGCTCCGGAGATGCAGCGCATTTACGAACGCTTCAGCCCCGAAGGCGTATCTTTCTGGCTCGTCTACGTGGATCCCGCGCAGCGACCGGATGTCATCGAGAGACATATGAAGGAGTACAGCCTGGGTCTCAACGCCCTGCGCGATCTGAGGCACGAACTGGTCGCCAGAGTGGGGGCCAAGGTGACACCCGAAGCCGCTGTCTTCCTGGCTGACGGTCAGCTCGTTTACAAGGGACGAATCGACAATCGCTACACCGACTTCGGCAAAGCACGGGCGCAGGCCACGCGCCGTGAGTTGGTAACTGTACTCGAAGCAGCACTCGCCGGGGGTCCGATGACCCCCTCCCGCACACCAGCCGTAGGCTGTTTCATCGCCGATCTGGAGCCGACAGGATGAGAATCCTTTCCGCCTTGCTGATTCCTGTCACCGCCATGGCGCTGCTGAGTTGCCAACCGGAGACCGAACCACCCGCACCGTCCGTCAAGGACCCGGGACCACTGACCTACAACCGCGATATCGCACCCATCGTCCACGAACGTTGTTCTCCCTGTCACCGTCCCGGTCAGGCTGGCCCCTTCGATCTTCTCACCTACGCGGATGTGGAGGATCGGGCCAAGCAGATCGTCAAGGTGACCGGTTCGCGTTATATGCCCCCCTGGCCGCCCGACGCCGGTTACGGTGATTTCGTCGGTGACCGCAACTTGCCGCAGGACGTGATCGACGCCTTCGCCCAGTGGGTGAAGGACGGCAAGCTCGAAGGTGATCCGAAAGATCTGCCGCCGGCGCCGAAGTGGACCTACGGCTGGCAGCTCGGCGAACCGGATATCTTGGTCGAGCTCGGGGAGGACTACCACCTGGTTGCCGACGGGCTCGACGTGTACCGCAATTTCGTCCTCCCCATCCCCTGGGACGGCACCGGCGGCAAGTACGTGGAGGCCATCGAATTCCGTCCGCAGAACAACCTGGTCGTGCATCATGCCGTCATCATGCTCGACGAGTCGGGCCGCGCCGCCGAGCATGATCGCCGCGAGGCCGGCCTCGGTTTCGGCAGCATGGACTTCGGCGACGTCCAGGGACCCAGTGGACACTTTCTCGGCTGGACCGCCGGCAAGACCCCTCGTCGCGATCCCAGGCTGGCGTGGCCCCTGGAGTCCGGCGTGGACCTGGTCATGCAGCTCCACATGCTGCCCTCAGGCAAGCCCGAGAAGGTGCGCTCCCGTGTTGGCCTCTTCATGACCGACAATCCGCCGACACACCAGTCCGCCCTCGTGCGCCTGAGCCGCAAGGATCTCGTGATTCCGCCGGGTGAGAAGAGTTACTACCTCGAAGATCGCTACGTGCTGCCCGTCGACGTCGAGGCCATCAGTGTCTACCCGCACGCTCACTATCTGGGCACGCTGATCTCCGCCTATGCGCTGTTGCCGGACGGCAGCAAGAAGTGGCTGATCCGTATCAGCGAGAACTGGGACTTCGCCTGGCAGGATGAGTACCGCTATGCCGAACCGGTCTTCCTGCCACGGGGAACGGAGCTGGTGGCCCAGTTCGAATTCGACAACTCGTCAGACAATCCTGCCAACCCGAACGAGCCACCCATCACCGTCTACTATGGCAGGGGCTCCATGGACGAGATGGCCGACGTGATGCTGCAGGTCGTCTCTGACGATGTGGACGACCTGGATTATCTCAAGCGACATCACCTGGAGAAATGGCTGGAGCAGGAGACGGCAGGACTGGAGACCATGCTGCTGGCGGATCCGGAGCACGCCGCCAACCACCATTCCCTGGCCATGTGTTACGTCCGGGAGGGCCGCGTCAGCGAAGGTATTTCCCATCTCGAGGAGTCCCTTCGACTACAGCCCGACTACGCCGAGGCCCACATCAACCTGGGCATCACGCTGAACTCACAGAGGGATCCGGTGCGCGCCATCGGCCACTTCCGCAGCGCGCTGGAGATCCGCCCCGAGTATCCGGATGCCCACTTCAATCTGGGCGTGGCGCTGCTGATGAGTGGTGACGAGGCGTCGGCCCGGACGCACCTGGTAAAGGCCGCCCGCCTGCGCCCGGAGATGGCAGCCGCCATCCAGAGCCGGGCGGAGCGGATGGGACTGCCGGGCCTGGTAATCGACCAGTAGGCTGACCAGCCAGCTGGCTAGTAGGTGGCGTCGAAGCGTAGACGTCCACCCGCTGCCCGGGCGAAGTAGGTCTCCACCTTCTCCCGCGTGCGCGGGAAGTAGCGCCGCATTTCATCCACCACAGCCTGGACTTTCTCGATCTCCGCCCCCGTGTCGATCAGTACCTGGGCGTAGAGAAAGAGCAGGCGCTGATCGTGACGCTCGGCCTCGAGAGCCATCTCGAGATACCTGAGTGCCTTGTCGGGCTTGCCTGCTTCGATCATGGCCTTGGCCATCAGCAGGTTCGACTCGGCGCGAGTCGGGTGGATCTCGAGCAGCTTCTCGGCCAACACCAGCAGATGTTCCTCCTGCAGTTGCGGCAGCGCCTTGACGTTGGTCCGGGGCACGATGTGCCCATGCTCACGGAGTTGGCCCCGCTCGACGAGGGCCATGATCCCGGCGGCGACCATGATGGCGATCACGATTGAGAGATTACGAAACCAGCTGACCATGATCGTCACAGACCTTTCTGAATCTCGGGTTGGCGGGTCTTCCAGATGAAGGCGTCAAACCAGTAGTGTATCATGGCGACAGAGCTGATCAGCGAGAAGCTGAAGAGATCGAAGTTCCCGCCGAACCCGACGAAGCCGAAGCCCAAGTCTCGCAGATGGCCCTCGGTGAGCACCACCCAGACGATCGTGCAGGCCACGCAGAGCAGAATGCCCACCACGATGTTCTGCGGTTGGGCCAGGTAGCGGAGCAGTGACGGGTGCTCGGGATTGCGCTCGGACAGGTGCTTGTTGAAGTAGTAGATCATGACGTTGTATTGAACGCCGTGCATGATGCGATGGGCTACGGCGTAGACCATCAGGTATTCGCTGGTGAAACTCGTGTAGTACCAGAGGAAGTAGCTGGCCAGCAGGAACAGGTACTTCAGCGGATTCAGCGAATGCCCCTGACGGACACAGTACACGGCGTGCGCAACGTAAACGAGGCCGTAGACGGCGGTGATCACCCAGGACACCGACTGGATCATCTCCACGCTCTCAGCGCCGATGGGAATCCGCCACTGGTGCAGCATGCTCACCCAGATTGTGGAGAACAGCGGCGACACGATCAGCATGTTGCCGAAGAAGATCCAGTTGAAAGCCAGGTCGAAGTTCTTCGTGGACAGCGACCCCGCCCCGGCTTTGCGGTCATAGATCCTGGCAAAGCCGTGCTGTTGCATGAAGCTGTGCTGGTGGTCCCACAGAAGGATGAGCAGCACCAGGGTCAGGGGTGCGTACTTGATCAGGACGAAGGCCAGTCCGATCAGCAGGACGGGGCTCCACACAAGCCGATCACGCCAGCGTGAATACTCCTCCGGCGTGCCATAGAGACGCACCCCGGTGAGCATGAAGTGGGGCACGGTGATCCACAGGGTGACCCCTACCAGTGCCCCCCCCGGGAGATTCTGCTGGGCAAAGACGGCGAAGAGAACGGCGGCAAAGGGCAACGCCAGGAACCACAGGATGTCATTCCTGCGGTCGATGACGTATGCGACTTGGAACGCGGGATTCGGCATGGGCGGCTTTCGATCCTGATGATTCCAGAATTGATGGTGATCCGATGATTCCAGAATAGGCGTGTTTCTCTTTGGGCGCAAAGCCAAATCGAACCGCCAATCATGTGCCCCAGGCTGTTCATTGTCCTTGCAGTGCCGCACACGGACCAACAGGCTCCACTCCCCCCGAAATGTGGGACAACAGTGTCCCACAAGAGGTCTTTCTGAGACTTCGACGTCGCGCAATACCGCAGACCCGGACACACGCGTATATTTATCCTGTTTTAGTCACAACGCCCGCGCAACCCGAACGAGACCTGAGACTTGGCCGGATTCCCACACACCGCAATTTCGTGGCTCTGCCCGCTGATATTGCTGGCCTCCGTGGTCGACGGGGCCACAGCCGAGAGCAAGCTCCGTCTCGATGTGGACGTCCGCTACTACTACGGCCAGTGGCAGTGGGGCGACTATGAGATGACCCCGCGCGCCGGTCAGGCCGGACCCGACGTACGCGTGCATCTGCCCGGAGGTCGCTGGTCTCTGGGGACTTCGTACCTCTCCGGGGACTTCAGCGCTGCGGGGGCGTCACCATTGTCGGACCCTCTGTTTCGCAGCCGGAAGAACTTTGCCGTCGAGGACGGACGCGAGGAGCTGGTCCTCGACCTTGAGTTCCGGCCACTCGGCTGGCTCGGCGTGGCCGCCGTCTACCGTTTCAGCCAGTACGAGCTCGTCTCCGATGTTCAGTTGAACTCCGATCAGCGACTATACGGCACCGGTGTCGAGCGGGTCGTCAATGAGGCGCGTGGCTGGGGACTCTCCGTCAGGCCCCGACTTCCGGTACATCGCCAAGTGACATTCAGCGGCGAGTTGTCCCTCTTCCCCGAACTGTCGGGAGAAGCCGCCGGTCGCTACCAGTACCAGATGCTCTTTGACGACAATGAACTGGACAGCCGCTGGTTCGGGCGCAGCTCTCCCCGTGGTTTCGCCGGTCGTGGTGAACTGACCTATGCGTTGACGGGGATTCCCATCTCGTTGTCGGCAGGCTTCTTCTTCGAGCAGCTGCACGATCGTGACCCCGCCGAAGCCGGCTGGCTGGAAGACCAGTTGGGAGGCCAGACGCCCGGGCGCAGCTGGCTGGACGACGACTTCCGCGGGATCACGGCCCGAGCCGGGTTCACGTTCTGATCCGCTCCATGGGCAGGTCCTGGCTGCTCCCGTTCGCTGTCATCCTGCTCGGGGCGATGTCGCCGGCCTTTCCCACCGAGCGCAAGCTGCTCTATCGCGAGGTCAACCTCGCCGCTCTCTATTCTCGCGAAGAAGCGCGACTCGATTTCCATCCCACGCCACTGAACAGCTCCGCCGGCCTCGAGTATCTGTACAAGGCGGCCGATCCCCATCCTGGCGAGTGGAATGTCGACGCCATCGATCTGTATCTACAGTTGGTGTACGATCCGCAGAAGGACCGGTCCGAGGTCCGGCTCCAGGATGCCTGGGTCCGTTACGTCGAGCCCGTCTCCGATCTGAGAGTGCGGCTGGGTCGTTTCCCCTTGCCCTTCGGTCTCAATCCGATCGCCGAACCGCGAGGCGAGACGCTGCAACCCCTGGCCGCTTTCGACCTCGGCTTCAAGAAGGACTGGGGCATCGCCATGCAGGCGGATTGGGGGGAGTTTGCCCTCGAAACGGCAGCAACCCTCGGCATGGCCCACGATCTTCGGCGCCAGCGGGGCAGCCATCTGTGGAGCGGACGGATCGGCATGCCCACCTACCGGGATGTGCAGTACGGCGTTTCCATGCTCTACGGCAACGTCGCCCGCTTCGGCCGGTCATCCGACCTGCAGCGCCGCTGGCGTATGGCCGGCGATCTGGTCTACATGTACCACGAACCGTTCACCGTGCTCAAGGCGGAGCTGACCCTCGGCGCCGATGAGACGACGCCCGTGGGAGGTGTCCTCGTCGGCTGGAACCAGATCCTGCCCTCGAACCCACTCTGGGGAATCGAGGCCCAGGCGCGCCTCTGGGACGAGGATCGCTCTGCCGACGATGCCGTGCGGGCACAGACCACGATCGGCGTCTGGCGATCGCTGGCGCGGCTGCTGACGGTGCGGCTGCACTGGCGGCACCACTTTGCCTCGGACATCCAGCCTCAGGACGACCGGCTGTTCACACAACTGTACTACTATGGGTACTAGGGGTACTAGAGGCCGCTTCGTCTGGTTGTGGGCCGTGCTGGCTGCGTCCCCGGCGTTGGCCGTTCCGTTTGCCGGACAGGTGCTCGATGGTTCGAATGACCAGGCGCTGGCTGCGGCGAACGTCTCCCTGAATGACTCCCTCGGCACGTTCTGTGACACCGAAGGCCAATTCGATCTCGACGTTCTCCCGGGTACGTATGATTTGACGGTGAGCATGATCGGCTATCGGCGTTGGGGCGAACGGATCGAGATCCCGCGGGAGGGATTGCGGGGGCAGGTGTATCGACTCGCCGTGCAGGTGCTGGAGATGGATGAAGTGGGCATCGTCAAGCTGCGCCCGAGGCTGCCCGTATTCGCCGACGTCACCCGACAGGCGGGTATTCTTTTCGAACACACCTATGGCGAGGGCTCTCTGCGGAACATCCTGCAGACGACGGGTGCCGGCGCCTGCTTCTTTGACGCCGATGGCGACGGCGATCAGGACCTGTACCTGGTGAACGGGTACGATTTGGCCGGAGCCCCCGAGGAACGCGCCGCCAACGCCTTCTATACCAACCGGGGGGGCGGCAGCTTCGCACCGGCCACGACAGCGTCGGGCACCGGCGACCGCGGCTTCGGCATGGGCTGCGCCGCCGCCGACTACGATGCCGACGGCGATGTCGATCTGTATGTGACCAACTATGGAGCCAACGTGCTCTACCAGAACCAGGGAGCGGGACGCTTCACGAACGTCGGCGCGCAGGCCGGGGTGGATCATGCAGACTGGAGCGTCGGCGTCGCCTGGTCCGACGTCGACGTGGACGGAGATCTCGACCTGTTCGTCGGCAACTATCTGGATTTCGACCTGGAGCAGGTTGCGGCGCGCAATCTCGTGTCCCTCCGCGAAGGCTTCCGGTTGTATCCGGGGCCGCGGGATTACGGTGCCCAGGCGGACGTGCTCTACCAGAATCAGGGGAATGGTGTGTTCGCCGATGTCAGCGACGAGGTCGGCCTCAACCCGAACCTGGGCAAGGCCATGGGCTGTGGTTTCGCCGACTACGACAACGATGGCGACCCGGATCTGTTTGTCGCCAACGATCGCACGCCAAACCATCTGTACCGGAACGATGGCGAGAAGTTCACCGAAATCGGCCTGTGGGCAGGGGTGGCGTACAACGAGTCGGGTGCCGAATCGGGCGCCATGGCCGTCGAATTCGGCGACTATGACAACGACGGCCGTCTCGACCTTCTCGTCACTGACTTTATCTTTGAATACAACGCCCTCTACCACAATGAATCAGACGACAGTTTTTCTGATGTCTCCGTCCAGGCCGAACTGGCCCTGCCCAGTTTCGGCTTCGTCGCCTGGGGGGCCGGACTCTTTGACTATGACAACGACGGCTACCTCGACCTGTTCGTCGCCAACGGACACGTCCATGAGAACATCGACATCCTTACCGAAGGGCTCGCCTTCGAAGAGCCGAACCAGTTATTTCACAACGAGGGTGATGGTCGTTTCGCCGACGTCTCGCTGCAGTCGGGGCCTCATTTTGGCGATGCCAGAGTCAGCCGGGGTGTGGCCGTCGCCGACTACGATGACGATGGCGATCAGGACATCCTGGTCATGAACGCCGGTGCGGCGCCCGCTCTGTTGCGCAACGACGGTGGCAACCGCGAGCACTGGCTGGGACTGCGGCTGGTCGGCAGGGGAGACAATCGCGATGCCATCGGCGCCCGGGTGCAGGTCGAAACCGGAACCCTGAGCATGATCCGCGAGGTACACAGCGGGTCGAGTTACTTGTCACAGAGCGACACGCGATTGTTCTTCGGTCTGGGCGGCAATGAACGCGTGGAGCGCGTGCACATCCGCTGGCCGGGCGGGGGCACGCAGGAGTTGCTCGATCTGGCGGCCGACCAGATGTTGACCGTCGCCGCCGCCGAGGCCGAGACGAACTAGGAGAACTGGAATGGGGACTGTCCCGAACTACCTGCGGGCCCTGCTGAGGATCGGCCTGTCCGGCTGGGTGCTGCTCGCCATGGCGGGCTGTGGCACCGACCTGCCCACGTCGGGTCAACAGGTCTGGGGCCGCAATGAGGCGGAGCTGGAGCTGATCACCATCGGCTCCCCCATCTCCGAGATCGTCGCCGATCCCAAACGACCCTACGTCTACGCCACCGACTTTGACAGGAGTGTGCTCTACGTCATCGGCCGCGATTCGCACCAGATCGAGAGGCGCCTGGCCCTGGGCTCGCGGCCGTCCGATCTGGCCCTGGATGCCAGTGGCAACCGGCTCTACGTGGCCCTGTTGGGGGCAGCCGAAGTCGCCGTCGTCGATCTCGATGCTGGCGAACAGGTCGACCGGATCCCGCTGGAGTTCACGCCGGCGTACGTGGTCACAGGCCCCGATCCGTCGCTCTTCGTGTCTTCCACTCTGGATCTGGCTGACAGCTTCAACGACGACGGCGAGACCCGGCGCTTCGACTTGGACCGACGAGTCTTCGACAAGGTGATCCCCCCCGTGGGTCTGCTGGAGGCGGACGGAGATCGTTCCCACTTCTATATCGCCACACGGGATCGCATCTTCCAGTACGACCTCACCGACCTGGCCAAGGTCCGCTACCTGCAGCAGCGCGAAACCCGCGGCCCCATTGTCGATCTCCACGTCAGTCGTGACGGACAACGGGTGTACACGATCAGCGCGGGCGAACTGGTGACCCCGGAGGAGGTGATCACCCACGGCCTCGTCGACAGCCGTGCCAACGTGCGCATCGACATGGTTGAAGTCTTCTCCGTGGACGGTCTGATCAAGATCGGCGAGTTGCCCACGGGTGCCTTTCCCCGCGCTGTCACCAGCGATGATCGCTTCATCTACGTGGCCGCCAGCGATGCCGCGGGGGCCTCCCACACCGCCGGCTTCGTCATGGTCTTCGATGTCGCCACCCTGAAGCGGGTGACCACCTACCGCCTGCTCGGCCAACCGACGCACTGCATCGATGTCGACACGCAGGCCGGCGTGCTGTACGTGGCGGTGGACAACCCGTACGACATTCGCGAACGCTTCGGCGACCGTCAGGATGTGCAGGTCATCCCCCTGCAGGAGTTCGGCTCCGTCGACGGCGACAACGTCGAGCCGGCGCCGGGCGCCGGCGCCGCGGCCCGCGTCAAGAGTGCCAGCTTTCCGATGCCCGGGGGCGAACTGGAGATGATCTGGATCGAACCCGGATCCTTCATGATGGGCGCCTCGGAGATGATGCAGGAAATGATGCCCTTCGAAGGACCGCGGCACGAGGTGACGATCAGCCGCGGCTTCCACCTGGGGACCTACGAGATCACCCAGCGTCAGTGGGAAGACGTGATGGGAACCAAGCCGTGGCTCGGTCTGCCGGGCGTGGTCGATCACCCGGATCATCCGGCGGTCTTCATCTCGTGGGATGACTCGCAGGATCTCATCGCCGCCATGAACGACTTCGAGGGCCTTCCCTTGTATCGCATGCCCACCGAAGCCGAGTGGGAGTACGCCTGCCGGGCACGGACGACGACGAGTTACTCCTACGGCAACAACCCCGAGCTGCTGGGCGACTACGCCTGGTACCGCACCAACACCTGGGACAGCGGCAAACACTTCGCCCAACCCGTAGGTGTCCTTTTGCCGAATCCGTGGGGATTGTACGACATGCACGGCAACGTCTGGGAGTGGGTCCATGACTGGAGCGGGCGGTACCCGGAGGAGCCTCAGATCGATCCCACGGGACCGGAGACCGGCCGCTTCCGCTCCACGCGCAGCGGTATCTTCATGGCCGGGGCCATGGGGCAGCGCTCCTCCTTCCGCTACGGCGGCGCCCAGGACTTTCCGGACGGAGGCGTCGGCGTGCGCCTCCTGCGCCAGGGTCGCTGACTACCGGCGCGTCTGCTGCACGATCAACCAGCTGCAACCGAGCACAGCGATGGCCCCCATCTGATGCAGTGAGGCGAGCCAGATCGGCACGAAGGTCAGGATCGTGGCGATGCCGAGAGCGATCTGCAGGTGCAGGGCACACAACAGTGCCGTACCTGCCCGTCGCAACGTTGCCGGGGATTTTGACTGACGCAGGCGGTAGTACAGGGCGAAGGCCAGCGCCAGCGCGACGAAGGCCAGCCAGCGATGCTCGAAGTGCAGGGTCAGCGGATTGGCGACGATATTCGCCCACCACGAGGGGTCGCGCCCCAGGCCTTCCGGTATCCAATGACCGTGAATCTTCGGGAAGGTCGCCGAGACGTAACCGGCGCGATGGCCGGCGACCAGGGCGCCGAAGAGGATCTGCACCACCACCACCGCCAACAGTCCCTGCGCCAGACGTGATATGCTTCTGTCGGCGGTGCCGACGGCCGGCGGCCAGCGTCGTTCGAAGATCAGCCACAGACACCAGGCCAGCAGCGTCAGGGCCAGAGCCAGATGGAGGGCCAGGCGGTAGGGGCTGACCTTGGGATCGTCCACCAGCCCGCTCTTGACCATCAGCCAGCCCATCACCCCCTGGGCGACAAAGAGCAGACCGATGCCGACCAGGTGAATCCGCAAGCGGCCCGGGAACAGACCGCGCAGCAGGCCGACGATCAACGGTACAGCGACGATGAGACCGACGATCCGACCCAGTATGCGGTGGATGAATTCCGGCCAGAAGATCATCTGGAAATCGGCCAGCGACATGCCGGCGTTGACTTGCTGATACTCCGGCGTCTGTTGGTACGCATCAAAGGCGGCCTGCCAGGCGTCCGAAGACAGGGGCGGCAGGACGCCACTTACCGGCTGCCAGTCCACCATCGACAATCCCGAATGTGTCAGGCGAACCAGCCCGCCAAGAGCCACCATCAGGACGCAGGACAGGGCCATCGCCCACAGCCATCTCAGCAGCCAGGCCGGCTCGTCGGTGTTATCGCGTCCACTCATATCCGTCAACTAATCTCGGCAATTTGTCCGGCGAGTCATATCAGCTCCGAATGGTGGGACCCCTATGTCAACCGCAGCGGTTTCCCCGGACGAAGCAGACATTGTTCATGTGGTTCCAGTACCTCATTCAGTCGGGGCAGGATATCTGAGGGCACTTGAGAGCTCCGGAGCAACGGCCTTCCTTATCAGGCCATGCTCAAACCCTGCAGAATACCCCTGGCAGTTCT
>PBSR01000195.1 GCA_002726335.1 Gemmatimonadaceae bacterium
CCTATGACTTTGTCTTCGACAGGACGGGTGACGGTCGGCAGTTGAAATTTCTGACGGTGGTGGATGAATACAGCCGGCAGTGTCTGGCCATTGAGGTGTCTCGCAAACAGACATCACGCGAGGTGCTGCGTACGCTGGCATAGCTGATGTTGAGGTATGGTGTCCCCAAGCACATCCGGTCAGACAACGGCTCCGAGTTTGTGGCAAAGGCAGTACGATCCCGGCTCGCCAGACTGGGCGTGCAGACACTCTACATCGAACCTGGTAGCCCCTGGGAGAACGGATACATCGAAAGCTTCAATGGCAAGCTCAGAGACGAACTGCTAAACGGCGAAATCTTCACCGGTGTGCAGGAAGCGAAAGTGTTGACCGACGCTTGGAGGCGGCACTACAATCGCCGCCGACCTCACAGCGCATTAGGATATCAACCACCCGCACCGGTGGTCATCAAACCGAAATTCGCAGCCACATCCTAACTCTGGATGTGGATACATATGTGGGGGCAGGTCAGTCGTCTGCTCAGGCGAGCGGGAAACCCACACGCCGTCCCTCGGTCGCAGACCGGTATGCCCCAAGGACCATCTCCACCGACACCCGTCCCTCCTGCGCCGACACCGGCGCTGCCCCGTCACCGCGCAGATAGTCGACGAAGGGCCGCGGAACGGCCGCGATCCGCTCACCCTGGCTGCCAGGGATCGCCAGGGGATACTCGACCCACTTGTCATCACCACGTCGGATCGAGCGCAACGGTACGGCGTCTACCGGTCGGGGCGCGGTTGTGGCCGGACTGTCTCCGTAGTCCTGCAGGATCGTACCCTCGTCGCCGTAGAGCTCGGTGGTGCCGATAGCGGCGACTGTCGTTGAGGAGTTGAGCAGGATGCCGATGACGCCGCCGGCAAAGCGATAGATGGCCAGGCCGTTGTCATCCGGCGCCACGTCGGTGACAATGTTGTCGATTTCCGCCATGACGCTGAGGGGGGCCCCCAGCATCCAGTAGAACCAGTCCGCCACATGCATGGCGTCGTCGAAGAACATGCCGATGTTGGCCACCGGGTCGACATGCCAGGCGGTGTCTCCCTGTGAGAAGGCGGGATTGAGCAGGACGTTGAGGCAGTGACGACGACGAACCATGGCCGGGCGGCCGATGGCACCGGCGTCGAGCAGTTCCTTCATCTTCACGTTCACCGGGTCCTGGCGCATCTGGTAGGCCATGCTGAAGGGCACATCGTGGGTCTCGACGGCCGCGATGATGCGGTCACAGTCGGCCAGAGTGGTGGCCATCGGCTTCTGCAGCAGGATGCCCTTGCCGGCCGCCGCGGCTTCCTCCACCAGGTCCGCGTGGCGATTCGTCTCGCAGCCGATCATCACAGCGTCGATGCTGTCGTCCTCGACGACGGCCCGCACCGAGTCACGTATTTCCAGGCCGAACTGTTCAGCCACTCGTTGCCCACGGGCCGGGTTGTCGTCCCAGGTGGCCACCAGTTCGACGTCATCGCGATCGCGCAGGACGCCGCAGTAGGTGTTGATGTGTCCGTGAGCGTGGCTCAGCGTGCTGAGGCGCAGTGGTCTCATTCTCGTCTCCATGTCCGGTGTTGTAATACCTTAGGGCAACAGGCCACAGCGCACCATCACCCCGTCCGCATCAATCCATCTCGAGTCAGGCGCCATGACATTCTCCCAACTGCAGACCGGTTGTCTCCGGGTCACCCTTACTCTGATGGTACTCGCCCTGGGGGGGTGTGTGATTCACGGCGGCACCACGCCGGCCCCTTCGTCGGCTTCGCCCGAGGGGTGGTCCCTCGTCTGGGCGGACGAGTTCGACGGAGCCGGCCTGCCCGACAGCACTCGTTGGGACTACGATGTGGGCGGACAGGGATGGGGCAACAACGAGCTCCAGTACTACACCGCAGGGCGGGTTGAGAACGCCCGTATCGAGGAGGGTCTTCTGATCATCGAAGCCCGGCGCGAAGCATGGCTGGACAGCATGGACTACACATCAGCGCGACTGGTGACCCGGGGACGTGCCGACTGGCAGTACGGACGTCTCGAAATCCGCGCCCGACTGCCGCACGGCCGCGGCACCTGGCCGGCGATCTGGATGCTGCCCAGGGACTGGGATCTTGGGGATGGCAGCTGGCCGGACAACGGCGAGATCGACATCATGGAGCACGTCGGTTACGACCCGGGAGTCATCCACGCCACCGTTCACACCAAGGCCCACAATCACATGGACGGAACGCAGATCGGCCGCCAGATCGAGATTGTCGACGCCCAGTCAGAGTTCCACACCTACGCCCTCGAATGGGATGCGCAACATCTCACCGCCTACGTCGACGACGAGGCGTACTTCACCCACACGCCGGGGGAGCGTGATTGGACGGTCTGGCCCTACGACCGTCCCTTCCACCTGATCCTCAACATCGCCGTAGGCGGCAACTGGGGCGGCGTGAAAGGCGTGGACGAATCGATCTTTCCGCAGCGACTCGAGGTCGACTTCGTCCGGGTGTATCAGAGAGCGGACTGACGGCTACTGCAGCAGCAACAGCTTCTTCTGTCGATGTCCGTCAGGAGTGGACAGCCGGTACACATAGGTGCCGCTGGCGACGGCGTACCCGCCATCGTTGAGACCGTTCCAGGTATAGGAATAGGATCCGGCCTCGCGGAACCCGGATACCAGGGTCGACACCTTCTGACCGGCCAGATCGTAGACGGTCAGCTCAACGGTGGACGGTGCGGACAATTCAAACCGGATCGATGTGCTGGAGTTGAACGGGTTGGGATGATTCTGCTCGAGAAGAAAGGACTGCGGCAGTGATTCCTCGCCAAGGACTGCAGTGATGGCGGCGGGAAACTCGATACGGAATAGTCCCCGAGAACCACCGTGCTCCACCACATACATGGTGTTGCCGATCAACTCGGCATCGATGGGATTGACGAAGCCGACGACGGTCTGTGTCACCGTGGTCGTATACCCCTCACCCTCGCGTCTCAGCTTCAACAGACACAGGTCCTGGCCGGGATCACCGAGAGGGCTGATCAGGTCGTTGCTGCCACCATTCCAGGCGAGCACGAAGCCAGCGCCCTGAAACTCACCACCTAGAGCGTTTTCGGTGTCGAACACCAGGCCGAGGGGGGAGCGGTGCGTGGTAAAGGTCGCCAGGGCCACACCCTCGTCACTGGCATCGCGTACTTCGCCGCTTTCGGGGTCACGGAACTTGTCGGCGTCGGGACCGATGTTGAGCACAGGATCGGTGAACTGTCTCGGCGGCGGCGGATAGTCAGGATCGTCGGCGTAGAGTCCGTTGCCGGCATTGCGCTGGCTGCGCAGCAGGAGCGGGTCGCCGGTGGGATCGTACCCGGAGAACTGCTGCGGTGTGTCGAGGCGACCCATGCGCCAGGGAAAGCCGTAGTGATGGCCCTCCCGGATCCAGTTGAGTTCCTCGGGCATGTCACGGTTGGGGCCGTTCTCGGTGGCGAAGAGATCTCCGTTGGGCGCAAACGCTACGGAGAAGCTGTTGCGCAATCCCTCAGCGAACAGGTAGCCGCCATCCCGGAGCGCCTCGCGGTCGTTTGGCAAGAGGATATCCTCGCCGTCGATGGGCAGGCGCAGCATGATCGCCGTCAGACCGGTCTCTCTGAGTCCGGGGAAGGCGCCGTTGTTGTCCTGCACCTCGCCGTGTTCGGTGCGCGAGCCGCTGTTGACGAAGAGGAACCGGCCGTCGGGGCTGATGGCGACATCGTTGACCCGATGGTTGTACCACGAATCGCTCAACTCAAACGGTTCGGTGGTAGCCACCTGTGACCAGGCGCGCTCGCCACTGGCATCGATGACGCCCCGCATCACCGTGGCCGTCTGGGTGTTGCCCGAGGCCCGGAAGCCACTGACGTACATCGTACCGTCAGAATCAATGGCCAGTCCCTGGGCTTCACGCAGCGTATGGTTCGTGCTTCTGTAGAGCCGTTGCAGCGTACCCTCCTCGAGGTCGACGAAGTTGATCTCGCCGTTCGTCTTGAGCAGGTACAGGCTGTTGTCGACGGGATCCTTCACCAGACGAACCGGGTTGCTGCCGGCGCCGAGCAGGCGTTCGATGGTGACGTCCGGGTGCAGAGACATGGGCTCTGCCGAACTCATGAGGGGCAGAGCGATGACGACGAGAGTGACGAGGGTGGATCGCATCTGAGGCGTTTCTCCGATTTTGTACAGCTGTTTCCCAGGAACAGGGCGGCTACTGAATCAGCTTGCGGATCGCTGCCTCCGACTCTCGTGACCAGCCGCTGAACACGGCGTCGATACGGCCCTGGGCGTCGATGACGTAGGAAAGCGGAACGAAGATCTGGTCGCCGCTGAACAGCTGTTCCAGGGCGCTCTCTTCAGTGGTGAAATTCGGGTAGGTGATACCGGCACGGTCGAGAAAGCGCGGCACCTTCATCCGCGCCTTGCCCGTGTCGAGACTGATGCCGAGCAGGTCGACACCGGCGGCCTGCAATTCGGGGTAGAGCTTCTCCAGCTCCGGCATCTCCTGTCGACAGGGCACACACCAGGTGGCCCACAGGTTGACCAGATAACGTCGGCCGGGCTGGCGCCAGGTCCCGAAGTCGTGCGTTTCGCCGCTTCGCTGGTCGACGAGGGCCACCGCCGGGAACTCGTCGCCCCGCTGCTGACGAAGGGAGTGGAACACGACATCCCCGGGTGCGGAGGGATCGGGTAGAGAGAAGACTGTCTCCTCGACGGCCGTCGTCTCCGGTTGACCTTCGACGATACGCAGCGAGGCCCCGGCCCGGGCGACGCCGGCGCCGGGACTGGCCTCATCGAAACGCTGCACCGTGCCGGACGGCCAGTGCACCTCCATCCAGGATACCGAGGTATCCTGGCCGATGCCGAACAGGAGCCGGGGGTCGCTCTGCGAGACGAAGCCGCTGCCACCGGCCTTGATCCTGGTCAGCACACCCGCGGACGTACCCATACGAACGACGGCGCCAAAGGCGTCGGTGCCGCTGTCGGTGCCCTGCAGCGAGACTCGTACGAAGCCGTTGTCATTGCCGATGTTGTTGCGGAACAGGTGATGGACCTGGCCCTGGAGCGCGGTGAGAAAGATGTCGAGGTCGCCGTCATCATCGAAGTCACCATAGGCCGCACCACGACCGTCGGTGACCGAATCGAGGCCGGAGAGGCCCGAGATATCGACGAAGCGCTGGCCCTTCACGTTGAGGTAGAGCTTGTCACGCTCAAAGCCGCTGAAGGAGAAGCCCTGCTCGAAGAGCTTGCCCATATGGTCGGTCTGGTACTGCTGATTGCCCGTTTCTTCGATTTCCACTGACGACGCCAGCACGTGGCGCCAGAAGAGGCTTCACGTGTCTTTGAGAGATTTTCCGGAGACGAAGCCGTTGGGTGCGTGTATGTCCTGCCAGCCATCGTTGTCAAGGTCGACGAAGCCACCACCCCAGGCCCAACCGGCCGACAGGGGACCGACGGTGGCACTCACTTCCTCGTAGGTGCCATCGCCAAGGTTGCGGAAGATGGAGTTGCCGGCAGCAAGCTTACCGAGTACCCGCGTTGCATCCACTTCGCTCGACTCTTGCGGAAACAGCCGCTTGAGGATCCGCTTGCCGGCGGTGGAGGACATGTTGGTGACGTGGAGATCGACATGCCCGTCGTTGTTGTAGTCACCGAGGGACACGCCCATGCCATTTCCGGGATCGAGCAGACCCAGCTCGCCGGCGGCGTCGGTGAAGTGGTCGCCCTGATTCAGATAGAGAGCGTTCTGGCCGAAGTCGTTGGCCACATACAGGTCCTGACGGTCATCGCCATCGAAGTCGCCGAAGTGAGCTGCATAGGACCAGCGGCTGTCGGCGACACCCCACTTCCGAGCCCGTTCGAGGAAGCTGCCATCGCCCTGGTTGACGAAGAGCAGGTTGGCCGTGCCGTTGGTCGCCTGCGACCATGAATCAGGCATGACGACGCCGTACTTATTGTAGGATGCCACGTAGATGTCGGGGTATCCATCGCCGTTCACATCGGCAGTGACGGCACTGTATCCCTGGGCGAACCGGTCGACACCCGCCATCAGGGAGACGTCACGGAATTCGAGGCTGCCATCGGGTACCAAACGGTTCTCGAACAGCATCTGGTGGCCGGTGGAAGCGAGGAACAGGTCGCTGTCGCCATCGTTGTCGACGTCGACGAACAGCGGTGCCGTGGCGGTGGGTGTGATCTGTACACCCACGTGGGCAGCCACTTCGGTGAAGGTGCCGTCGCCCTGATTCAGATAGAGGAAGTTACCGCCATGGCCGGTGGTGAAGGCATCGAGCCGACCATCCATATCGACATCACCCAACGCTACGCCGTGGGCAATGAAGCTGGGATTGCCAGGTGTGCCGAAAGGTGGGGCCGCCTGGTAGACACCGGCCGGCAGCGACACTTCACTGAATAGATCGACGCGTGCCGTACGGATCGTCAGCTTGCTCAGCTCGAGGTGATCGATGTGCCACCGTCCATCGGTCTGATCGGCTCCCAGGTGGGCCTTGGCTTCCACCCACGTGCGCTGGTCGGCAGGGGTGCGCCCGACGATGGCGATGGCGATCAGGGCCTCGGCTCGCGGACTGTCCACTCCCTCGAAGTCGGCTGATTTCACCTTGAGACGGACATCTTCGATGCTTGCATGAGCGCCGAGCAGATCCTGCCAGCTGGCGAGAAAAGCGCGCCGGCCCACCGAGGCCGTGGGGATTGGCGCCTCGAGGTGTTCGACCCATCTGGACTGAGGCGCGGAACGATCGCTGAGGCCAGGCCAGGGCGTGGCCGACAGCCCGGCGCCGAAATGCGTGGCGATGGCCGTCATGTCCCGATCCCGCATGGACAGGGACAAGTCGTGGAGCTGGTTGGCCAGCCCCTCTGACAGATCCTCCACTCGTTCGACTTCTGTCTGATCGATGGAGGAGGCGTATGCTGGGTCCGGTAAGCCCGCCAGAGGAAGTACGACGGTGAGGCAGAGAAGGAGGCGTTGCAGGATCATCAGAGGAATGGCGTTTCGTGACGGTTGGATTGGTGGCACAGGAGGCGGTACGACCTACACAATCTTCGGGGTTTGGCACAAACGCGCAACTCTCGTGCCGCCTCTGCGGGTATCTTTGCGCTGGCCAGCCGGCCGGAATAGCCTTCTGTCGCAACATTCAACATCTGGAGCGTCGATGACCGAACGCAGGAATGTCGTGCTGATACTGGCCGATCAGCTGCGGGCCGACTGTGTCGGCTGTTACGGCAATCACATCATCCGTACGCCCCACATCGATGCCCTTGCCGCTTCGGGGGTACGCTTCGCCCAGACATTCTCCCAGCACCCGCAATGCGTTCCCAGCCGTGCGGCACTCATGACGGGTCGGTACCCGCATGTGAATGGGGCGGTGTCGAACAACACGGCGATGGCGGACACGGAAGCCACTCTCGGCGAGTTGTTCCGTGCTGCCGGTTACCGCAGTATCGGCGTGGGTAAGCTGTATCTGTTCCCGCACAAAGAGGCAGCTGCCTTTAACGAGACGATGCAGTCCGGTGGTCAGAACTCGGACGCGACGACGCCTGACTGCCTGCACCAGGACTACAAAAGTTGGCTGCAGGAGAATGGCTACTGGCAGGTAGCGCAGGAGGCGTACGCCATTCACGGAACCGATGCCTACTGGGACGACTTCCAGGCCAACGTCAATCCGATCCCGGCGCCGGCGTTCATCGACACCTGGGTGGGTGACCGGGCCGTCGAGTATCTCCGGGATCAGCGGGTTGGGGAGCCCTTCTTTCTGTTCGTGGGGCTGCCCAACCCCCACACACCCTTCGACTGTCCGGAGCCCTACGCTTCGATGTACGACGCGGCCCAGATGCCCGTACCCGACACCTTCGGCCAGGATCTGGCGAACAAGCCACCCATTCACCAGGCCTTCAAGCGCGAGGGCCGGCAGGTTGACTACGAACAGTTGAACGAGACGAAGCTGCGTCAGGCGATGGCCTACTATTATGGGGCTGTCACCCTGGTAGACGATCAGGTAGGCAAGATCGTCGCCGCCCTCGAGTCACGGGGATGGCTCGACGACAGTGTCATCGCCTTCTGCTCCGATCACGGCGAACTCCTCGGACACTTCGGCATGTTGACCAAGAGCACAGAAAAGTACCCCATGCTCTACGACGTCGGGCTGCGCGTGCCCCTCATCGTGCGGTCTCCGGGAGGTCAGGCAGGACTCGTCATCGACGATCCCGTTGAGCTGATCGACCTGAGTCCGACCCTGCTCGAGAGTGCCGGTCTCGATGTGGCTGAGCAGATCCAGGGCCGCAGCCTCGTGGCCGCTCTGCGTGGTGGCCCTCCCCCGGACCGCAGGTATGTCTTTGCCGAGAGTGGTGAGGTCAGGATGATCCGGGGTGAACGCTACAAGCTGGTCGACTATCCCGGTCAGGCATGTGGTGAGTTATACGACGTAGTGGCCGATCCGGAGGAGATGGACAACCTCTACGATGATGAGCGACACCGCGACCTCCGAGAGAGACTGACCCGTGACCTGGCTGAGCACCTGATCTCCATGGAGACGCCGAGGCGTCGTCCTCGATGAGTCAGCGTCGCAGCCGAACCGTCCGCTAGCGGACGTCACCGGCGGCGTACTGGGCCAGGGCGAAGATCACGAGGTTGGCGCCGAACTGAAGTGATCGCTGGCGTCCCACCGCTTCGGACGTAGACCAGGCGAAGCTGATGTTGAGGTCGGAGAAAACGACAGCGACCCGTCCCCGGTATTCGAGCTGTTCCAGCTCCGTGACCCGGGCGTTCGCCAGGCGCCCGCCGGCGGTGCCGCTCATCGGCGGTCCGGCGGGGAACTGGAAATAGGATCGGTACAGGGGATGGTTCCGAGCCACGGGCCGCCAGTTTCTGCCAGCCCTTCCCAGGACCTGCGGATCGGCGATCAGGGCCTTCAGCTGCCGGTCGAAGGGTGTACCGGACTGACCTACGTCACGGGCGGTGTCGAAGAAGGCCAGGGAGCGGACATCCTCGGCGAACAGCAACCCACCGCCGCGCAGGTAAGCGCCCAGCCTTTTCTTCTGTGTGTCGTTGGGATTCAGCGTGGCGCGATTGCCGGTGAGCATCACCAGCAGGGCCCCCTCGAAGGAGAAACTGCCGAGATCGTGCTCCTCGCTGACGAAGCGCGTATCGGCCACCTCGACATCGCTGTCGAGAAAGGCAGCCAGTTCGGGAAGGGCGGCGCTGAAGTGGTCGGTTCCCTCGGCCATCCTGGCGTACTTCAGCGCCACGAGTCGGTGCACGCCGGCCGTGTGACGCGGCTGGCGTTCCGGCTCGATGGTCGGCAGCTCGACGCGGGTATCGGTGACGAGGGAATCCGGAGGCTGAGCGGTCGCCAGCGCGACCAAGCTGAGCAGCGCGAAGGGGATCAGACCATGCGGACGAATCGTCATGGACGAGGCACGATGGCGGGTTGCGCGGTCGTCCAACTCTAGCGCAGCAACAACAGGCTGCGCGTGAGGGTATGGTCACCGGCCTGCAACCGGTAGTAGTAGACACCGCTGGCCAGCGGCTCGCCGGCCGCGTCAGCGCCGTCCCACAGCACCCGGTACGATCCGGCGGTCCGTTCGCCCTGGCTCAGACGTAGCACTTCCCGCCCGAGCACGTCGTGAATCTTCAAGCTGATCCGGGTATCCACCGGCAGCTGGAACTCGATGACGGTGCCGCTGTTGAAGGGGTTCGGGTAGTTCTGCCCGAGGGCAAAGTCCTCCGGGACCGGCGCCAGTCGTTCCTCGAGCACCACTGATTGCACGCTGCGGCCGGGCAACAGTCCGGCCAGCGTGTTGTCGGTATCGTCGTCGTCGTCGAGGAACCAGATGAAGTGCTGCAGGACCTGCTCTGGCGGATGATCGAACCAGGCCGACAGATCGACTGGCTCCCCATCGATCACCGTGGTGGCGGGTTGATCGCTGAAGTCGTGGCGCACGTCCTGGTAGAAATCGTCGAAGTCCCCGGCGAGCCCAGCCACGCCGGTGCCATCCTCCTCTTCCAGATCCACGGCCAGGTCGCTGAACTCTGTCACGGCGTCGGAGAACTCAGCCAGCGCGTCTTCCATGTCATCACCCAGTTTCGCTACGTCATCGACCCCTTCCGGACTCAGGCGCAGGAAGTCGGGATTCGAGACCTCCAGGGCGAGGGCGACATCGAGCGGCGTCTCGGTGTCGGTGAGGTCGAGCTCGTTGGGGTCGAGGTCGAGCTCGAGAGATTCTTCAACACGCTCGAGGGTTTCACCACCAGCCTCGGCCAGAGCCGCGGCGGCGGTGGCCAGAGCGCCGATGATATCCAGACCCGTATCCAGTGTGGCACCGGTCAGCGGCAGAGGCACGACGTCATCGTCGATCTCGATGTCGAAAGGGAGGCCGTCGTCATCGAGCTTGTCGAGTACGAGGAAGACCAGGTCGGCATCCTCGCGGGCGCGGTCGAGATCCTGCTCGATGCTGTCAACTGTGGCCGAGTAGTCGAAGTCCTCGGTGTCAAAGCGGTCGACGATGCCGATGATGTCGCCATCCACCGTCAACTCGATAACGTCCAGCAGGTCCTGATGATTCTCGGTGACAAGGAAGTACGTGCGCACGATGGCCAGGCCGGCGTACGCCTCGCTATCGGTATCGTCCTGGCTGATGCGCGTCTCGTACAGCTCACGCATGACGGTCATGTGATCGTCCATCTCGTCCCGCGGGACCCAAGTGTTGACGACGAGATCGACGCCGAGCACCTGCAGCATAGCCGCAGACATGCCCTCCGGGAAGTAGCCGCGCAGTGTCTCCTCGTCCGGACTTGATGAGCTCCAGAACTCGATGAGCATAACATCGACAGAACCACTGAGACCCATGGCACCGGCGGTCAGCAGGATCCACGTCCAGCCCCGGATCTGCGCCTTCTCGGTTCGTGCACGGTAGAAGGCGGCTTCCTCACTGCCTTCTTCGAACAGGTCGGCAGTGGTCTCGTGATCGTCGGCGTTGCTGAACTCGACGACCGACATCCGACTGAGGACGAAGGCGATCTGCAACAGGTTGTCATCGAGAAAGGCACCCGCCGTGCGGTTTTCGATCAGTGCAATGGGGCGCACTGTGCGAGAGCCGACGGCAAAGGTGCGACCGCCGAGAATGTCATCGACATCGGCGAGCGTCGCGCGCGATTCTCCCGTGTCGAGGGTGACGCCCAGGGGACTGCTGTCGAAGGCAGCTTCGAGGGCCAGGTAGGAAGAGTCCAGATGGCTCACGGCGGTACGCATGGCGTCGATGGCCGCCTGGTTGTCCTCGGTCGATGTCGCGATGTCGAGCCAGTCCAGGGCATCACCCCAGGACTCCACCGCCGCCTCGAGCTCGGAGAGGGCATCACCCAGCGACCGTCCGGAGTCCTGGCCGTCCTCGATCAGCTCCTCCAGATCGTCAAAGTCAGAGCGCGCGATCGTCACGACTTCGTCAAACCGCTGGCTGTCGCTCTCGATCCGGACGGTGACCTCGAAGGGAGCGTCGCTGGCGCGCAGGTCCTCGGCCAGATCAGCAATCTCGCCACCTTCAACGTCGAGGACCTCGCCGAAGTCGCCGAGGGCGTCACCGATGTCGTCGCCGGCGCTGTCGATACGTGCCTCGACATCGTCGTCCAGGTCATTGTCGTCCAAGGCATCGTTCAGGGCCTCGTCGATGTCTCTGGCGGCATCAGAGATCTGCTCCACCGTACGGTCCGCCTCCTGCTGAATGCGGGCGAGCTTGACCAGGATCAGCGACATCTGCGCCGCGTCGACGTCAGCACCGGCATCCAGCTGAGCCTGCAAGGCCTCTTCCTGCACGTCGAGGTAGGTCTCATAGGCGTCCGTTCTCGCCGTCTGGAAAACCAGGTCCGCCTCGTCATCCTGCGCCCACACCGTCACCGATGTGGCGACGAGCAGCATCGTCAGTGACACGATCTCAATTCGTTTCATTTCTCGTCCTTTGCCATTCACAGGTACAGTCGAAACCTCAGAGAGTGGATGCGGCCGCCGCGATGGGTCGATGTCGACGCCTGCGGGTCGGGGTCAGCGTCACGATCCCGGAGGCGGCCGGCGTACTGGGTGATTTCGTATTCCAGTTCCATCGACGACGACAACCGCAGCCACGGCGCCAGGGCCAGCCGGAACAGATGCAGGTCGTAAGCCGCCACCCGGTCGACGGGGGTGACGATCAGGCCGAACTCCATCTGCGCGTCGGCCGTCGTGTGACCACGATAGCGCGAGCGCAGGGCCAGGCCGCTGAGGGCAGCGCCGAAAGTTCGGCAGCGCAACTCTACCCCAGTATCGACGGCCCATGTTGTCAGATCGCCAGTCAGAGAAAAAGTACCGCCGTGAGAGATGGGCAGAGTCCTGAGGCTGTAGCCGAGGACCGGCGTGCTGCCCACGCCCTCGGCCGTCAGTTCCGAGCGGGCCCAGGTGATGGCACCCTCGTACCGAAGGTGGGCCGAAACGTCCCGCGTGCCCCGCAGGGAGACATCTGCCCCGCGCTGATCGGCCCGGCCGCGGCCCAGCTCGATGATATCGAGCAGAACGCCGCTGTCCGACCGCGGGACATCCCGCTGGCGTGCCAGAGAGGACGCGTGGCGTGCGGTGAAACCCGCCTCTCCCCGCAGGCGGGTCGCGGATCCCAGACGCTGCTCGACACCGATGACAAGGCGGTTCTCGCGGGTGTCCTGATCGACGTCGGTCCGACGTGGACCGCGCAGCTCCTGTCTCGAACCGTCATTCACGTGATCGATGACGGCATTCGGTGTGCGCCGCCGCCAACTCCCCTGCACGCCAAGCCGGTGGTGTTCGTCCAACTCGATAGACCAGCCCATGTCAACACCCAGGCTCTCCTGATCCCAGGTGTAGGTCAGCTCGTCGCCGAGGGTCGGTTCCAGCAGGTCCCAGAAGTAACGATTCATGCGGCTGTCGGTAGCCGACGTGTGGAAGTCGTACAAGTTGACGGCCTGATCGCCACCCCGCTCCCGGCCCCAGCGCAGCCCGGCGGTGAGGCGGTGGCTGGAGCCATGGCGGCGGTAGGCCAGGCCACCCACGGAGCGGTCGGTGGCCAGCGCCCCGGACCAGTCTCGGCCGCGTCCCTGACCCGAGAAGCCTCCGCCGCCGGCCGCGGTCTCCACCTGCAGCCACTGGTTGGCAGCCCCGGGGAACGGCAGGATGGCCGTCATCCGCACCTGGCGTGTGGACAGATCTGCCGTCCTGGCGCCATCGACGTACCGGCGCAGCAGGTCCTCGTCGTCGAAGGCGACGAGGATCGACGGCATCGGGAGAGGCTGCCAGGGATCACTCAGAGAGGTGCGGGCGCCGCTGTGGTCGATGCCGAGCCAGGGCAGCAGCGAACTCTCGAGAGTGTCGGCATTCCCCGTGCCGGCGCTGCAACAGGTGAGGCTCAGAAGGGCGATCAGGGCACGTCGGCTCATGCCGGGAATGTAGTACGATTCGGTGGATGCGCGACAGGAAATCAGGAATGGCCGCCAGCGCGGGTCGACAAGCAGAGGATCAGGCCTTTTCGTGTGGGCATGAAGATCACCTCCATCGAGCCGACGATCGTCAGCGTACCGTACCGTCATCGCGAGACCAGCTCACGCGTTCAGCGTGACGGTGTCACCGCGGTTGTGGTCAGGATTACAACCGATGACGGACAGGTCGGCTGGGGAGAGAGTTGCCCGGGGCCGAATGTGGAGAGCGTGTATGAGGCCGTACGCTCAGCGATCCCGCTATTCGTCGGCCGCGATCCCTGGGAAAGGGAAGCCGTCGCCGGAGACTTCTACGGGGCTGCCCACTGGTACCATCGTGAGATGACGGGAAACTTCGCTTTTGCCGGCATCGACATGGCCCTCAACGATCTGTGCGGCAAGGCGGCCGGCCAGCCCCTGTACAATCTGTACGGCGGCCTGCGGCGGGATACCGTCGACTACTTCTGCTATCTCGCCTACGGGTCTCCCGAGGACGTCGCCGCCCAGGCAAAGGCCGGCGTCGACGCCGGCTACACTGTCTTCTACATCAAGGTCGGCATCGACTTCGCGTCCGAGTGCGAGATCGTCGCCGCCCTGCGTCAGGCGATCGGACCGGCGCGCAAGATCCGCATCGATGCCAACGGCTCGTGGACGGTCAACGAGGCGATCCGTAACCTGGCTGAGTTTGACCGCTACCGCATCGACTTCGCCGAACAGCCTGTCTGGCCCGAGCCCGTGGAGAACATGATCGAGGTGAGATCACGTCAGCCCGTGGCCATCTGTGCCAACGAAGGCCTGTGGCGTGTCTGTGATGTACACGAGGTCATCAGACGTCGTGCCGCCGATACCTTGTGTCTGAGCAGCAACTGGGTGGGCACGCTGGCCCAGTTCCACCGCCTCAGCTGGTCGGCTCATCGGGAAGGGTTGACCGTCTGCCGCCATACCCACGGCGAGCTGGGTCTCATGGCGGCGGCGTCGCACCACATATGTCTCGCCCTGCCAAATCTGGTCGACGGCAATCAGCAGGTGGCGGCCATGATGGCGGATGACATCATCCGGCAGCCGTTGCCGACGGCCACCGGTCCGACCTGGGGTATTCCTGACGGTGTCGGTCTGGGCGTCGATGTCGACGAGGACAAGGTCCAGCAGTACCACGAACTGTACCGGGAGCGGGGTCAGTTCCTGCCGTATCAGCCGGAGATGTTCGCATCGTACTCACCTTCCACCTCTACAACGGAACATCACGCCTCATGAGCACAGTCACGATCAAAGATGTACAGGTCATCCTGACGCAGCCCGCCGGTTCGCGGCTCGTCATCGTCAAGCTCATCACCTCCGAGCCCGGTCTGTACGGCCTCGGTTGTGCCACCTTTACGCAGCGGTTCAACGCCGTGCACACGGCCATCGAGCGACACCTGAAGCCTTTCCTCATCGGCAGAGACGTAGATCGCATCGAAGAGATCTACCAGATGTCCTGCGTACACAGCTACTGGCGCAACGGGCCCGTGCTGAACAACGCCATCTCGGGTGTGGACCAGGCGCTGTGGGACATCAAGGGCAAGCGCGCCGGCATGCCCGTGTACCAACTGCTCGGCGGCAAGTGTCGGGAGGCAGCAGCCTGTTACGCCCACGCTGGGGGATCGACGAAGGAGGAGATCGTCGATTCCATCCGCGGCTTCATGGAGCAGGGCTACCAGTACATCCGTGTGCAGCAGGGCGGCTATGGCGGCAAGGAGTCGAAGCAGCCGCGGCCGGAGGGAGCACAGCCCGGCGCCTACTTCGATCCTCGCGGTTATGTCCGAGCCCACCTCGAGGTCTTCGAGCATGTGCGTGACGAGCTCGGCTTCGAAGTCGAGCTGCTGCACGATATCCACGAGCGACTGGTGCCGATCAATGCCGTGCAGTTCGCCAAGGACATGGAGCGGTTCAAGCTGTTCTTCCTGGAGGATCCGCTGGCGCCGGAGGATATCGACTGGTTCCACAACATCCGCTCCCAGTGCGCCACGCCCATCGCCATGGGTGAGCTGTTCAACCACCCACGCGAGTGGCAGCCGCTGATCGAGGGCCGCCTGATCGACTTCATCCGTATGCACGTGTCGCAGATGGGCGGTATCACGCCGGCCAAACACGTGGCGGCCTTCGCCAAGATGTACGGCATCCGCACCGCCTGGCACGGCCCGGGGGACACCTCGCCGGTAGGCCACGCCGCCAACATGCACCTGGATCTCTGGGCCCCCAACTTCGGGGTGCAGGAGTGGTGTCGGTTCAATGAGCTGTGTTACGAGATCTTCCCCGGGCTTCCAGAAGTGCACGACGGCTACATGTACCCCAATGACCAGCCGGGCCTCGGCATCGACATCAACGAGGAGCTGGCCGCAAAATACCCCTGCCAGGACACCATCGAGGAGTGGACGCAGACACGGTTGCCCGACGGCAGCCCGACGCGACCGTGACGGCGAGTATGGAGAGAGTCCGAACGGCTGTGATCGGTGCCGGGTCTATGGGCGGATTGCATCTCCGCTGTCTGGCGCAAATCCTTGAGGCGCAGGTCGTAGCCGTCGTCGATCCACATCTGCCTGCGGCCGAGAAGGCCGCCGAGGCAGAGGGAGTCCGTGCCTTCGCCGACGTGGCCGACATGCTGTCAGCCGTGGCTCCCCAGTACGTCGTGGTGGCATCACCGCCGCGATTTCACGCAGAGCAGTGTATCGCCGCTTTCCAGGCCGGGGCCCACGTGCTGTGTGAGAAACCGTTGTGCATGAGTGTGGCCGAGGCGGAGGCCATGGCGGCGGCGGCGACGTCGGCACAGCGGCGGTTCACGATGGGGCTGCAGATCCGGCAGTCGCCGGTGGAGCAGGCCGTGCACGAGTACATCGCCGATGGACACCTCGGCCAGGTCTACCACACCCGCGTCTGGGGTGGGCACAACATGCACTACCCCGGGGGGCGGTTCTTCCACCGCGCCGACATGTCGCTCGGCGGCGTCATTGCGGCCACCACAGTACACCACATCGACGCGGTGTACTGGCTCATCGGGGCGCCGAGGCCGTTGACGGTCAGCGCCTCGACCTTCCGTCGAATCGACAGGATGCCCGATCCGCCCATCCACTTCGAGGGGGACGTATCCGAGGTGACGGTGGAGGACTTCAGTCACGCCCACGCACGCTTCGCCGATGGCTCGTCCATGTCGATCGAGGGCAACTGGCTGCAGCATCCCCGGGAGCGCAACTGGGGCTGGGAAATCCACGGGACGCTGGGTGTTGTGCAGAGTGTGGAGCCCTACGTGGCGCTGGATCGTCAGCAGGAGGTCACGCCGGTGGATCTGGTGATCGGTGAGGAGCCCGAAAACCGCACCCAGGCCGAACATGTGGCTTTCATCGATGTCATCCGCGGTCGATCGTCGACGGTGGTGACCTGGGATGAGGCCATCAGCGTGCAGCGACTGGTGAACGGGATCTACGAATCGGCGGAGGCGGGGGCCGAAGTCCGGCTCTGAAACTCAGAATCGCAGACGGGCGCTGACCCCGCCCGGGGTGGGTGTGACCGTCAACTTTTCGCCACGTGGTGCTCCCGTGACGCTGCCGACGGCGATGCCCACCGCGGCGCCCATCAGCACATCCGACAGGTAGTGGCGGTTGCCCTCCATGCGGCCCACGCCGGTAACGGCGGCCAGCACGTAGAGCGGCATCGAAGGCTGCGGACCGTAGCGCTGTTGTACGTAGCGGGCCATGGCAAAGGTGCTGGCCGTGTGCCCCGACGGGAAGGACAGTCGGTTGGATCGATCCGGCCGACGCCGGCGAACCCCGAGCTTGATGGGGGCCACGATCATCTGCGTGAGTGCCAGGGTTCGCGTCAGGCCGTGGCCGTCGCCTACTGACGCCACCCGGCGACCACTCCTGCACGGTAAGGTCTTGCCCTGGACCAGGTGCTTGTCCCACAAGGAAACCACTTAACCACTTTACCTGGGGATGGGACCACGGGGGTCACGGCCTTGGCCATCGCCCTGCTGCGTGTCGTCGACCCGCGCAACGAATCGGAGACCCTGGCCGACTTCGGCGTGGGTTATCTGTTCCTGGCGCCCATCGAGGTCGGGCTGCTGACGACGGTGCCGGTGCTGCTCGCCCACGGGCACGGGGGTGGCTGGCAGCGGTGATGCTCGGCGGGGCTGTGGGGCTGATTGCGGCGACGATATGGCGGCGCGATGGAGGCACGGCGGCTGGGGGTTCCTAGCTCAGGAGCTGTCGCTAGCTCCACTCGAGAATGACCTTGCCGGTCTCACCCGCATCGAAGACCGAGAAGGCCTCCTTAGCCTCGTCGATTCCGAAGCGGTGGGTGACGATGTCGTCCAGGCGTACCGGCGTCCGTCGCAGGAACTCGACCGCCTCGAAGTAGGATGCCATGGAGAAGACCGAGTTGCCGCGCAGTGTCAGGTCCTTCTGCAGTACGTCGCCCATGTCGACCTGAATGTCGGGGGTACCCCCGCCAACGTACACGGCCGTGGCTCCGCGGCCGGCAACTGTCGCAGCCTGGCGTCGGGCCACGGCACTGCCAGAGCACTCCAACACGCCCGAGGCGCCTCGGCCCCGAGTGTGGTCGAGGATCGCTTCGGCAGGATCCTCGCCACTGGCGTCGATGATGAGTCCGTCGCCAACCACCGAGCGACCCAGCGCCACGCGGTACGGGTGCACGTCGACACCGATGCCGTGGAATCCCATGCCGATTCCGAGCAGCAATCCCGCCATGCCTACCGGTCCCAGGCCGAACACGACCAGGACATCGGCGCCCTTGTTGGGGATCTTGCGCAGCGCCGAGAAGGACGTGCCTGCCGTGCAGGCCAACTGCGTGGCTGTGACGAAGGAAATCTCGTCGGGCAGGGGCATGCAGTAGCGCGCATCGGTCCGCATGAAGTCGGCGTGTGAGCCGTCCTGCGTGCGGCCGAAGGCGCCACGCACATCATCACAGAAGGCGGCGTTGCCCGAGCGGCAGTCGGGGCAGAGGCCGCAGCCGGTGCGATGGTAGACGCAGACCCGGTCACCGACGGCCAGACCGTCGACATGCGGGCCCAGTTCAGCGATCACGCCCACAGGCTCGTGGCCCGATATCATCCCATCCCGGTCCTGAGCCCACTGACGGCTGCTGTGGTACTTGTGGAGGTCACTCCCACACAGGCCTGCGACCTTCATCTCGACGATGACCTCGCCCGGTCCGGCGGCCGGAGTGGCGAAGTCGCGCACCTCGACCTGGCTGTCACCGAGATAGACGACGCCCTTCATAGGCCGGCAGACCGCGAAAGAATCCCCATGTAGCGCACGATCCTGCTCCTCCTTCCGCTTCGACTGATGACCCACCGCCGCAAATCAAGTGAATGTGCACGGAGCCGGCACTTGGCAGCGCTCCTCGCCTGCCGTACCGTCGCTGCGCCACCGAAAGCGGAAATCATATGGCAGATCCAGAGCCCCGGCTTTTTCAGCACACCTTTCTAGAAGAGATGATGCGGGCGATTCTCAGTCGCCTCGATGTGCCCCCTGACGAATGCGCCACCGTAGTAGGAACCCTCATGGAAGCGACACTGTCCGGGTACGACTCGCACGGTGTGATGCGCATTCCCATGTACGTCAACGGCATTCGTAATGGCCACATGATCCCCGGCGCCTCCATGAAACACCTCCAGGAAACGCCGGCCAGCCTCCATCTGGATGCCCGCTTTGCCCTGGGACCGGTAAGCGCCGCCGAAGCCGTCCGCCTGGCCTCGACCAAGGCCGGGGAGATGGGCATAGGCTGTGTCAGCGTTGTCAATGCCAATGACATCGCCCGCCTTGGGAGCTATCTCCTCAAACCTGCTGAGGACGGCCTGGTAGCCCTGATGCTGGTCAACGACGCGGGCGGCAATCCCACTGTGGCCCCGTGGGGCGGCAGGGCCCCCTTCTTGAGCACCAACCCCCTCGCTGCGGGCATCCCGTGGCGTCCGCAAATGCCCATCCTGATCGATATCTCCTCCAGCGTCGTCTCTTTGGGCAAGCTGAAAATGCTGGCCGCCCGCGGCGCATCCCCGCCCGACGGATGGGTTATAGACGAAGCGGGAGAAGCCCTGATCGATCTGGGCGCCATCCTCACGGTCCCCCGGAAAGGCGCCCTGTTGCCGCTGGGCAGCCCGAGCGTCGGCCACAAGGGATTTGCGCTCTCGCTGTTGGTCGACATCCTCGCCGGCGGGCTCAGCGGGGCCGGCTGCAGTACGGGCGAGGAAACCGGCAGGGATCAGAACGGCTTCTTCACACTGGCGATTGATCCGGACAAATTCATCTCTCGCGCCCAGTTTACCCGGCACGTCGACGCCCTGGTCACAAGAATAAAGAACAGCCCCAGAGCCTCAGACGTCGACGAGATCCTGATCCCCGGAGAGCGCGCCTATCGCCAGCGGCAGGAGCGCGCTCTCAGTGGTATCCCCGTCGACGGGCAAACCTGTAGTGCCATTGGCGAAATCCTGCGCGAGCTCGGCCTTCACGAGAAGTACCCCCTGCAATAGGCCCTCGTTACGAACCGCCGCACGAACGGTTGTCCCTGGCGACGGCACGGCGGCAGGTCGACGCCACCCGGAGGACGGGGTAGGTTTCGTCCCACCAACCACCAGGAGCCATCGCCCATGCTGCAGGCCGTCACCGAACTGACCTACACCATCCTCCTCGTCGACGATCTGGAGACGATGAAGGCGTTCTATCGCGAGCTGTTTCCCTTCGAGGTACGGGGCGAAGGGGACACGGGACTGAGCTTCAACCCCGCCAACGACACCCTGTTCTCCCTGCGCCTGCGGACCCGCGATTACGACGGCAAGGGATCGCGCCTGGAGGCCCCGGGCGTGCAGCTCGCCTTCCGTGTCGAGCCCCATCAGGTCGACGAGTGCTACCAGGTGCTCCTCGACCGCGGTGTCGAGATCGCCGAGCCCCCTACCGATCAGCCCCGTCGTCACCGCACCCTCTACTTCTACGATCCCGAGCACAATCTGCTCGAGATCTATGCCGAGATCTAGGAGACACCATGTGCGTAGGGGTCCAGGGCATCGGCACCTCGAAGCACGAGCTGCAGTTTCTCACGCATCACGGCGTCACCCACAGGAACGTCGCTGACAGGAAAACGCCACTACACGCTCGTGAGCGCAGTCTTCACACCGCACCCGCAGGAACCCGTGCGCCAGAACAGCGGTTAGTGAGGATAAGGCGTTGCGACTCGCAGACCTGACGGGCAATTCGCACGGGAACGCGATAGCGGCGGAAGGCGTGGTAGTCGAATATGGGGTCAGCTGTCGGCATGTCTCTCATCCCGGTGACTCAACCAGATGTGCGTCCTCAGGACCGGTGTTTCGTGCGGGCGATGATGTGGTCCTGCAGCTCGCGGTTGAGCAGCTTGAACTTCTGTGAGTACCCGGCCACTCGCACGGGAATGTTGCCGTACGTCTCCGGGTCCTGTTGCGCCTGCAGCAGACGCTCCACCGTGGTGATGTTCCACTGCATCTGGCCAACCCCCAGCTCGATGGCGCTGCAGATGAGCTGCAGCAGCCGGCACACGCCCGCCTCACCCTCGACCACCGCGGGGTCGAGTTCGAGAATCGCGGCCGATGCCCCGGCGGCGCGTTCGTGGGGCATGCGCGAGATTGACTTGACGAGAGCCGTCACTCCCTGTTCGTCGCGGCCCTGGTGGGCGGAGAGTGAGTAGGCCAGGGGTTCTCCCGCCCGTCTGCCGTCCGGCGTCGCGCCCACCACTTTGCCGAAAGGGATATTGAGGTGGAATGAGAACAGGTGTACATGGTAGCGCCCGCCCACAGGGCTGCGCATTCGGTCCATCAGGTCGATGAAGTCGTCGTTGAGTTGCCGGGCCAGCTCATCCACGGCGGGACTGTCATTGCCGTACTTGGGCGCCTGTCGGCGCAGCTGTTGTCGCAGCGCGGCGTGACCTTCGAAGTCGACCCGCAGGGCCTGCAGCAACCGATTCGCATCGACGACACCCTCCTCGAAGACCAGCTGCCGCAGAGCGCACATGGCGTCAGCTGTGGTCGGCGTACCCATGAAGCAGACCGAGTGGTAGTCGTAGCGCGCGCCGCCGTCGGTAATCTCGCGACCGCGTCCAATGCAGTCGTCGGTCAGCACCGACCAGCACGGCAGGGGACCGCGCTCTCTCTGCGCGAGCTCTCCCCGGTTGCAGTGGTAGACCATCCGTCGGGCGAAGTATTCGACCTGCCGGTCATAAGCGGCCCGGAATGCCTCGAAGTCGGTGAACTCCGTCAGTCTTCCGGTGGCCGGTCCCAGTTGTTCTCCGGAGCGCGGGTCCACGCCGTCGAAGAGCGCCAGCTCCAGGCACTTGGTCGAGTTGAACCACCCCGACACGGCACGCGGGTTCGTCTTGCCGGGAATCGTCAGTTCGATGCAGCCTATGGGGGCGTAGTCGCGGGCGTCCTCCAGACGGATGCCGCGCTCGGTGAGAGAGGGGATGAAGCAGTCGTCGTTGAACATGAAAGGGATGCCGCCGCCCCGGGCGATGAGGCGGGCCGCGAACTCGAGGAACTCCTTCGGACTGTCGCGACGGACACGCAGGGAAAGATCGCGCACGAAGTCGACATCGCCGCTGGCCTCCAGGATGACGAAGCTCAGGTCGTTGACCGCCTCATTGCCCTCACCATCGACGCCGCCCAGAGTGATGGCCTGCACGTCGTAGTCCAGGTAGAGCTTGCAGGCCAGTTCGGCCATGATCGCCTTCGCCTCCTCACGCGTGAGAAGACCGGCATCCAGGTCCTGCTGGTAGTAGGGGTGGAGGATCTGGTCCAGGCGACCCAGCGAGTTGGCGTTGATTCCATCCTCGCCGCAGGTCAGCACATGGGCCAGCCACAATGACTGGGTGGCCTCAAAGAAGGTCCGTGCGCCTGCGGCCGGCACCCGTGAGCAGGTGGCGGCCATGTGCTCCAGGCGCTGGCGCTCGTGAGGAACCGTCGTCGCCCAGGCTAGCTCCCGTGCCCGCTCGGCATACCGCTCCCCCAGCAGGATGCCGGCATCGCAGATGCTCAGCCCGGCGCGCCAGAAATTCTCCTGGCGTGGAAAGTCGGGATCGGTCAGATCGGCGGCTTCCAGCTGCGCTTCGATCTCCCGGCGTATGCCGGCAAACCCCAGGCGCAACACCTTGGCGTAGTCCCGGATTGAATGATTCTCGATCCAGCCGCTGGCCTGGTAGAC
>PBSR01000196.1 GCA_002726335.1 Gemmatimonadaceae bacterium
GCCGTGATAGATGATCGCAGGCCTGCCTTCCCTGGTCAGGAATGCAGTGCCGCTGAACATTCCGTGCCCCGTCTTCGGCGGTGTGAGGACGGTTGGGTGCCATTTCCAATGGACCATATCCGTGCTCGATACGTGAGCGTAGGAGTGCCCCTTATCAGCGATGGATGGTTTCCTATCATCGCTCTGGTAGATATAGTGTAGATGATAGCGTCCCTTGTAGAATATGGCGCAGTTCGGATCCGCAGGTATAGCCTTGTCGGGTCCTGGATGCGCCAGGTGGTATGTCAGCCAAGTCTTCGGTGAGTTCTCCGGCATCGCAGACATCTCTTGTTTGATTTCGGTGTCTGCCCATTACAGACCGAGGCGATCAGAGTAATGATCAGTAGCGATATCTGTACTTTCACTATGTATCTCTTTGCAGAACACAGATTTGACCTGCGAGGAACCACCAGCCGATTGTGAACCAGTGATGCAGCGAAGAGTACCGATCGCCTCTGCCCCACTGCCAGTCGGTCTGGTCCATTTGATGTTATCGTTGAGGTCTCCAGCAGACACGGGTCTTCGTTGACCGCCACCACGTCTCGTAGAGTCCTCCCTGCTCCTCTGCTCCGGCTCTCCTCCCTGCACTGACCTCGGCGTACTGCCGTAGCGACGAGCAAACCCCGTTGCCAGCTACCACGGACCGCGTGAACCTGGCAATGGATGTTGGGGAGGAAGGGAGAGGCCACCGATGGCCCTGCCTATGAACCACGCCTCTCCGCAACCCTTCGCCTGAGCAAGAGTGCTCTGGTCCACTCGTGGCCGCAGGCGGTGTCCACCACACAAGCGGTCCCATTGAACGAAGAGGATCGCTCGCTTCTGCTCTTCCTCAAACCATCCTTGGTTCATCACTCTCCTCATCGCGCTAACAATACAGTATGTGGCGGCCCGCACTATCCGGCCACACCATTCGCACCACCAACGCAAACCAAGGCCGCCCCGGTGAACCCGGTCAACCCTCACGGTAGATCACGCGACATAACCTGGTATTCCATGGCAAATCGGGATAGGCGCATTTACAGAATATCGAGAATACTCGATTATGCTGAGGGACACATATTCAGGTAGGGTGATATCTGGTGAGATTTCGACAGCCAGGAGCAGGCAGGACCTGGACCGCCAGGCCAGTTCCATGGGAGGGTAGCACCACGAACCGTGTACTGCGGAATCCGAAATCAGACCACAGAAACCCGTGCAACCCCGAGCGTCGGCAGCGACCGGGGTGCGAGGGCGATCAGGACGCCGGGATGGAACCCCGCCATCTCAGGTTCCCGAGAGACCCGGCACCGCCAGCACCAGAACATCTTGAATCGAAGGGAAGAACCCAGAGAATGGCAATCAACACCACGCACTCGGGAAGTGCCGGGCTCGTCACCCATCAGAACCACCTTCTTAACCCAACCCCACCGCCATCCGGCGTCCTCGCCAGAGCGTCCCGGTCGCTGCCGGCGCTCGGAGCCAGCACCGAACCCCTAAAACGCCCTCTGCACGAAGAACTCCAGCATCTCCCCGAGCAGCTGGCGCTGCGGCGTATCGGGGAGTGCTTCCAGCAGGCTCACCGCTTCCTCGCCACGCTTGCGTGATTCCTGTTCGGCATACGCGATGGCGCCCCGGTCCGTGGCCAGTTCGATCACCCGTTCGATCTGCTCGGGAGTCGTTTTGTCGCGGTGTGCGTGCAGCACGCCCAGAATCTCAGCCCGTTCTGCCTCATCACACTTGCGCAGCAGATCGATGATGATCAGCGTGCGCTTGCCCTCGGCGATATCCCCGCCACGTTCCTTGCCGTAGGCGCCCGACGTGATCCCGGGAGCGGTGGCCGCGTCCCCTTCCGGGGTGGACAGGTTCAGCAGGTCGTCGCGGATCTGGAAACCGATGGCCATGGCTTCGCCGAAGTCGCCGATGGCGCATTGCTGCTCCTCTGTGGCACCGGCGATCATGGCCCCCGCCTTGCAGGGACCACGGCCGGTGTACCAGCCCGTTTTCTTGCGCAGCATCAACATGAACTCGTCTTCCGTCGGCACCATGCGGCCCCGGATCCAGCCTACATCGTAGGCCTGCCCCTCAAAGGTCTCGCGGGAGCCCCGGATCATCTCTTCGATCAGGTCGAGTGTCATCTCGCTGTCGAGGATCTCGCGGTTGGCCGCCAGCACCTCGAAGACCTTGGCGTACAGCGCGTCGCCCACGTTGATGCTCAACGGCACACCATGCAGCCGGTGGATGCATGGCTTGCCACGCCGCATCTCGGAATCATCCTCGATATCGTCGTGCAGCAGGGCGAAGGATTGGAACATTTCGAAGGCGGCGGCGGTACGCAGCGCCTTGGAGACGTCGCCACCGTGGGCGGCGCATGACAGCAGCACGAGAGCCGGCCGTGAGCGCTTGCCACCCCGCTCGGGGTAGTCGCGCATGGGCCGATACATGAACTCTTCCGGCTCCTGCAGCGGCAGGAACGAAAACAGTTCGTCCTCTATGAGGGGGATGTGGGTTTCGAGAAACCCGCGTAATTCCGGGGAGACAGCCGACATTGGCGGTCAGGTGGAGACGGAAGCCACCTTCAAGCGATTGAGGGCGCGGCCCAGAGCTGCCTCGGTGCGGATTCGATCAAATTCGGCACTGCCCAACCGTTCGCTCGCCCGGTCACGGGATGCCTCGGCGCGGGCTACGTCGATGTCATCATCAAACTCAGCGGTCTCGGCCAGCACGGTGACGCCCTCGCCGGAGACTTCAACGAAGCCGCCACTCGTGGCCAGATGCCGCCGGCTGCCGTCCTCGACAAAATCGAGAATCCCGGTCTTCAACGAGGCCACCATGGACGCGTGATTCGCCAGAACCCCGAAGGAGCCCTCCGAACCGGGCGCCTGCAGGCTGGCCACCTCGCCGGAGTGGAGGATCTTCTCCGGTGTCACGATGCGCAGTTGAAAGTTCGCCGGCATGACCTACAGGCTCTTGGCCTTCTCGAGGGCCTGCTCGATGGTGCCCACCATGCTGAAGGCCTGCTCGGGAACGTCGTCGTAGTCACCGTCCACCAGTCCCTTGAAGCCACGGACCGTGTCTTCCACCTTGACGTAGGCGCCTTCGATGCCGGTGAACACCTGGGCCACCGTGAACGGCTGGGTCAGGAAGAACTGGATCTTACGCGCCCGCGACACGACCAGCTTGTCCTCATCGGACAGTTCATCGATGCCGAGAATGGCGATGATCTCACGCAGATCGCGGTACCGCTGCAGGACCTCCTGCACACGCTGCGTGACGTTGTAGTGCTCCTCGCCGACGACGCGGGGGTCGAGGATGCGGGAGCTTGAGGCCAGCGGATCGACCGCCGGGTACAGTCCCTGGTCGGCCAGCGAGCGCTCGAGCACGATCCGGCCGTCGAGGTGGGCGAAGGCCGAGACCACGCCCGGGTCGGTGTAGTCGTCGGCCGGCACGTAGATGGCCTGCACCGATGTGATAGAACCGCTCTTCGTCGTCGTGATGCGTTCCTGCAGGGCGCCCATCTCGGTGGCCAGTGTCGGCTGATAACCGACGGCTGACGGCATGCGGCCCAGCAGGGCGGAGACCTCGGCACCGGCGAGGATGAAGCGGAAGATGTTGTCGACAAAGAACAGGACGTCCTGGCCCATCTCATCGCGGAAGTGCTCGGCGATGGTCAGTCCCGTCAATGCGATGCGCTGACGGGCGCCCGGCGGTTCATTCATCTGGCCGAAGACCATGGCCGTCTTGTCGATGACGCCCGACTCCTCCAGTTCTCCGAGCAGGTCGTTGCCTTCACGCGTGCGCTCGCCGACACCGGCGAACACCGAGTAGCCGCCGTGGCCGGAGGCGACGTTATTGATCAGCTCTGTCAGGATGACCGTCTTGCCAACGCCGGCCCCGCCAAACAGTCCCAGCTTGCCGCCGCGGGCAAAGGGGCAAACCAGGTCCATCACCTTGATGCCGGTCTCCAGCATCTGATCGGACGTGACCTGCTCCTGGTGCGACGGCGGCTCGCGGTGTAATGGCTTGCGCGGTGTGTCGGCCGGCACGGGGTCTTTGCCGTCAGCCGGTTCACCGATAACGTTGAACAGACGGCCGAGGGCGTTCTCCCCCACCGGCACCATGATCGGTGAGCCGGTGTCGACGACACGGGCGCCTCTGCCCAGACCGTCGGTGGAGTCCATGGCGACACAGCGGACCAGGCTCTCTCCGAGGTGCTGCTGCACCTCGAGAACCAGGCGGCCGTCGATGGGGCTGTCCTCGCTGTTGACCTCCAGAGCGTTGTTGATGGGGGGCAACTCGCCACCGGCGAAGTCCACGTCGATGACGACGCCGATGATCTCTTTGACGGTGCCTTCTTTCATTCCACTCATCTGCCTCGTTTAGGCGACGGCTTCGGCGCCGCCGATGATGTCCATCAGCTCCAGGGTGATGGAGCTCTGACGTTCCTTGTTCATCTCGCGGGTGAGCTCGTCGATCAGATCACCGGCGTTCTTTGTGGCGTTGTCCATCGACGTCATCTGGGCGGCAAAGAACCCAGCGTTCGTCGCCAGCAGCGCGCTCCACACCTGGAAATTGACGTGGCGCGGCACCAGAGCCTCGAGCAACTGATCCGGGTCAGGCTCGAAGATATAGTCCTCGGCCACCGTCGGACTGCTGTCATCAGTGTCATCTGATCGAATCGGCAGCAGCTGCTGCACGACGGGGATCTGATTGGCCACCGAACGGAATTGCGAGTAAATCAACAACACGCGGTCGACCTTGCCCTCGACATAGTCACGGGTCACTTGCTGAGCGATGGTCGCGGCGTGGGCGAAGTTGAGATCGCGGAACACGTCTGCATGATGATGTTCTGCGTCAAACCCCCGGTGGCGCAGAAAATCGCGTCCCTTGCGGCCCACCGTAGTCAACTCGATATCGACATTCCTGGTGCTGTGGGATTCGAGCTCGACACGAGCCATGCGGCCCACATTGCCGTTGAAGCCGCCACAGAGACCGCGATCGGCAGTGATGACGATGGCGGCGATACGCTCCACCGGGCGCTCCTGAAACAACGGATGAGCGTCGGCGTCCACACCTGCCTGCAGACGCCGCAGTGTCAGGTCCAGCTGCTCGGCGTAGGGACGGGCGGACTCGATCGCCTCCTGAGCACGACGCATCTTCGCGGCGGCCACCATATACATCGCGTTGGTGACCCGCTGGATGTTGGTGATCGACGATACGCGCGTGCGAAGTTGTTTGAGGGTTGCCACCGGTGCTGTTTTCCTTAGGAGCGTGTCCCAGTATTCGCTTTGCAGCGAGGTCGTGTCATTGGCGTTGCTCGCAAGGCGCGCGAGTGACCTGAATTGAAACGAGATTCAGAGAGTGAGCGGAACGTAGCGAGCGGCGCCAAGGGCGCGGCCACAGCGCAAATGGAATGCTTGGACACGCTCCTATCCCTCAGATGTCCGGAAAGTGCTCTTGAAGGTCTCGATGGCGGCACCCATCTGTTCCTTGGACTCGTCACTGAGATCGCGGCTGTCGCGGATTGTCGCCATCAACTCGGACTGGCGGTCACGCATGTAGGCCAGCAGCTCCTCCTCGAAGCGGCGCACGTCCGCCGTCGGCAGATCGAGGATGAAGTCGATGGCTGCCAGGGCCACGACCTCGTCCTCCATGGCCAGAGGCGAATACTGTCCCTGCTTCAGGATCTCCATCAGCTTCTCGCCGCGATTGAGCAGGTCGCGCGTCGCCTGATCGAGATCGGAGGTGCCGAACTGGGCGAAGGCCTTGACCTCGTTATAGCGCGAGATATCGCCCTTGATCGACTTGGAGACGCCCTTGATGGCCTTGGTCTGCGCTGCCGAACCGACGCGCGACACCGAGGCCCCAACGTCCATGGCGGGCCGGTTGCCGGAGTAGAACAGTTCGGGTTTGAGCAGAATCTGACCGTCGGTGATGGAGATGACGTTCGTCGGTACGAAGGTCGACACGTCGCCTTCGAGAATCTCGATGATCGGCAGCGCTGTCAGCGACCCGGCGCCCTTCTCGTCGCTCATCTTCGAGGCCCGTTCGAGCAGGCGGGAGTGCAGGTAGAACACGTCGCCCGGGTAGGCCTCACGGCCCGGCGGGCGCCGCAGGACCAACGACATCTCACGGTAGGCCCAGGCCTGTTTCGTCAGATCGTCGTAGATGATCAGCGCGTGTTTGCCGTTGTCGCGGAAGTACTCACCCATGGAGCAGCCGGCGTATGGTGCGATGAACTGCAACGGCGCCGGATCGGAAGCGGTGGCCGACACGACGATGGTGTACTCCATGGCGCCGTTGGCCTCCAGCTCGGCAACCACCTTGGCGACGGTGGATGCCTTCTGGCCGATGGCGACATAGATGCAGATGAGGTCGCCGCCCTTCTGATTGATGATCGTGTCGACGGCGATGGCGGTCTTGCCCGTCTGCCGGTCGCCGATGATCAGCTCGCGCTGACCTCGCCCGATCGGTACGGTGGAGTCGACGATCTTGATCCCCGTCTGTACCGCCTCGTGCACCGACTGACGGTCGATGACACCCGGCGCCTTGCGTTCCACCGGCAGTGACTGGGCCGTCTGGATCTCGCCCTTGCCGTCGATGGGCATGCCCAGGGGATTGACGACGCGGCCGAGCAGTTCGTCACCCACCGGGACCTCGACGATGCTTCCCGTGCGCTTTACGGAATCACCCTCGTGGATCATGGTGTCGTCACCGAAGAGGACGCACCCCACGTTGTCGGCTTCGAGATTGAGGGCCATTCCCATGATGCCGTGGGGGAATTCGACCAGCTCGGTGGCTCGTACGTTCCCCAGGCCGTGAACGCGGGCGATGCCGTCTCCTACATACAGGACGGTGCCGCTCTCATAGACGTCGACTTCCTTTTCGAACCCAAGCAGCTGCTGCTTGAGAACCTTGGATATCTCGTCGGGTTGAACGATGGCGTCGGCGGGCATTTCGGTCTCGTCTTCTGTTCAGGATGCGGAGGCTACGCCGGCGAGACGCCGGTGCAACCGTGCTAGTTGGGTCTCGACGCTGCCGTCGAAGACTGTGTCGCCAATGCGGGCCACGATGCCGCCCCGCAGATCCGGGTCGACCTGTACTTCGACCTGCACGCGCTGGCCGGTATGTGTGGACAGGCGTTCCTGCAGGCGATCGACCTGCTCGCCAGAAAGCTCGGTGGCGCAGCGCACTTCGGCGGTGGCCACGCCCTCGCGTTCGGCGATCAGGCGCAGCGCCGTGTCGACGATGGTGCCGAGCAGGTTCGCCCGGCGGCGCTGGGCCACCATCTTCAGGAAGTTGGTGGTGAGGTTATCGACCTTGCCGGCAAAGATTGCTGCCAGGGCATCGGCTGCCGCGGCGCCGTCGACGAGGCGGTTGCCGAGAAACTCCTGCAGATCCGGAGATCCTGTGAGGCTCGCCTGGAGCCCCTCCAGGTCACGGGTCACGGCCTCGGACACACCGGTCTCTGCCGCGGCTTCCAACAGAGTGACGGCATAGCGCCGGACGACTTCAGGTGATGGGGTCGATGCCATGGAATGGGTCCAGTCAGTTGCTCGCGTCTGGCAGGCTGGCGATGAAATCATCGGCCAGCTTGCGGTTGCGGTCGGCATCGAGTTCGGCATTGAGGATCGCCCCGGCGGCACCGACAGCTATGTCAGCTGCCTCCCGGCGTAGCTGGGCGAGGGCCGCACGCTTCTCAGCCTCGATGGCCTCGCTGGCCCGCTGGGCCGTGCGTTCGGCTTCCTCCCTGGCGTCAGCCACGACCTGCTGACCGACCTTCTCCGCCGCTTCTCGCGCTTCGCTGACAATCTGCCGCGCCTGTGATTCCGCCTCGGCAAGCCGCTTTTCGTGTTCGGCCTGCTGTGTCTGGGCTTCCTCGCGGGCGCGGTCGGCGCTCTCGAGGGCCTCGCGGATGCTGCGCTCCCGTTCGTCGAGAGCGGCGAGCAACGGGCCCCACACCTTTGCCTTCAGTATGACGAGCACCACGACAAAGGTGATGATCGTCCACAGAATCAGACCGGGATGAGGGGAGAGAAGATCCATTGCTACTTCGTCACGACGACGAGGACGCAGATGATCTCGGCCAGCAGCGCCACACCTTCGATGAGGGCGGCGGCGATGATCATGTTGGTGCGGATGTCACCGACAGCTTCGGGCTGACGGGCGATACCCTCCATGGCGCTGGAGGCGAGCAGGCCGATTCCGAGTCCGGCGCCGATGGCGCCGAGTCCAGCGCCGATGGCGGCACCCAAGTATGCCAGTTCCATTTTTGTGATTCCTTCCTAAAGTGAACGAAAAATCGAAAAGACCGATGGCTCCCGGATCAGTGATCCGGATGCGCGGCCATACTCACGAACAGCGCCGTGAGCAGAGTGAATATGAAGGCCTGTACGAAGCCGATGAAGATCTCGAGCATGTAGAGCGCCGCCGCCAGGGCGATAGAGGCCGGTGCCACCAGGTAGCTCTTCAACATGATGATGAGGCCGAGGAACACGAGGATGGCGATGTGTCCGGCGATCATGTTGGCGAACAGTCGGATGCACAGGGCAAACGGCTTGGCCAGCATGCCGATGATCTCGATGGGGATCATGATGATCAACAACGGCGCCGGCAGGCCGCCGGGCACCAGGTTCTTCCAGTGGCTGAAGAACCCGTTGTTGACGATACCCGCGCCCTGGGTCACGGTGAAGGAGATCAGTGCCAGGGCCGCGGTGACGCTGATGTTACCCGTCGCCGTCGCCGTGTACGGGATCAACCCGAGCATGTTGCAGTAGAGGATGAAGAAGAAGATCGTCAGCAGGAAAGGGAGGAAGGTCTTGCCGCTCTCCCCCATCACCGGCATGATGACCTCGTCTTTCAGGAAGACGACAATGGTCTCGAGGAAGTTGGCCAGACCCGTGGGCACCATGCTCGGCCGGCGGAAGGAGGCCAGCATCGTCAGGATCAGCAAGGCGCTGGCAACCCACATCATCACCACGTGACGGGTGATGGACATGTCGATGCCGAATATTTCGAAATGAGGGAGTTCGATGTGCCCATCGAAAACGTGGTGGGCGTTGATGAACGGTACTTCCAGGGAGTGGTGATCCAGGATGTGCCCGATGACGTCGACCTGACCGTCTGCGTCTGCTGCCATCTACTCCGTCACAGAAGGGAATTGTAGAAGTTTTGCGGCTTTCCGGGGACCACAATCTTCGTTGGCCCGCCAGAAAATGTGGCTAGCCTTCGCCCTTGTCAACACCTCCGTCGGGCCCAGCCAGCGGCCGCCTTCGATTCGCCGAGCGGGCCACGAGAGCCACCTCGATACCGAGAAAAACCAGGTAGGCGCCGATCAGTCCGACGGCGTAGCCGATGTGGTGTACATCGGTGAACAGCAGCAGCAGAACGGACACGCCACCGACGAGGACGAGGCGCACCAGGGTGCCTCCCAGCACGGCGACCATCATGGTGCCTGGGCGGCGTGCCGACCAGCGCAGTCCGAACCAGGCGATCAGCGCACTGACCCCGGCGACGGCGATCCCTGTAGCCACCGCGACCCAAACCTGCTGCAACATCAGCTCTCCCCGTCTTTGTTGTCTGTCTGCGTGGTGTCGGTGCTCGAATCGATCAACGCGCGATAGAGTTGAAAGAAGGCTGCGACGGCGCCGATGAGGCCCCCCGTCAGCAGCAGCCAGGGGGACAGACCCAATCGATCATCAAGCCACCAGCCTGCCGCTGTACACAGGGCCACGGTAACGGCGAACTGTACACCGGCACCGGCAAGGGCCGTGACCTGCCGCAGGGCGGAGGGTTGCTGCCGCCCGTCGGATTCGGCGGCCATCAGCCCCCGGCCGCCAGCGCCGCTGCCCGCGCGATGGGCAGTGGCCACAGACCGAAGACGAGCAGCACCGTTGCCGCCAGCACGGCGGCGGCCAGCACGGCGGACGTCGCCTCCGGCACCGGTTCGGGTGGCGGTGCGTCGAATATGACCCGACCGGCAAAACGGATCAACGCCCCGGCAAGGACCAGACCGTTGAGCATCAGGACGATGGAGACGAGCCCGGTGACTACGCCTTGGCCCTGGCTGTAAAGAGCGGACCAGAGGGCACCCCTCCCGGCGAAAGCCAGGGTGGGAGGCAGACCCGCCAGGGCCACGAGAAACAGACACAGCAACACGCCCTGTCCCGGCCGGCTCTGCGCCAGGCCGCTGGCCGTGCTTCCGTGCGTGTCACCGGCCAGACCGGCCACCGCCAGGCAGCCGGCGACAGCGGGCACAAGAGCAGCCAGTTGCAGGAAGACGGTACCGGAGAAGGGATCCTCGCCGACGTGCGTAGCGATGCCGGCCAGAACGAAGCCGACGTGGGCCAGCACGGCGTACCCGAGCAGGCGTCGCAGCCGACGCTGCGGCAGAGCCAGCAGCGCGCCTGCCGTCGATGACAGTACCGCCAGCAGCAACAGCAGGCCTCCGAGGTCGGGCACCAGCGTTGCCAGCGGACCGGCGGCCAGACGGCCGAGCACGATCAACGCCGGCAGCACGCCGACGCTGAGGGTGAGCATAACCGCGGACGGGGCGCATCCCACGGCAACATCGGCGAGCCACAGATGAAACGGTACGGCCCCGGCGCGGACGGCCAGCCCCGCCAGCAGCAGTCCGCCGCCCACGGCTGCGCGTGGTGCCGAGCCCTCATTCAGCCCCGTGCCGAGAGCCTCGAAAGCCGGGCTGCCGGAGGCCGACCACAGGCAGGCGATACCGAGAGCTGACAGCGCCGTTGCCGCGCTCGCCGGACCCGAGTACCGCAGCGCCGCGCGCAACCCGTGCCGTCCCCGGGGTGGATCGTCGAGGGCCTGATACGCTACCAGACTGATGGCGGCCAGCTCGAACCCCACGAACAGGGTCAGCAGATCCTGCGCGCCGGCGCCGACCATGGCCCCCAGGGTTGCCGGCAGCATCAGCAGACAGGTCCCGGCCCGTTGCGGTGATGCCGGCGCACCCGTTGCCATCAGCGCTGCCAGCACGACACCGCACAGAATGAGAACGTCGGCGAAAGCAGCTGCGGGATCCGCTGCCAGCCAGTGTGTGTCGCCGCGCCAGGGACGGTCCCATGCCTGCAGGGCGATCGCCAGGGCCGTGAGCAGTCCCAGGAGCGTCGCGTAGGCGATGGCACGGCTCGTGCGTCGAGGCCACATCACGGCATCGAGCAACGCCAGTACCAGGGCGACCAGGGCCAGCAGGATTTCAGGCGCCAGCTCGGGGGCCTGCAGATCGGTCCAGGTCACGGGGCCTCCTCCGTGACCTGTGCCGCCGTCGCCGTGGGCGGCACCCTCTCCAGAAGCCCCTCCACGTCCGGTCGTGTGCGGTCCACGAAGGAACCGGGGAACCAGCCTGTGAGCAGCACCACCGCCAGCACCGCCACGAGCAGTCGCGACAGCGGGACGGGCAGGCCGGGGCCTGTGCGCACGCGGGCCAGACGTACGGTGGGCACCAGCAGGGCAAAGGCCATGGTCACAGTTGCCAGCATCAGTATCCCGGCCACGACTGGACTGGCGGTGCCCGTCACCACGAGCAGCCAGCCGGGGAACAGACTCGCCCCCGGTGCGGCGACCAGCACCAGGGCCAGCGTCGCCCAGATGGCAGCCAGAGTGCCGCGACGCGCCCCGGTATGTGTGATCCACTGCGCCAGCAACAGCAGTGCGACCCGCGGCAGCGCCTGGGCGCTGGCGTACAACCAGGCCCCCAGCACGACAGAGGTCTCGAGCCCGGCCACGCCGACCAGCAGCAGGCCACCGGCACCGAGGGTGACCCACGACAGTCGTCGTGGCAGATCCTGCTCCCGCTGGGCGACCGCCAGTAGTGCCGCGTAGGCCAGCGTTGCCGTACCCCAGTAGAGCGGCACCGGGGCGGCGTACGCCAGCAGATCCGGAAACAGGCCGAGACCGTAGCGCAGCAGGCCGATGACACCGGCAGCGCACCAGGCGCCGAACACGAGGGTGCGCCCTGCCAGGCTTCCGGCGGCAGCCACGGGGGCCAGCCACGTGTGCAGTGGGATCAGTGGCAACTGCATGGCCATGGCCAGCGCCAGCAGCGAAGCGGCGAAGCGTGCCGCACCCGGATCGATGTGCGTCAGGTCATCGATGACGGTCGAACCGGCCACCGCCGACAGGATGGCCGCCGACGTGGACAACAGGATCGTGCCGGCCACCGCCCAGCTGGCAAACCGTCTGGCCGCCGACCGACCCGCCAGATCGGTGCCGATTCCCAACAGCGCTGCCAGGGCCAGTCCTGCAGTACCGTGAGCCGCTGCGGCGCTCAGCACGTCGTGGGACAGCAGGAACAGGTCCATGGCCGCCACCACGACAAAGATCAGTGCCAGGCGCGGCACCGAGGCACCCTCGGCCTGCAGACGGATCTCGGCGATGACGGCAACGACGAACACCGCCGTCAACACCAGGATCGCATGGATGCTGATACCGTCGACGGCCAGCAGGATCTGGCTGCCAAGGGCGGGTAGCCAGGATGCCTCGAGCGCGGACCGGGGCGCGGCGTAGGTCAGGTAGAGGGCGACGACGAGAATGACGTGGGCGCAGAGACTGCCCCCGGCGACGATTTCAGCCGCCAGCCGGCGGCCGGCCAGGCAGGCCAGAACCGCCGCCGTACCGATGGGCAGCAGGATGAGACAGGTGGTCGCCGGACTCACCAGGTGCCCCCCGTCCGGGTCGACCACAGCAGAATCGCGATGGTACCGACGGCGGCGGCCATGGCCCAGCCGGACCGGCCGTCATGGAGCCGCGCCAGCAGCCAGCCGGTGGCGCGCAGCGTCAGGCCGACGGCGCCGGGCACGCCGCCGAAGAGGGTGCTGTCGATCGCCGTCCAACAGAAGCGTCCCGTAGCCTGCAGGGCGACGCCGCACGCGGTGAGGACTCGAGAGACCCCGAAGCCTTCATCTGCCCACGATCGCGCCGGCGACGGCACGGCCTCGCGACCGGAAGGACCGTTGCGCCACAGCAGGAACCCGGCCAGAACTGCGATCGCTGCCGCCCCGGCGGCAATCGCGACGGTCAGCGTCGCCGGTGGCGGCAAGGCAGACCAGCCGACAGCTGCCGACCCCAGGGCCACGAGCACGAGCACCGCAAGGGTGGTCCGGATGGAAACGGCAGCGTCGGCTGCCGTACTCGTCGTCGTATGCCGAACGGGCCCCGAGTAGGGTACCAGCGCCAGCCGCAGCAGCGGCAGGACCGGCAGCACGAGCAGTGATACCACAAGGACGGCACCGGGCGGCCCCGCCTCGATCATCCCGTGGCCGGCCAGGGCTGCGTGCGCCCGCAGGGAAGGCCCCGAGAAGCAGGCGACGATGGCACCTGCCAGCGTCAACCAGCGTGGCCAGGGGAGCACGGCGGCAAGACCGCCGAGCTCGGTGAAGCGTCGCGGGATCGCGGGCAGGGCGGATTCGATCCGAGCCAGAGCCATCGCCGGTGCCAGCTGGGCGGCGCCGTAGGCAGCCACCAGCATCAGCGCCGCCATCGGCACCAGCGTCGCCGCCGCCAGCACCAGGCTTCCCTGGGCGGCCATCGTCATCACCTGGGCGCGGAACAGATCCTGCGTCGACAGACTCGAGACCACCGAAATCATCGAAGACAGGGCAAAGATGACGGCCACGGCAGCCGGCAGCGGCTCGGCGAAACGCAGGAACAGACAGAGCCCGACCACCGCCGCCACGAGGCGGATGCCGGTGGCTGAACCACTGTCTCCCAGATCCTCGAGCCACGAATGGCAGGGCCAGGCACCGACGAGGATGGCGGCGGCCAACATGGCCAGCCAGGGCGCGGCCCCGGCGTCGGCAAAGACCAGCGTACCGACCAGTGCCATGCCGCCCAGTCGCGTGGCGGCAAGCAGACGCCGCGCCGCCGGCGTGGTCGCCGACCCGCAGGCGCCATGGACGAAGGTGGCAGCCAGCAACAGCTCTGTTCCCGCCAGCGACAGCAGCGCGCCATCGGCGATGATGACGATGCCGCCCCCGACGGCGGCCAGGTCCAATGCCGCCCCTGTCCGGCCATCCTGCCGGCCGGTCACCAGCGGCGCTGCCACCGTCCACAGACTCAACAGAACCAGCAGGGCGGCGGCTGAACCGTCACAGAACAGACCGGCATCGACCGCTCTCTCCCCTGGCTCGGTCAGGGTCAGCCAGTGATACAGAGGCAGGCGCAACGGACCAGAGTCCAGCACGACCCAGGCGGTGGCCAGGGCTGCGGCGGCAGCGATCCCGCGCGCCACGTGCGCTCCCGTGCGACGCCCGGTGAGATCGGCCACGGCTGCCGCCAGCAGCAGAGCCGGCGTCAGGGCCGGCAGCACCGAAAGCTCGCTTACCACTTCAGCGGGTCGCCGTCGTCGTCGGCCAGGATCTCGTCGCCGCCGGCCTCCTGCAGGGTGGTGACGAGCAGCCCATGCAGGACCGTGAGGCCCACTGCCAGAGCCGCAAACCACTCTCCCGCGGGGCCTACCAGGGCCAGGATGGCAACCAGCGCTCCGAGGCCGCCCAGCTGGCCGCCGATGACGGATGCCAGTCGATGGCGACGCGCGAAGGCGGCGCCCAGACCGAGGCCGATCAGGGACGCGGCGAGGATCAGCATCAGGCCCTGAGGCGTCATATGTCCTGCCTGCCGACGCTGGCACGCCACACGGCGCTCAGTCCCAGAATGACGGCGAGGGCGGCAAGACCGGCTGCGGCCACCAGGAAAGGTCCATTCCCTGGGGGCGCTTCACCGGCGCCACCCATGCCGCCGGCCGTCGACGCCAGGCACACCACGAGCGTGACGGCCAGGGCTACGGCCAGGGCTACCGGCCACGCCAGACCGGTGCGCCCCGTGGCTACGTCATGCCTGCCGGCCAGACGGCCGCTGACGATGCCCAGCCCGCCGTAGGCGATCAGTATGGCGGCCGCGGACAGGGGGGCGGCGAAATGCAGCAGGGCCAGCGCCGCCACACACGCCGCCGTCAGTCCCAGAGCCAGGCAGGCGCGTGTCGCGGTGCCGGCCAGGGCAGCGACGACGGCGGCGGCGATGCCGGTGGCACCCAGAATGCCCGGCACGATCAGCTCCATGGAACACCCCCCGACACCCGCACGAGACTCCAGAGCACATCGATCCCGGCCAGCGGCAGCAGGCGCCGCCAGACCAGGCGGGACAGGCCGTCGGCGTCCGCCTTGGTGATGGCCGCCTGCAGCAGGAAAACGAGAGTGACCCAGAGCGTCACACCGGCCCAGATCGCGACGTCGGGCAGCTGGGTCACACCCGGTGCAAGACCCAGATAGAGGTGCACTGCCAACGCCGACGCCGCACCGATGAGCAGGGGTCGCGACAGCCGCAACAGCAAGACGCCAGCACCGGGGCCATCGATGAGGCCGGGATTGAGGCGACCGACGCCGGTACCCTCCATGGCCTGACGGTAGGCGGCGGAGAGCGCGGCCAGGGCGCCGAGGAAGGCGAACCCGCCGCACGGATGGTGCCACAGAGGCCAGCTTCCCAGCACCCGGGTCTGGAAACCAGCCTCCGTGTCGCCCGCGACAATGCACGCAGCCACACACAGCACCAGGGTCACCTGGGTGCCGACGAGGGGAAGGATCACCGCCGCCAGCGGTTGCCGCCGTGCGGGTGTCACCGTCGTGGCCAGGGCGAACAGGGCAAAGGGCACCACCGCCAGCAGACCGGCGAGCCCGAGGAGGCGCTCGGTGGCCGTGGCGGTCACCGGGAGGCCGCCAAGCCAACCTCCCGCCGGCAGTCCCCCGACGAGTAGTACCGTGGGAACCAGTACGACGCCGACGCCGACGGCATATCGTGGACCTCGCGCCGGTGTCGACTTCGACAGCAGCCTCAGGACGTCGGCGAGGATCGCCGTTCCCAACAGCACTCCGCGGCGGCGACGCAACCCGAGGGCACGGCGCGTGAACAGCGACTCGATCGTCGCCGTCAGCAACGCCAGCAACAGAGCGCCAGCGAATCCGGTGAAGATGATCTGCAGCTGCTGTGGCGACGGCATCGTCATCGTCGTTTGGCGTGGTCCTCGACAGCGATCAACCCGCGTCGCTGCAGATGGCTGGTCCAGCCGCCACCGAAGGCGACCCCTTCGACCGGACGGGAGCGGCTCTCCAGTACACCGTAGTCGAGCCGTGCAAAAGGCCCTTCGGCGGAGCTGCGCGCCAGCCGTGAAAACGCCTGATCCGGCGAATCACGGTTGGGACCACCGTGCCAGAGGGCGGCGAAGATCCAGAAATCAGGCCGCGCTTCACCAGCGGGTCGAACCGCCGCGCGCACCCTCTGAAGGCGCCCCTGACCATCGATGAAAGTACCGTCCTTCTCGGTCCAGGCACTGCCGCCGGCCAGCACGACGTCGGCAGCCTCGAGGCCGGGCAGGCACATCACCTCTTGCCGGGCATGGAACACGTCCTCGGGCAGGCTGAGATCGGGGCCCTCGCCATGGAGCGACCCGCCCACGGCGTAGACTGCGTCCACATCGCCCGCAGCCACGCGCCTGGACAGGTCGGATGAATCCGCCAGCATGAGGTCGAGAACATCAACCACAGCGGTGACCCCGGCGACATTCGGCCCCCGTTGAGCCTTGATGCTGAAGCCGCCGGGGAACGTGCGATCGCCCCGTGGCTCTTCCGCCTGCCACAGGAACAGATCCGCCTCCCAGCGCAAGGCCAGGTTGGCCAGGAGAAAGGTCTCTTCGTTGGTCAGGTATGGACTCAACAACACGGCCGCCGCCTTGGCCTGCTCCATCCGCTCGGCCACGACGGCGAAGGCGGCGTCCCATTCGGACTCCTGCCCGTGCAGCCGGAGCGCCAGCAGGCGGTCATCCTCGATCTGCCAGCCGTAGCGTCCCGTGTCGCACAACCAGTATCCCTGGGCATCGTCGCCGTCGCTGCGCGGCTTCACCCGGTGCACGACACCATTGGCCACATCGATACGCGTGGCGCAGCCGCTGGCACATCCGGGACAGACGCTGCTGACGCCGGTCAGCTGCCAGGGAGGAGGACGCATGCGCTCCCCCGGCTCGCTGAGGGCGCCGGCGGGACACAGGTCGAGCAGATTGCCCGTCAGTTCGTGATCGATGGGGCCGGCACCGCAGGTGTCGATGACGGCGGCGGCGCCCGACCCGTACACGGCGAGTCCGGCGCCGCCGCTGACCTCGGCGTCGAAGCGCACACAGCGCGTGCACAGGATGCAACGGTTACGATCGAGCACCAGGCGGGGTCCCAGCTCCACCCGCGGCCGGTCAGCGGGCAGGGTCGTCTTCGTCGTGCCGTCGCCGTGAGTGGCAGCCGCCTCCTGCACCTCGCACTCCCCTGCGCGCTCGCAGATGGCGCACTCGGCCGGGTGACGCAGCAGTAGATCGTCCACCAGGCCGCTGCGCGCCGCCGCTACCTGCTCCTGACGCACCGACAGACGTTGCCCCTCCTCGACAGTGCGGTTGCAGGCCGTGACCATCCTGGATTCGGCAGGCTGCCCCGGCCCGGAGGGCTCCGCCAGCGCCACGAGGCACAGACGACAGGAGGCCGGCGACGACAGGGCCGGATGATGGCACGGATGGGGCAGGGCGTGTCCCGCCTCGAGCAAAGCGGCGAGCAGGTTCGTACCGGCTTCGACGTCGACTGGTTCGTCATCGATGTAGATTCGGACCGTCGCCATCAGTAGCGCACGTGGATGCTGTCAGGAACCTTCATCGACGAATCCTTGGCCACCGGGCAACCACCCTCGAGGTGGGCTTCGAACTCGTCGGTGAATGCGGTGAGCAGCGACTGTATGCCGCGCGCCGCTGCCGGGCCGTGACCACACAGTGCCAAGTCCGGCGTCAGCGTCGTGCAGCATCGCGTGATCAGCTCCAGGTCCTGGAGGATCGCGGCCCCCTCCTCCAGCCGGTCGAGGGTTGCGGCGAGCCATTGGGTCCCCTCCCGGCAGGGCAGACACTTGCCGCAGGCGCTGTCGGCGAAGGTTCGCGCCATCCGTCTCGCCGTATCCACGGCGCAGACCGAATCATCGGCCACCAGGACCACGCCGCCGCCGAAGACTCCTGGGTTCTTCCCTCCTGCCGGGTCTGACCAGCAACCGGGATCGAGGGGACGGTCGAGATCCTCTTCGAGCAGGGCGGGAGCCGAGCCGTACCCCGCGTGCAGAACGAACTTGATCGACTGACCGTCGCGGGCCCCGCCCGCGAGGTCCTCGACGAGATCGCGAACCGTGCCGCCGCCGAGTTCCACCTCGTAGAGCCCCGGACGACGAACCAGACCGCTGACACAGAAGGCCTGGGTCCCGGGCGCCCAGCGGCTGCCCTCATTGCCGAAGACATCGCCGCCCGTGGCCAGCAGCGCTGGCAGGTACCCCAGGGTGGAAGCGGTGTGCACCACGGCGGTCCCGTCGAACAGGCGAGGCAGGCTCGGGTTGCCGTCGTCGGCCCGCGGCTCGGCCCGGCCGCCCTGAACCAGCGCCACCGGCAGGCTGTCCCCGGAGGCGACAGGCAAGCGGCCCGAAACAGGATGGAGATGTACGGCCACCGGCTCGATACGCGTCTCTTCCAGAGCCTGCGCCAGAGCCTGGCGAGCCCTGAGTGCGGCCGCCGCAATACAGATGTAAACCGTATGGGCGCCGACGGCATGAGCCGCGATGCGGGCCCCCTCCAGGATTCGGTGAGGGGTGCGCTCGGCGAGTTTACGGTCGCGGAAACGACCGGGCTCGGACTCCAGCAGATCGACGATGAGATACCCGGCTCCGCCCCCTGACGCAGCCAGGCGCCAGCGCTCGCCAACGGGTCGCCAGGCACCACCACGCCCGCGCAGCCCGGCGGCCCCCACTTCGTCGATGACAGTGGCCGGCGGCAACGACTGAGCCCGTCGCAGCCCCTCGCCTCCGCCGTGCTCGCCGTACACCGGCCACCTGTCGATGTCCGGCGTATCGATCCCTTCAAACAGAATGCGGCGTTCCTCCATCAGTCGACATCTCCGGCACGATCCCCGGCCACCAGTGAGTCGAGCCGTTCCGGGGTGAGGCCGTCGTACAGTCGGCCGTTGCGGGCCATGACGGGGGCTGCGGCGCAGGCGCCGAGACAGTCCGACGTGACCACGCGCACGCCGGGCAGACCGGCGAGACGTTGACAGGCTGCCTCTCCACCCATCCAGCCACAGCTGAGCCCCATGCACACGGTGACCACGTCGCCGTCATCGGTGTTTCCGTGCCGCGACGATGCGATCCCGTGTACCGCCGCCAGGGGCAGACCGGTGTGGCCGCCGACCCAGCGCGCCGCGGCCTCATCCCAGGTGCGCCCGCTGCCGAGCACCAGGTCCACCAGCGGGTATAGCGCCCCCTCCGGGTCCGGGTATGCCGAGACCAGTGCCCGGGCGCGTTCGTCCAGATCGGCGAAGTCCATCACCGATCCATTTCCGGGGCGACGATGTTCATGCTTGCCACGACACCGGGGGCCTGATCCCACTCGGTGCCGGGGAGCAGATGCTCGAGTAGCTGAAAATGATACAGAGATGGGGAGCGGAGGTGTACGGCCGCTGGTTTGCCCGTGCCGTCGGCAGCCAGCCAGAACGCCAGTTCGCCATCAGCAGATTCCGTCGGCCGGTACACCGTACCGGGATGCGGACGGTGACCGTGGCCATCCATCCACAGCTCGAAGTGGTCGATCAGCTCCGCCGCCTCCATGGGTGTGGTCAGCGCCCCGGGCCGCGATGGCCCCGCGGGGAGATCGCTCAGACACTGACGGCAGATGCCGAGGCTCTGGGGCATCTCCGCCAGGCGCACGGCGACCCGGTCGGCCACATCACCGTCGCTCGCCACCGGCACGTCGAAGTCCACCTCCGAGTACTCGAGGTAGGGGGCGTCGCGACGGACATCGACAGCCGTACCCGTTGCCCGCAGCGCCGGGCCGGTGATGGCCCAGAGGCGAGCGGTGGAATCGTCGATGGCGGCGAGGCCGGCGAATCTGCGGCGCCAGTCGGCATCATCGATCAGCTGCCGCCGTGCTGCCGCACACAGATCCTCCACGGCGTTGGCCAACGCCGTCAGCAGAGCCTGACTGTTGGTGGTTGCATCCGCTTCTACGCCGCCGACGCGAAGCACGCCTGTCGCCCAGCGACTGCCGCTGGCATCGACCAGGAGCCGGGCCGCCGCTTCGCGCGCTTCCAGGGCCTGGCCCCGCAGGGCCCCGTCGCTGCCCGCCTGCGCCGTCAGCCAGGCACAGTGAGCGCCGATGCGGCTGACCTCCGCCAGTATCATGCGCACCCGCTGGCAGCGAGATGAAGTTGTCACGCCGAGCAGCTCTTCTGCCGCCAGGATCGCCGCCAGCCCTACGGCGAAGGGAGCCTGCTCGTTCAGGCCTTCGGCCAGCTGCGGCAGCTGTGCATACCCGTGGCGTGTGGCCAGAGCCTCAAAGTCACTGTGGGTCTTGCCGGGGATGGCCTGCGCCGCCTCGATGACCCGATGCTGCAGACGAACACGCAGATCCAGTCGCCAGGGCGTTGCCACGCCCGGATCGGGCAGGACGAGATAGCCGTCCGACTCCGCGCCGTCGTCGGCGCCGTCCTCCTCGTCGTGGGCGGCGCGCACCGCCGCCGTCCACAGCGGCGTCGGCGTCGGATCGCCGGTGAACCGTACACCGATACGCTCCACCGCCTCCCGTTGCGGCCAGATGGCCGCAGGCCAGATGTTGCGCAACGACGGCATTTCGTCGGCCGCCGACAGGACCAGCTGCGAACGACGGCCGGACTCGGAGCGCAGCTGCAGGACCGCCTCGACGTCGGAGCCCCGGCCGTGAGGGCGGCGTGCGTACCAATCCATGAGCTGGGCGGCGTCGGGGCCGCTCGACAGACGCCCGGCCTCGGCCAACAGATCGACGACAGCGGAGACCGTCATCCTCGGCGCCCTGGCCCGCTGCCGGCGTCGCGTCGACTGACATGCAGCAGGAGGATCAGTAAAACGACGAGAGGTACACCGACACCGACGAGGGCGGTGGCATCAGGTCGAGGTACGATGGCCCATGCGGCCACCAGCAGAGAGAGGACCATGGCGACACCGGCCCATCCGGCGAGAGGGCTCTGGCCGGGAGGCTCCAGCCCTTCGGGTGAAACGCCACCATCTTCCGTGCGGACAACCCGGCCACCGCACAGCACACGGCCCAGCAGAGCCAGGGCTGCACCGAACAGGCACCACAGACTGAAATAGATGAGGATGGACAGGTAGGTGGTCAAGGGCCTCACCCCGAATGGGATACTCGGACGGGCTGCTTGAGAACTAAACGGCTGTGGCCGGGGCTTCCTCGTCGACGGTTGCCCTGTTCTGGTCGAACCGGCGTTCCGGGTCGTTGCCACAGGACTCGCCGGCACGGGCACCGCACTCGCACATGGGTTCGCCGTCTTCGGTCTTCATGTTGGCCAACCCGCCACAGGACCCGGTGATACGACGGTTGCTGACGATGACGCCGACGGCCATACCGGTCATGACTACGCAGAAACCGACAAAGGCCGCCACAAAAAGGCTCACCGGCAGTAGCCTCTCATCACGACCCGAAGTCGTCGAAGCGGATCATGTCGTCCTCGACGCCGAGGTCATCGAGCATCTTGCGAACCGCCGACGACATCATCGGCGGACCGCACAGATAGTACTCGATATCTTCTGGCGCCGGGTGTTTCGACAGGTATTCGTCGAGTACGACCTGGTGAATGAACCCCCGGTAGCCACTCCAGTTGTCCTCGGGCAACGGCTCGGACATGGCAACGTTGAACTTGAAGTTCGGGAACTTGCCTTCGATGTCGCGGAACTGGTCCTCGTAGAACAGTTCCTTGCTGGAACGCGCCCCATACCAGTAGGAGACCTTGCGGCTCGTGCCTTCGGTATGGAACAGGTGGAACAGATGCGAGCGCAGCGGGGCCATACCGGCGCCACCCCCGATGTAGCACATCTCCCGTTCCGTGTCCTGGATGAAGAACTCTCCGTAGGGTCCGGAGATATTGACCTTGTCGCCGGGTTTGCGGCTGAAGACGTAGGAGGACGCCAGCCCCGGGTTGACCTTCATCCAACCGCCGGCGGCGCGATCAAAGGGCGGCGCGGCGATGCGGATGTTGAGCATGACGATGTCACCCTCGGCCGGATGGTTGCCCATGGAATAGGCGCGTACCACCGTGCCGGTATTCTTCGTCTGCAGGCCCCACATCTTGAAATGGTCCCAGTCGCTGTGGAAGCGCTCGTCGATGTCGAAGTCCTTGAAATCGCACTCGAAGGGCGGCACTTCGATCTGGATGTAGCCTCCCGACTGGAAATCGAGAGTCTCACCCGCGGGCAGCTTGACGACGAACTCTTTGATGAAGGTGGCCACGTTGTTGTTGGACACCACCTCGCACTCGAGCTTCTTCACCGAGAAAACGTCGGCGGGCACCTCGATCTTCAGGTCCTGTTTGACGTTGACCTGGCACGAGAGGCGTGTGCCTTCCAGCTCGTCACGACGGTTGATGTGTTCTTTCTCGGTGGGCAGGATGTCCCCGCCCCCTTCATAGACCTTGACCTTGCACTGGGCGCAGGTACCGCCGCCGCCGCAGGCGGATGACACGAAAATCCCCTGATCGGCCAGCACGTTGAGCAACTTGCCGCCGGCCTCGGTCTGGAGCTGACGCTCGCCGTTGACGTCGATGGTGACGTCACCGCTGGCCACGAGCTTGGACCGGGCCGCCAGAATCACGGCGACGAGGGCGAGGACCATACCCGTAAACAGGCCGACGCCGCCGACGATTTCGATCATGTAAGTACCCTAGTCCCTACAGCTGGATGCCGGAAAAGGCCATGAAGGCCATGGCCATGAGGCCGACGGTCATGAAGGTGATGCCCAGGCCGCGCAGGCCGTGAGGGACATCGCTGTATTGCAGTTTCTCCCGCACCCCGGCCAGCGCCACGATGGCCAGGGCCCAGCCGAGGCCGGAACCGAAGCCGAAGACGACGCTCTCGCCGAAGTCGTAGTCGCGCTCGACCATGAACAGCGAGCCGCCGAGAATGGCACAGTTCACCGTGATCAGCGGCAGGAAGATGCCCAGAGCGTTGTAGAGTGCAGGCACGTACTTGTCGAGGAACATCTCGAGAATCTGCACGCTGGCGGCGATGACACCTATGTAGCTGATCAGGCCGATGAAGGTCAGGTCGACACCGCCGAGACCGAGGACGCCCAGGGCCTCCTCCTTCAGCAGGTGACGGTAGACGAGGTTGTTGAGCGGCACCGTGATCGTCTGCACGACGATGACGGCGACGCCGAGTCCGAAGGCGGTGGACACGCGCTTCGACACGGCCAGGTAGGTGCACATCCCCAGGAAGAACGCCAGGGCGAGGTTCTCGACGAAGACGGACTTGACGAAGAGACTGAGATAGGCTTCGGCCATTAGTCCTCCTCCTCGATCTGCTCGGTCTTGAAGGACCGCAGAACCCAGATGAAGCCGCCGATGATGAAGAAAGCGCTCGGCGGCAACAGCATGAGACCGTTCGGCACGTACCAGCCGCCGACGTTGGCGAGGGGCAGAATCTCGACGCCGAAGAGCTTGCCCGAGCCGAACAGTTCGCGCAGCACGCCGACGACGAGCAGGATGAGGCTGTAGCCGAGGCCGTTGCCGATGCCATCCAGCAGCGACATGCCCACGCCCTCCTTCATGGCGAAGGCTTCGGCGCGCCCCATGATGATACAGTTGGTGATGATGAGGCCGACGAAGACCGACAGCTGCTTGCTGATGCCGAAGGCGTAGGCGCGCAGGAACTGGTCGACGATGATCACCAGCGAGGCGATGATCGTCATCTGCACGATGATGCGGATGTTGGTGGGGATGAACTTGCGGATGAGGCTGACGGCACCGTTCGACATCGTACAGACGAAGATGACCGCCAGGCACATGGTGACGGCCGTGTCGAGCTTGGTCGTCACCGCCAGGGCCGAGCAGATTCCCAGAATCTGCAGGGCGATGGGGTTCTCGTCGAAGATCGGACCGAGCAGTGTGTCGCGTGCTTTGCCCATGTTGATGTCCTATGCCTCTCCTTGCGTCTGCGCCCGCAGGCGATCGAGGTAGTTTTTGTAGCCGCCCTCGCTCAACCAGTATTGCAGCATGTTGTGCACCCCGCGGGCGGTGATCGTCGCGCCGGACAGGCCGTCGACGCGGTGTTCGGATCCAGGCGCCGAGGCGTCGACGGCGCCCCGCACCACCTGGATCCGCACGCTGCCATCGCTGCCGTAGGCCTGCTTGCCGTTCCACAGACCCTTCCAGGACGGGTTGTCGACCTCGCCGCCGAGGCCGGGGGTCTCGCCGTGCTCATAGAAAAGCAGCGACCGGATGGTGCTCAGGTCGTCCCGATCCAGGGCGACGAAGCCATAGAGTGTCGACCACAGACCCTTGCCGTAGATGGGCAGGATGACCTTGTCCACCTGTCCCTTCTTCTGCACCAGATACACCGGAACGCTCCGGGCCCGCCGCTTGATGCCGGCGCGATCCTGATCCTCGGCAATGGCGACTCCCAGCGTCGGATCGGTCGCCGCGTCGATGAAGTCGTACGTCTCGGCGTCGAGGTCGTCCACGTACTCACCGGTTTCGAGGTCGACGATCCGCGTCTGGATATTCTCGAACAACTCGTCTACCGTGCCCGTTTCTCCTGCCAGGCCGGCGGCCATCAGGATGTTCTGCTTCTTGTCGAGCAGCTTGTTGGCTTCCTGCGTGGGCCTGAGAGTGACGGCTGCGCCCGACACCAGCACGGAGCACACGACACACAGCAGCAGGGCCACGCCGAAGGTCTGGCCGACTGAGTTCTTTGCCACCTGCTGAATCCTTCCTTACACCGCTGTGCGGAGCGCCCGGCGGCGGATGTTGGCCTGTACGAAGAGGTAGTCCAGGACCGGTGCAAAAACATTGCCGAAGAGGATGGCCAGCATCACGCCTTCGGGGAAGGCGGGGTTGACGACCCGGATGAGGATCGTCATCACACCGATAAGGGTACCGTAGAGCCACCTGCCACCATTGGTGAAGGCGGCTGACACCGGGTCGGTAGCCATGAATACGCAGCCGAAAGCGAAGCCCCCGAGCACCAGATGCCATACCGGATCCATGGCGAACATGCTGTTGGTGCTGCTGTCCACCTGATGCAGCAGCCAGCCGAGGACGAAGGTGCTGGCCGTCATGCTGAGCATGATGCGCCAGGAACCGATACCGGTGGCGATGAGAACGGCTGCGCCGAAAAGGCAGGCCAGCGTCGACGTTTCGCCCATCGACCCGGGAATCGTGCCGATGAAAGCGTCCATCTTGCTCATGGATGACTCGAGAGCGGCCATGCCGTCCGCCGGTACCTGGCCCAGCGGCGTGGCGCGCGAAAACCCGTCCGTGGCGACCCACACCTTGTCGCCGCTGATCTGCGCCGGATAGGCGAAGTAGAGAAAGGCGCGAGCCGTAAGGGCCGGGTTGAGGAAGTTTTTCCCCGTGCCGCCGAAGATCTCCTTGCCGATGACGACGCCGAAGCTGATGCCGACGGCGACCTGCCACAGCGGGATGTTCGGGGGCAGAATGAGCGGGAACAGCATCCCCGTCACCAGGAACCCCTCGTTGACCTCGTGCCGCCGGACCATCGAGAACAGGGACTCCCAGAAACCACCGACCATGTTGCAGACAAGGAACACGGGCAGGAAGTACATGGCGCCGTGGACCATGTTGGCCAGCGCGCTCGTGGGATCGACGCCTACACCCAGGATATCGAGAAGGGCGCCGCGAATGCCCCCAGCCGACTCGAGACCGAGCTCCGCCAGCGCCATGTTCGCCTGATACCCGGTGTTCCACAGAGCCATCAGGATGCAGGGCGAGAGCGCCAGGATGACCATGATCATCATGCGTTTCAGGTCGAGGCTGTCGCGTACGTGAGCGGCGTTCCTGGTGACATCTGCCGGCGTGAAGAGGAACGTGTCGACAAGCTCGTACACCGGGTAAAGCCGCTCGAGCTTGCCCCCGCGTTCGAAGTGGGGTGCGACCGAATCGAGAAGGTCTCGCAGCATCTAGAATTCCTTCTCGATGGTTTCGAGGTTACGACGCAGCAGCGGCCCGTATTCGGTCTTGCCGGGACAGACGAACGTGCACAGTCCCAGATCCTCTTCATCGAGCTCGAGGGCACCCAGTTCGAGGCTGCGTTCGGCGTCACCCATGATCAGCGCCCGCAGCAGGAACGTGGGCAGCACGTCGAGGGGCATGACGGTCTCGAAGGATCCGACGGGGACCATGGCCCGGGGGCTGCCGTTGGTATTGGTATGAAAGTCAAAGCGCTTGCCTGGCAGCAGAGCCGAGGTGAAGACACGTTTTACCGAGAACTTGTCGCCGCCCGGGGCCTGCCAGCCGAGAAACTCCCGCTGCCGACCTTCGGCGACGACGGATACCTGCAGATGCCAGTGCCCGAGGAAGCCGAGGTGTTCGCTGGTAGCCCGCCCGGACAGCAACGAACCGGAGACGACACGCGCCTCACCGGGGGACAGTTCGCCGTCGACGAGGCTGGCCAGGTCGGCGCCTGCCCGGGTGCGCAGCAGACGGGGCCGTGAGACGAGAGGACCGCCCAGAGCGATCACCCGCTCCGGGTTCACCTTGCCGGTGAGGAACAGGTCGCCCATGGCGGCCACGTCCTGATAATTGATCCAGAAAACCTTCTTCTGCAGGCCGGCACCGTCGAGAAAATGGATGTGCGTACCAGCCAGTCCCGCGGGGTGTGGGCCGCCGAATTCGGCAACGGAGACGTTGTTCTCATTGACCGGCCCGGGGATGGCCGCACCTGGCGCCTTGCAGACGAAGACGGTGCCGTCCGTCAGCCGTGTCAGGGCCTCGACGCCGGTCTGGAAGGCCTCCTCGCGGCCGGCCAGCACGATGGCGGGATCAGCGGCAAGAGGATTGGTGTCTATCGCTGTTACGAAGATCGAGTGCGGCTCGTGTTCGGGCAGGGGCACCTTGCTGAAGGGCCGCTGGCGCAGTCCCGTCCACAGGCCGGACTGGACGAGAGCGTCGCGAACATCAGCGCGGGACAGGTCCGCCGGGCGTTTGCCACCCACGTCGAAGGTCTCTTCGCCAGCGCCGTCGTCCAACTCGATCTCGACCGACAGCAGTCGACGCTTCTCACCTCGGTGCACGCCGACGATCTTGCCGGCTCCGGGAGATGTGAAGCGCACACCGGGGCGACGCTTGTCCTCGAACAGCAGCTGACCGAGGCGAACGGTATCGCCTTCCTGGACTGCCATGGTGGGCCGCAGATCGTGGAAGTCGGGTCCCACGAGAGCGACACGACTCACGGGCCGCGCGTCCTCGATGACCTGTTGGCAATCGCCGGTAATCGGCAGGTCCAGGCCCTGCTTGATCGTGAAAGACCGCCTCTCACCCATCCTGGGGATTCTCACTCATGGTTCGGGTGGGGTAACGAACGGCGCGATGAGTCGGTGTTCCGGGTATACGTACACGGACACGGGACGCATGCACAGCGCTTATGGATCGAAGTTGTGGAACCCGGGCGAAGGTGCCCACTGCGTCGGCTGACAAGATTACAGGCCGGAGTTGTTATGGCGCCCGGAGGCAACCGGAATGGGCGCCGGACAGACCAGCGCGGGGACGACGGAATGCCCGTCGCTGCAACGGCGGGCAGGTGTGACAACCCGCTGAAGCCACGTTAGGTTACGGCCCTCTGTTAGGACTGTCAAGAAACCTGGAAAGCACGGAATTACAATATGGTCAGACGGTACACGTCGATGTGCGGTGTTTTTCTGACGGCGGCCCTGCCGGTGCTGCTCGGCCCGGCCAGGTCAGGGGCTGCCGACACCCCCCTGCGGCTGCCCGAAGTCGTGATCAGCGCCTCACGGCTCTCGAGTGAGGTGGCCTCACCGACACGCGATATGGTCGTGATCTGGGCGCAGGAAATCGCCGAACGGGCTCCGGCATCGATCACCGAGCTGCTCGGTTCGTTGCCCGGCGTCGACATCCGCACGCGGGGTCCCTGGGGTGTGCAGTCGGACCTGGAGGTCGATGGCTCTACCTTCAGCCAGGTTCTGATCCTGATCGACGGTGTCCGCGCCAACGATCCGCAGACCGGCCATCACACGTTGAACCTGGCCCTCGATCCAGCGGACCTGGAGCGTGTTGAGGTGATCTACGGCGCCGGCTCGGCGGTCCACGGCCCGGACGCCTTCGGCGGTGTGATCAACCTCGTGCCCAAAGCGACGGTGACCCCGCGTGTGGACGTGGCCGCCCGCTGGGGCGCCACCCTTGACGACGAGGACACGGCCGACGCCAGTGGTGTCGCCAGTGACGCGGCCCTCCGCTGGGGCTGGCAGGGAGACTGGGGCTCGGCCTGGCTGTCCGGCAGCAAGCGCCGCTCGGACGGCTATCGACGGGGGACCGACTTTGACGAGAATCGCGTGTTCGGCCATGCCCGGCTCCCCCTGGCCGGCGGCCAGCTGTCGGTAGAAACGGGTATCCAGGACAAGGTCTTCGGCGCCCGCGACTTCTATGCGCCCTTTCCTTCGCGGGAGTGGACCACGGCACAGTCCGCTGCGGCCACCTGGCGTCGCGGCAGCCTCACGGTGCGCGGCTTTGGCCGCCGACACCGCGACCGTTTCGTCCTGATCGCCGCCGACCCTGCCGTCTACGACAACCGACACCGCTCGCTGCTGGCCGGAGCCGAGGGGGCTGTCCGCACGGCCGTCGGTGGCGGTGACCTGGCCATCGGCGGTGAACTCGTTCACGAGGGGATCGACAGCAACAACCTCGGTGAACGCAGCCGGTTGCGAGGCAGCCTGTTCGGCGAGTTCGGCCGATCCCTGGGGGATCACTGGCGTCTGCTGACGGGCTTGCGCGCCGACCACCACGAGAACTTCGGCTGGGAGGCATCGCCTTCGGTCAGTGCCTCGCGCACGCTCGGCCCAGGCAGGATCTTTGCGTCGGCGGCACGCTCCTACCGGGCGCCGTCCTTCACCGAATCCTTCTACACCGATCCGAACAACGTGGGCGACCCCGATCTGGGCGCCGAGCGCGCCTGGCAGTTCGAGACCGGCGGCAGCCTTCCCGTCGCCGGGGGGCGGCTCGAGGGCGCCGTGTTCCTGCGCCGCGAGAGCGACCTCATCGACTACATTCGCGCCACCGACACCCCCCCGTGGCAGGCGCAGAACCTGGGCGAGATGGAAACCGTCGGCCTGCGGCTGCGGGCCAGCCGCAGATGGCGTCGAGCCAGCGCCGAAGCCGGATTCACGCTCGTGGACAAGGAGCAGACCCTCGGCGCCGGACTGGAATCCAAGTATGTCTTCACCCACCCCACGAAGCAGCTGACCGCCCGACTGCGCCATGATCTTCTCCTGGGTGCCACCGCCGACTGGCAGATCATCGGCCGCAGCCGCCTGGCTCCCCTGGAGGACTACCGCGTCCTCGATCTCAACCTCAGCCTGCCCGTGACGTACGGCAGCGTCCTGCTGAGGGCCCGCAATCTGACCGACGAGAGCTACGAGGCGGTCCGAGGCGTGCCCATGCCGGGCCGCTGGTTCGGGCTGGAGACGCGGATCGACCTCTGAACCTGCTGACGCGTACGACACTGGCGACAGGCACGCAGGCCCTCCGCCGGCAGGACCCGGTTCTCGGAGAGTGGATCGGTCGCATCGGACCCGTGTCGCTGCGCCGCCACCGGCACCGCTTCGGGGCGCTGTGTCGCGCCATCTGCGCCCAGCAGGTGGCCAAGAAAGCGGCGGCCACCGTCTACGCTCGCTTCCTCGTCCATTTCGCGCCGTCCCGGGAACCGGATCCGGAGCGTCTCCTCGCCCTCGCGGCGCAGACATTGCGCCAATGCGGCCTCTCGGGCAGGAAGGCGACCTATCTGCACGCCCTCGCCGAGGAATTCCAACACGGGCAGCTCGGACGCCTGAGATTCTCTCGCCTGAGTGATCAACAGATCATCGATGCCGTCGTCAGAGTACCCGGCCTCGGCATCTGGTCGGCGGAGATGTTCCTCATCTTCTCGGTGGGTAGAGCCGATGTCTTCAGCGTCGGCGATCTGGCGCTGCGCAACGGCGTGCAACGGCTGCTGGGCCGGGAGATGGAGCACCGGGAGATAGAGGAGATCTCCAGGCGCTGGTCTCCCTACCGGAGTGTCGCCAGTCTCTATCTGTGGCAGATCGCCCATTGGCCGGACCCACAGAGGTAGCCCTGGAGATCCGGTCGGTCGACCGGCGACCGCGCTTCTTCATATACTTGGCCGACCCCGATCATCCCACAGCAAAAGAGGCTTGCCCATGGGTATTGCTGCGCGCGCCCTGATTCTGGTGGCGGCATTCACGTCTCCGGTTTTCGCCCAGGACAACGGCTGGATTCAGGACCACCTGGCTTACCTCGATGGCCTCTTCGGGGCAACCGTCGAGGTCCTCGCCTTCGTACTGTTCGCCGATTTCGGCACGGGTTTCCCTCTGATCGTTGCGATCCTCGTCGCCGGCGGTCTCTACTACACGTTCTATTTCAGATGGATGTCGGTACGCGCCTTCAAGCACGCCATCGACGTCGTCCGCGGCCGCTTCGACAACCCGGAAGACCCGGGCGAGATCTCCCACTTCCAGGCCCTGTCCAGCGCCCTGTCGGCCACCATCGGCCTGGGCAATATCGCCGGCGTCGCCATCGCCGTCGGCCTCGGAGGACCGGGGGCCGTGTTCTGGATGGTCCTCACCGCCGTCTTCGGCATGTCCTCGAAACTCGCCTCCTGCACGCTGGCGGTCATGTACCGCAGGACCACGCCCGACGGGCACGTATATGGTGGCCCCATGTACTACATGCAGGAGGGCTTGGCGAAGAAGGGTATGGGCGCCCTCGGCCGGACGCTGGCCGTGGTCTACGCCTTCCTCACGATCGGGGGATCGCTGGGTGGCGGCAACATGTTCCAATCGAACCAGACCCTGGAAATCCTGGGCACCGTGTCGCCATGGTTTACGGACTACAACTGGTTCATGGGATTGCTCATGGCCGTCCTCGTGGGGCTCGTCATCATCGGCGGCATCCGCCGCATCGGCCAGGTCGCGTCGCGCATCGTACCGACCATGTGCGGCCTCTATGTGCTGGCCTCGCTGTTCATCATCCTCAGCCACATCGCCGAGGTGCCGACCATGGTCATGCGCATCGTCAGCATGGCATTTACGGGACCCGCCATGTACGGCGGCTTTGCCGGCGTTCTCATCATGGGAATCCGCCGGGCCGCCTTCTCCAACGAGGCCGGCCTCGGTTCGGCGGCCTTTGCCCACGCCGCGGCCAAGACGGACGAACCTGCCCGCGAGGGTATTGTCGCCATGATCGGCCCCTTCATCGACACCATCGTCATCTGCACGCTGACGGGTCTCGTGTGCATGATCACGGGCGCCTATCTGCGACCCGAATTCCAGTCGGGGGACTTCATCGTCGGCACCCGCATGACGGCGGCGGCTTTCGACTCCGTCATCCCCGGGGCCAGCTACGTGCTTGCCGTGGCAGTCTTCCTCTTCGCCTTCTCGACGATGATCTCCTGGTCCTACTATGGCGAGCGCGCCTGGGAGTATCTCTTCGGAGCACGCTCGATCCTGCTCTATCGCCTGATCTTCGTGTTCTTCGTGTTCCTGGGATCGGTGACGGCCCTGACCAACGTCCTCGATTTCTCCGACATGATGATCCTCGGCATGGCCTTCCCCAACATCGTCGCTGGGGTTCTACTCAGTCCGCAGATTCGGGCGACACTGTTCGACTACTGGGAGCGGCTGCAGAGCGGCCAGATGAAGCGCCACAAGTAGCGGCGACTACATCTCGTCGTCATTCATCACCGTAGGCACGCCCAGCAGCTGCGGCATACGATCCGGCCGCGGCACGACGACGCCGTCGATGACCTGCCTCATGGCCGACAGCCCGACATCGTAGCGGCTGGCCGGATGCCACAGCATGCAACCGTCGGCGCCGGCATCCGCGGCGCCCTGCATCTGCTCGGCTACGTAGGCCTCGTCAAACTCCGGGATCCGGTACGGGAAGGATTGCACCCAGGGACGCACGGCCACGCCGTGAGCCTGGGCCAGGGGCACCATGCGCCGAACGCCTTCGTACACCAGGTAATACGGATAGTCCACCGGGTTCGTCAGTCCCAGGAAGTTGCCATAGAAGTGGGACGGGTAGAGCATGGGGCTGGCGATATCGAGCAGGGGCAACAGGTCGGGCAGATACTGACCGATGCGATCGCGGTCCGCCGATCGGCCCCAGGCGGCCACACCGAAAACATCGGCGGCGAGCAGCACGCCGGATCCGGCCAGGCGGTTGCGCACCTGGCGGACGAAATCGGTGATCACAGCATCCCGTGACAGGCTATCCGCATATGCAAAAACGGCGCTGTCGGCGGCTGACTCCGTTGGAAAACGCACGTAATCGAGCTGCACCTCGTCGATACCGAAGGTGACCATCTCATCGACCACGGAGAGCAGGTAGGCCTGCACCTCGGTGTTGGCCGGGTCGAGCCAGCCGGCCTCCCAGGGATGGCCGTCGGGCAGTCGTGGCGCCAGGTCGGGGCGGGCCGCTGCCAGGCGTTCGTCGTAGAAGCAGCTCAGCCGGCCGACGACGTGCAGATCCCGCCGGTGCAGTTGATCGACGAGAGCTGCCGGCCTCTGGATCGAGGCCAGACTGTCGACTTGTGTCTGTCGAGCCAGTGTGGAAGAAGAGAGGAAGCTGAGGTCGCCCTCGCGGTCCTTGATGTCGAAGACGACGGTGTTTCCCCCCACTGCGACCAGGGCGTCGGCCAGAGCCATCATCCGTGGCGATCCGGCCACGAGTGCCGTGGCGTAGATGCCACGGGCCGGACGGGGATCGACGATGCGACGTGGTTGGTCCTGCGCCGGACCCCGCCGAAGGGGCACCGTCAGCACCTGACCGGGGAGAAGTCGATCGGACTCCAGCTCGTTTAGATGGCGCATTCCGATCGCGAGCTCTGCGGCGGTGTAGTGATCGCTGCGCTCGAGCAGGTCAGCGGCGATGCTGAGCAGCGATTCGCCTCGCTTGACCACGACCGTGGTGTCACCCGCTGTCGGTTGTGTGAACGCAGTCTGCGCCTGGGCGCCTTCCTGGTCCACAAACAGGGCCGCCAGAAACAGGGCCGCCGGACCAAGGCGCAGCAACTGGGATGGTGAACGGCTGAAGAAACTGCTTCCGGTAGTACCCATAATCTGACCAACCAACTGGAAATACAAGGGGTTAGCCAAGATAGGGGTTTGTCACGGCGGCGGCAATGGAAAGGCCTCGTCTTCCTCCAGAAAGACCTCCTCCATGTCCAGATCAGAGAAGGTCATCTTCCAGGCACTGGCTCCCACCTGGGCCCGCTGCACATCGAGACGGACGCTCTGCAGCATGGCCAGACGGCTGACGCCGAAAGTCACCGTCGCCACCAGGCCACCACGCAGCACGACATCGATCCCTTCGACCTGGCCGCCGTATTCGAGTTCGATCCAATGGTCTCCGGGATCCAGGTTGTGCAGCAACAGGCCATGACGGCTGCCGCGCAGGATGTCGACGCGATGACGGCCGTCCACCCGAACCGTCACACCGTCGGCACCCAGGGTCGTGCCGAGGGGGGCCCGGACAATGGCCACGGAGGCGTCGAGGGCGTCGTAGAGCCCGGGATCGACCTGCTCGGCGCCGTCGGCGGAGAACGAGTCGAGCCGGGCGACTTGCCTGGCCGACTTGGGACGTGACTTGCGCCACGCCGGCAGGGCGCGGGTCTTGGCGACGGTGCCTTTCCTGGTCAGCGCGTGTACGATCAGGTTGACACCCGTCACCAGAGCTGGCGACCCGAAGATGGCGACGTCAGGATCGTCGGACAGGGACCCAAACCAGCGACCGTGCAGATCGAGATCGCTGACCACGGCGACGAGAGTGTCGCCCAGGCTCACGCCCCAGAGACCGAGTGGATCCTGACCACTGTCCTCGAAAGCGCCTTCGTTCGGGTCCAGATTGAGGGGGCCATCGACGGCGGCGGCAGGCGGATCGATGCGGTCGCCTACCGGGTATTGCCAGGATGTCGGCAGCGCCTCCAGATAATCCCACTGGCTCTTGTTCTCGCCGGGGAAGCCTGCCGGGAAACCGTAGAATGACTGGTAGATCGGATGCTCGACGGGTAACGGCCCGATGCCGGCATCGGTGCCAAACAACTCCCGGAGCATGTCGACGGCCTGGCCAAGGAACCGATATCTCCCCTCGATGAACAGCAGCCCCCCCTGGCGCATGTAGGCCTCAAGGAAGTCGCGATCGTCAGACGACAGCTGCAGCAGCGGCCACGCCCCGATCAACTCTCGCCCGCCGCCCTCGATGAGAAAGTGGACAGGATCCTCCATCAGACTCGGATCCTCAAGGGACTCGGAAGTGCCGGCTCGAACCTGCACCAGCAGATCCGTGTGGTCGCGCATGTAGCGCGCCAGTGCCTCGAGACCTGGAACTCCTGTCGGTGGGCCACCATCCCGAAGTATCAGAGGACCACCGCCAGCGCCCCGCAGCCGCAATCGTGTCAGGTTGACGAAGCCGGTGATGCCGCGCCGGTTCGCCGGGTCGATGAGCACCATCGCCCGCTCCCGTCCCCGGGCCAGATCGTGCACCCGCATCAGATCGAGAGACTCCTGTCGCATCGAATCCCTCGAGCTCTCGATCTGGGCAATGGCTCGCAGCACGTCTTCTGACTGTTCGACGCTGAACGTATCCGCCCGCGTCGCCACGTCGATCGTCTGCAGGGCCACCTCCGGTTCGGGCACAGCCTCGGCGGGCGGCGGTGTATCCAGCCGGGTCGTCTCGTCGAGTGGCCGGACGGCGGACTCGGCCGGGCGATACTCCATCTCGGTACGCGGCACGGGGGTCACCGGCCGCTCCGCCACCAGTCGCCTGGGTTCGAAGCGAACGACCTGCATCAGCCGCGCTTCGAAAGCCTTCGCTTCGATCTCCCGCTGCCGCCAGTCGGCAATCCACAGGACCGACAGCAGGTGCAACAGGGCAGACACCAGCAGAAACGGCAGAATGACACGGTGACGGCGCGTGAAGGGAACCCGGCGAATCGGTGTCATGGTTTGTTTAGGACGCGTGAGGCCGCCGGGAGGGATAACGACAGTTCGTCGTGCCCCTGGTTCGTTTTTTGCCGATGCCTGTCACGCTAGCTATTTTCATCCGTTTCAGAGTCCGGTTCCAGCTCTCGTCGCACCACGCCTCGATCAAGATAGCCAATGAGCAATTCCACCCGTGTGGACCAGACCCCGATCTCACCAAACGGTGAGGTCGAACTCGAACTGCGCGAGTGGCTCGACTCCCTCGACTACGTACTCGCCAACCGGTCTCCCGATCAGGTGCGGGAGCTGCTGTATCAGCTGCACAGCCGCGCCGAAGCGGCCGGCGTGTCTCTGCCGATCACGGCCAAGACACCCTACATCAACACGATTCCCCGCAGCCAGCAGCCGCCCTACCCCGGCAGTCGCGAGGTCGAGCGTCGCATCAAGAGCCTGATCCGCTGGAACGCCATGGCCATGGTCGTGCGCGCCAACAGCGATCCCGCGTCCCCCGGTGGCCACATCTCAACCTTCGCCTCGTCGGCAACCCTGTACGAGGTCGGACTCAACCATTTCTTCCGCGCGCCGAACGGCGACTCCAGTGGCGACCTGGTCTTCATCCAAGGTCACGCTGCCCCCGGGATGTACGCCCGCGCTTTTCTCGAGGGCAGACTCACCGAGCGCCACCTGGACAACTACCGTCGTGAGACGCGTGAGGGCGGCGGTCTGTCCTCTTACCCGCACCCATGGCTCATGCCGGACTTCTGGCAGTTCCCCACGGTGTCGATGGGGCTCGGGCCGATCATCTCGATCTATCAAGCCCGCTTCAACCGGTACCTCCAGGACCGCGGCCTGAGGCCGGCCGACGATGCCAAGGTCTGGGGTTTCTTCGGCGACGGCGAGATGGACGAACCAGAATCTCTGGGCGCGCTGACCCTGGCCTCGCGCGAACAGCTCGACAACCTGATCTGGGTCGTCAACTGCAACCTGCAGCGACTCGACGGGCCCGTGCGCGGCAACAGCAAGATCATCCAGGAGCTGGAGGGTGCTTTCCGCGGCGCCGGCTGGAACGTCATCAAAGTGATCTGGGGCGACGACTGGGACAGCCTGCTCGAAAGCGACGACGAAGGACTCCTCGCCCGGCGGATGGGCGAAGTCGTCGACGGCGAAATGCAGAAGTTCTCAGTCTCCGATGGCGCCCACATCCGTGAGCAGTTTTTCGGCAAGGATCCGCGCCTGCTGAAAATGGTGGAGCACCTGACTGACGAACAACTGGCGAAAATGCGTCGCGGCGGACACGATCCCGACAAAGTCCATGCCGCCTACGCCGCTGCCGTGAAACACGAGGGCACTCCCACGGTGATCCTCGCCCACACCATCAAGGGCTACGGTCTGGGCGAGGCCGGCGAGGGCATGAACGTCAGCCATCAGCAGAAGAAACTGAACGAGGACGAGTTGCGCGAATTCCGCACGCGCTTCGGCATTCCCATCGACGACGACGACGTGGCCCGCGCCCCGTTTTACAAACCTGCTGACGACAGTGAGGAGATCCGCTACCTCAAGGAGCGACGCGCCGCTCTCGGCGGGTCACTGCCGCAGCGCAGCGTGCGGGCCCGGCCCTTGCCGATGCCCTCTGAGGAGTTGTTCACCGAGTTTCGTGACGGCACGGGCAACCGCGACATGGCGACCACCATGGCCTTTGCCCGGGTGCTGACCAAGCTCATGCGGGACAAGGATATCGGTGCTCTCATCGTGCCCATCATTCCCGATGAGGCGCGCACCTTCGGGTTGGATGCACTGTTCCGCCCCTTCGGCATCTACGCCCACGCCGGGCAGAAGTACGAGCCCGTAGATCGCTCGACACTGTCCTACTACAATGAGTCCATCGATGGTCAGATCCTCGAAGAGGGGATCAATGAAGCAGGCGCCATGTCCTCCTTCATTTCGGCCGGCACCGCCTATGCCAGCCACGGCGTCAACACGATTCCTTTCTTCGTCTACTACTCGATGTTCGGTCTGCAGCGAATCGGTGATCTCATATGGCTGGCCGGTGACATCCGCTGCAAGGGGTTCCTCGTGGGCGGCACCGCCGGGCGCACAACCCTCGCCGGCGAGGGCCTGCAGCACAACGACGGCAACAGCCATCTGCTCGCCTATCCCGTACCCAACCTCGTGGCCTACGATCCGGCCTTCGCCTATGAGATCGAGATCATCATCAGGGACGGGATCCGTCGCATGTACGTGGAGCAGGAGGACGTGTTCTACTATCTGACGGTGGAGAACGACAGTTACCCCATGCCGGCCATGCCCGAAAGTGCCACCGAGGAGGGCATCCTGAAGGGGATGTATCCCTTCCGTCCGGCGCACCGGAGCCGCAAGCTGAAGGCCCAGCTTTTCGGCTCGGGGGCCATCATGAACATGGCCCTCGAAGCGCAGGTCCTGCTGGAGGAGAAGTACAGCGTCGCGGCTGACGTCTGGAGCATCACCTCCTTCAAGGAACTGCACAACGACGGGCTCGCCGCCGACCGCTGGAATCGGCTGCATCCGGGTCAGCCCCGGCGATCGCCATGGGTGACCGAGTGTGTGGGCGACGCCAAGGGTGTTTTTGTCATCGCCTCGGATTATGTGAAAGCCCTGCCCGAGTCGATTGCGCGCTGGTTCCCGCGGATGCCGGTGTCACTTGGCACTGACGGCTTCGGTCGCTCCGAGGGGCGCGAAGCCCTGCGCGACCACTTCGAGGTCGATGCTCGATGGATTGCCATCGCCACTCTGAGCGCCCTGGCCGATGACGGCCAGATCGGCCACGAGGCCGTCGCCGAGGCGATTGGTGAGCTCGGCATCGACCCGGAAAAAACCAACCCCCTCACCGCCTGAACAGGGATACGTACGTGGCTGAGTTCAAACTGCCTGATCTCGGTGAAAACATCGAGTCCGGCGAGGTGGTCAACGTCCTCGTCGCGGAAGGCGACACGCTGTCAGAGGACCAGCCCGTGATCGAGCTGGAGACCGACAAGGCGGTGATCGAGGTGCCGTCTTCCGTCAGCGGTACGGTGAAGAAGGTCCTCGTCGCCAAGGGTGACCAGGCGACAGTGGGTCAGGTTCTGCTGGAGGTCGGTGGCGGTGAAGTGCCGAAGCCAACAGCCGAGGCCGCAGCTGGCCCGCCGGCGGTCGAGACACCAGCGCCGCAGGCGCCGCCGCCGCTTGAGGTCGCGCCGCCCGTGGCCGCGCCAGACAGCACCAGCCCCTCGCCGGTGCCGGCGTCGCCCAGAACGGCAACCGTGCATCCGGCTGCCCGCCCGGTGCCCGCAGCCCCCTCCGTCCGCCGCCTGGCGCGCGAGATCGGCATCGATGTCGCCGCCGTGGAGGGCACCGGCCCCGGTGGCCGCATCTGTGAAGGCGACGTCAAGGCCCACTCGAAGAGGCAGCACGAAACCGGGGCCGCCAGCCCGGGTATCGCTGCCGCCGCCCTGCCGGACTTCAGCAAATGGGGCGAGATTGAGCGTGAGCCCTTCAGCAACGTACGCCGCATCACCGCCCAGCGGATGGCGGCGTCGTGGTCGACCATCCCCCACGTGACACAATTCGATCAGTGTGATGTCACCGACCTGGAGACTTGGCGCAAGACCTTCGGCAAGCAGGTCGAGAAGGCCGGAGCCAAGCTCACGCCGACGGCCATCATCCTCAAAGTCGCCGCCGCTGCCTTGCGCAAGTTTCCGCAGTTCGCCAGCAGTATCGATATGGCCGGCGAGGAGATCGTCTACAAGAAGTACTGCCATATCGGCGTTGCGGTGGACACGAAGCGGGGTCTTCTCGTGCCGGTCATCCGCGACGTGGACGAGAAGTCGATCACGGAGATCTCCGTGGAGCTTGGCGAAATGGCCGAAAAGACACGCACCGGCAAGGTCTCCGTCGACGACATGCAGGGCGGCTGCTTCACCGTCAGCAATCTCGGCGGCATCGGCGGCACCGCCTTTACCCCGATCGTCAACGCACCGGAGGTCGCCATCCTCGGCGTGGCCCGCGGCAGCGCGCAGCCGGTCTACGTCGATGGACAGTTGCAGCCGCGGACGATCATGCCCCTGTCGCTGTCGTACGACCACCGGGTAATCGACGGCGCTGACGGGGCCCGCTTCCTGCGCTACATCTGTCAGGGCCTCGAGAATCCCTACTTCCTGGCCTTCGAGGGCTGAAACCCATGGCCGCTGACCAGACGCAGATCGCGGTCATCGGTGGTGGTCCGGGCGGCTACGTGGCCGCCTTCCGCGCCGCCGATCTCGGCCTCGATGTCACCCTGATCGATCTGGACGAGAACCCCGGCGGCGTCTGTCTCTACCGTGGGTGTATTCCGTCAAAGGCCTTGCTGCATGTGGCCAAGCTGCTGAACGAGACGAAGGAAGCCGCCGAGTGGGGGGTCACCTTCGGCGAACCCCGGATTGACCTGGACGGACTGCGCGCCTTCAAGGATCGTGTCGTGGCCAGGATGACCGGCGGCCTCGGACAGCTGTCGAAGGCCCGCAAGGTCACCTACGTGCGCGGCCGCGCTCGCTTCACCGGCGCCCAGTCGCTCAAGATCGACCTCCACGATGGTGGCCAGCAGGATCTGAGTTTCGAGCAGGCCGTCCTGGCCACGGGATCTCGCCCCGTCGTGCTGCCCGCCTTTGACATCGGTTCCGAACGCGTCATGGACTCTACTGGAGCCCTGGAACTGCGGGACGTGCCCGGACGCCTTCTCGTCGTTGGCGGCGGCATCATCGGCCTCGAGCTCGGCCAGGTCTACGCCGCTCTCGGGTCGCAAGTATCCGTTGTCGAGATGACCGATGGCCTCATCCCGCCGGCAGACCGCGATCTGGTCAAGGTGCTGAGCCGGCGCCTCGAATCGCAGTTCGAGGGGGTTCACCTGAATACGAAGGTCACCGCCGTCGCCGAGAACGGGAACGCGCTGGACGTGTCCTGGGAGCCGGTCACAGGTGGTGATGGTGCGACGCAGACCTTCGATCGCATCCTGTTGTCTATCGGTCGCCGACCCAACACCGAGGACCTCGGCCTCGAAACCACGAGGATTCAATTGACCGAACGCGGTTTCGTCTCGGTCGACGCCCAGCGTCGCACCGCCGAGCCGTCGATTTTCGCCATCGGCGACGTCATCGGCTCGGCCCTGGCGCACACCGCGTCCCACGAGGGTATCGTCGCCGCCGAAGTCATGTCCGGAGAACGCTCCGCCTTTGAGCCGAACGCGATCCCCGGTGTCGTCTACACCGACCCCGAGATCGCCTGGTGCGGTCTGACCGAGAGTGAAGCCGCAGGACGCGACATCAAGGTGGCGCGCTTCCCCTGGGCCGCCTCCGGTCGGGCCACGACCCTCGGCCGCAGTGACGGCCTCACCAAGCTGATCGTCGACCCGCAGACCGAGCGCATCCTCGGCGTCGGTATCGCCGGCCCGGGTGCGGGAGAGCTCATCGCCGAAGGTGTGCTCGCCGTGGAGATGGCCGCCCTCGTGCAGGATGTGGCCCTGACCATCCATCCCCATCCCAGCCTGTCAGAGACAGTGATGGAAGCGGCCGAGGCCTATCACGGCCTGAGTCCACATATCACGGGACCCCGGAGATAGGCGGCGGCAACAATTGCCGCTCCCCGGTCACGGGATCGGGAAGAGCCTTCCCATGCCGCGGGGAGCAGGTTGCTCAGAGTCCACGGCTCTTATTGTCATAACATACTGTTTCAACGCATGTTACGCGTCTTCTATGCCACTCGGCAGGAAATCGGCACAGGCTTTGCGTCGTCTGGGTGCGGGGATCACTGTCCCCGGCACCCTTTTCCATTTGGACACGTCTGCCCGAGAGCAAGATGGAACTCACGCCCCTCTCAAATACCCACATCGATCGGCGATTGCAGGACATCGACCGCCAGATTTCCAGCGCCCTGCGTGACATCCGCAAGAATCTGGAGGAACTGGAGCAGGCGTCGAACCAGCCGGGAGATGGGGCCTCTGCCACCGGCCCAGCGGCGCGCGACAAAGGGTTTGCCGATGCTCTGCGCAACGCCATGGATCGGGGCGGCGCCAGCAGCGGCTGACTATAGAGTGACGACCGGCTTTTCAGTGGCCGGTTGCAGCGGGCGGGGCTATCTTTGCCGCTCGGCTTTCTCCCTTTCACGGTTTCCATCTCACTGATCATGCCTGCCAAGATCCGTCTGGTCCTCGGCACGTCCGCCCTGTGCGCTCTCGTGGTGCTTCCCTTCGCTGCTCGCTTCCTTGCCGGCGGGGAGACACAGAGCCGTACGCACGCCGCCACACGCGTGGATTCTTCGGATATAGCCCAGCTGATTCGACGACAGCAGTTCGAGTCCGCCTATGATCTGCTGGGCGAACGAGGGCCGAAGGCCGGCCAGGACGTGGTCCACCAGTATCGGCTTGCCGTCTGTGAACGTGCTCTGGGCCTGGCGGACAGCGCCTATTCCCGCTTGCTGCGCCTGGAGGGTTCCGAGCCTCTGCTGGCGGACTACCGCCGGCTGTGGATCGCCCGCAGTCTCGAAACCCTCGCCTCCTCCAGCGCTGACAGCGCGGCCGCCATCGACGGGTACCGTGACCTTCTCGTCCTCTCGATCAGCCCTGCCGTTGCTGACTCAGCCCGTCTCTACCTTGGATCGGCCCTGCGCCAGGTCGGCCGGTATGAGGAAGCCCTGCAGACATACCGTGAGCATCGTACAGCCGCCGGCACATCGGCGGGCCTTTTGTCCCGGGTCTCGGAGGTCTCCCGGCTGCACGGCGACGATGTCGGCAGCCGGGCAACGCAGCTCGAGCTGATCCGCCGCTACCCGTCAGACCGATTGGCCCTGGACGCTTCGCGCCGTCTGCGTCCGCGCACCTGGGACGAACGCTACGCCCGCGCCCAGGTCTACTACCGCCACCGCGACGACCGCCGTGCCATCGACGATCTGCGCAAGCTCCTGATCGCCGATCCCCGGCACGAGCTGGCACCCCGGGCCGAATACGTGCTCGGTCGCGCCTACGCCCGCTCCGGACAGCTTGCCCGAGCCCGGCACACCTTCGAACGCCTGCACGAACGACATGGCTGGCCGTCAGCGCTCTATCGACTGGCGGGCCTGCAGATCAGTGGCAATCAGGACCTGCAGGCCGTCGATACCTACGTCGATTTCTCGCGGCGCTATCCCGACCACGAACTGGCCGACGACGCCCTGTGGCAGGCCGCCAAGGCTGCCGAGCGACAGGACGATTTCGCCTCCTCTGAGCGCATCTATGGTTTGCTCGCCAAGAGCTACGCCAGCAGCGATTACGCCGAGGAGTCCGCCTGGGGTGTGGGATTCAGTCTGTATTGCCAGCGACGGTACGAAGAGGCCCTGGTCGTGTTCCGTCGCGTCAGTCAACAGGCACGACAGCCCCATATCGTCGATCAGAGCCTGTTCTGGGCCGGCAAGGCCATGCTCCGCCTCGACCGTCAGGATGAGGCGAAGCTGCTGTTCGCCAGAGCAGCCAGCGGCTTCCCCCGCTCCTACTACGCCTCGCGCGCTGTCAGTATGGGCTATGGCGAGCCGCACCTGGCGCAGCCGCGTCAGACCTCTCTGCGTTCCCCCCTGGACGCGACCACTCTCGAGTTGCGCCATATCGTCGGTGCCGACCATGTGCGCCGGGCACTTGTCCTTGGCAATCTCGGCCTGGCCGCTACTGCCAGGAGCGAGTTGCGACTGGCAGAACGCGCCAACAAGGGGGATCCCGACGCCCTGCTGGTATTGCGCGACAGTTATGAGGTTCTCGGTCTGCACGACCGCGCCCTGTTGCTCAGTACGCGTTCGGCCCGTCAGGACGACGACATCCGCCGCCTCTACCCCAGCTACTACTGGGACGAAGTGGCCAGCGCCGCACAGAACGCCAGCGTCGATCCGTATCTCGTATTGTCTGTGATCCGGCAGGAGAGTTACTTCAACGAGGGCGCCGTGTCCCATGCGGGGGCCGTGGGACTCATGCAGATCATGCCGCAGACAGGGCGCAAGCTGGCCCGCAGCCTCGGGGTCAGGTCCTTCGAATGGCGCCAGCTGTTCGACCCCGGCGTCTCGATCCAGCTGGGCTCCCGGTTCCTCGGAGAACAGGTGCGCTCTTTTACCGCCGACTCGAACGGTCTGCAGTTTCCGCTGGGGCTGGCCGCCTACAACGCCGGCCCTCGGGTGGCGCGACGCTGGCTCGAGCGCTTTCCCATCGAGGATGCCGACGCCTTCGTCGAGCGCATCCCCTACAAAGAGACAAGGCTGTACGTGAAGAAAGTTCTGAAGAATTACGCGATCTACAAGAGCCTAAACGGCTATGAGCCGGACGCGTGAGCTGGCCACCGACTGCCGATACTGAGAGCACTGACGACCGCCCTGACTCGGGCAAACGGGGGCGCTTCATCGAGGATCTGTTCATCCTCCTCTGTGTGCTCAGCCTCTGGCCGGTGATCCTCGGGTGGCAGCACATGCTCTATGAGGTACTGCTCTACGCTGCTCTGGCTGGGCTCGTGTTCGTTCTCGTGCGGCGCGTCCGACGGTTCTCACAGGCACGCAACGGGAAAGACTGAAGTCGCTGACTTCCTAGTCCTGGTTACTCGACACACGGCCGGCAACACGTTCGATCACCAGAACGACCACAGCTGCCAGCGCCATCAATCCGAAGGCCAGAACGGCCTCACCGTCCCAGACATCAGGAAGCACACAGTCAAAGCCGCCCTCGGTTCCTTCGACCGACTGCCGGAAGGGCCAGACCTTACGCATCGACCCGGCCATGAGCCCCACGAGAAAGGCCATCGTCGCCCCGTGGGCGCGGGCCAGCAACCAGCGCAACACTCGTGCGAACCCGAGGATGCCGGTGGCGAAGCCGACACCGAAAAGACCGATGATCACCAGGTCGCGGTCGTTCACCGCCCCGAGGATCTGCTGATACTTGCCCATGACGACGAGCAGAAAGGAACCGCTGATTCCGGGTAGGATCATAGCGACGCTGGCCACCAGGCCGGCACCGATGAACTTGTACCACTCCACGCCCGTCTGCACCGGCACCAGCAAGGTGACGGTGTAGCCGACGGCAGCGCCGACCCCTGTCGCCAGCCCGGTGGGCGGACCCCACTTGCCCACCTGCCGAGCCACGACCAGCAGGCTGGCGGCGATCAGCCCGGTGAGGGCGCCCCACACGGGAACGGGGTGGTACTCCAGGAGCCAGGTGATCCCTTTCGCCAGGGTGACGATGGCGCTGAAGATGCCCGCCAGCAGGGGCAGCAGAAACCCGATGTTGGCTCGCTCCAGCACCTCACCGAAGCGGCCGCGAAGCAGGGCGCTGACAAGATGTCGATCGATGCCGGCCACAGTGCCCACGAGCTCATCGTAGATGCCGGTGATCAGCGCCATCGTGCCTCCCGACACGCCGGGGATGACGTCCGCCGTACCCATGGCGACTCCCCGCGTGAACAACCCGGCGGCGCGGCGGCGCATCGATCCGAACCACCCTGTCATGCTGGCGCACTCAACGTTGGTCTCAGACTCCACGTCGTTCCTATTCCTTCCGTATGAGATCCTGCAGGCTGGTCCCGGTCGCCGTGAGGGCCTCCAGGACACGGTGATCGGCCCGGGGTATGGCAAAGTCGTGCAGACGGTCTGCATCAATCCACTCGAAGGCTGAACAACCCAGGGCGCGCACGCGGCCGGATCGATAGCGGGCAGCGAAGGCGTGCAGTGTGATCGACAGATGGGTGTATTCGTGGTCGACGCTGGCGACCTCCTCCTCGACATCGATGGTGCAACCCAGCTCCTCGCGGATCTCCCGGGCCAGGCACTCGGCGAGGCTCTCGCCCGCTTCCTGTTTGCCGCCGGGAAATTCCCACAGACCTGCCAGCATGCCACCCGGTGGTCGCTGCGCGATCAGCACCTTCCCCCGCCGTCGGATGATCCCCGCCGTCACCTGCAGGTGCGGCCGTTTCCGGCGCTGCGGCCTGGTGGGCAGCACGGAGGGATCCTCCAGTTCGGCTCGCGCCCGGCACCAGTCGGTCACCGGGCAGTCCCCGCAGCGCGGCTGCGCGGGCAGGCAGATTCGCGCTCCCAGCTCCATCAACGCCTGATTCAGGTCACCAGCGCCCGTGCTGGTACTGCGTGACGACGACCGGCGTGGCGGCATGAGGGCTTCCCCGTGGCGCACCATCTGGCTGCGCACGGAAGCTCGTCGTGGATCCCCTTCGAGGCGCAGCAAACGGCTGAATACACGCATCATGTTGCCGTCCAGCGCCGGGTGCGGACGATCGAAGACGATGGAGCTGACGGCGGCTGCGGTGTACGGACCGACGCCGGGCAGCCCGATCAGTCCATCATAGGTATCGGGCAGATCACCATCGTGATCCTCGACCACGGCACGCGCTGCCTGGTGCAGATGGCGCGCCCTGGAATAGTATCCCAGACCCTCCCACGCCTTGAGGACCTCCGCCTCTTTGGCGACGGCGAGAGCGGTGACCGTGGGAAAGCGCTCCAGGAAGCGTTCGTAGTAACCACGAGCGGTCTCGACACGAGTCTGCTGCAGCATCACCTCCGACAGCCACACGGCATAGGGATCATCGGTGCGCCGCCACGGCAGGTCGCGTCTGTGTTTCCCGTACCAGCGCAGCAGGTTCCTTCTGAAGACGGACCGATGGCGGCCGTCCTCGATCCATGCCGCCGGTGGCTGACTCATCGGACCGCAGCGGCTCGGAAGGCATCGACTGGGAGACCGGGTACGCCATCTGACGAAATCTGTTTGTGGGCGGCCACGAGGCAGTTCAGCACGGCCTCCTCGCAGGCATCGGCGCCGGCCGCGTACAGGGCCGGCAGAGCCGACTCCGGTGTCGCTCTGGCGGTGACGGTGCCTGGCGTCAGTCCCGCCAGACCGTCGTCCAGGCCCGTCGTCGACACGGCGATGACGGTCCCCGTCGTCGTCAGCTCATCCACCAGACCGACGCGAATCAGGCCGAAGGCCGCACGTTGTGCCAGTCGCTGGAGCTGCCCCGGCAACAGGGGCGCGTCCGTGACGATGACCCCGGCGAAGGCCCGTCGCCTGGACAGGGGCAAGGCCGCTTGTCCCGCCAGCCAGCGTCCTACGGGAATGCCGTCCACTGTCAGATGTCCGGGCTCACCACCATTGGCGGCCACCAGCACGCCCACCATCCCCGGATCGCTGATCCGCGAGGAACTGCCGATGCCGGCGCGAACACCGAAGGCCGACAGCGACTGGCCGACGCCGACCTGCCCCTCGGGCACAGCGCCGTGGGAGGCAGTCGACAGGGCGGCTGCCACCTGTCCGACGCCGAGGGCTGCGTGCAGCGATACCGCCGGGGCCCACACGCCATCGACGGCGATCACCGCCGGTGGCCAACCTTCATCCTCGCCGAGACCGGGATCCTGGCTGAAGCCGTAGTCGAGCAAGCCGTCGTAGACACGTCCCACCGCTGGCGCCGGCGCCAGGGCGATGGGCGTCGACAAGGCGCCGAAGTCCTCGAGCATGGCCAGCCCCGTCGTGTCGTCGCCACCGTCGAGGGACCAGCGGCCGGCATAGTAACGCCTGGGAGCATCGGCGAAGGGCACCACGACCGTTATACCCCCCACGGCACCGCGAGCGTGGCCGACGCTGACGCCGTCGACGTCGGTAATGGTATTGTTGGGCCCTGCCGGCAGATTCCCCACGGCGAGTCCGAGGTCACGCAGTCGCACGGGTCTACTCGAGCCGGCCGTAACGTCCCATGACGTCGGCCAGCCTGTCGAGGGGAAGGGCGTGTATGGTGTTGCCGTCTCGTCCCACCATGGTGGTGGCAGCTGTCAGCGAGTTCAGAATCGCCTCTTCGGTTGCCTCCACAACGCCGGTATGCAGCCAGCTCATGCGCGAGGTGTGCAGAACCTGCAGGCTCTCGGCCGCCGCCGGGCCCGCCTCGTTGCCGGTGGAGAAGGCGATGGCCAGGTCGCCGCTGCCATGGGTCGACACGGCGCCGGTACGTCCCATGCCGATGGCGGCGCGACGGCACAGCCGTTGCAGCTGTACCGGCAGCAGCGGCGCATCGGTGGCGATGACGATGAGCAGAGAGTTCCCTGAGGGGACTTCTTCCGGGCCGCCGCGCTCGGGTAGCAGATCGACGATCTGTCTGCCTACGGGGACGCCGTTGACGACCATCTGGTGACGGCCACCGAAGTTGGCCTGCACGAGAACACCCACGCGCCAGGCGCCGTCACTGTCGGCTTTTCCGGCGGGCACCAGCCGCGACGATGTGCCGATCCCCGCCTTGAACTGGAAGGCCCGCATGCCGGTGCCACCGCCGACACAGCCTTCCGCGACGGGGCCGTCGGCAGCGGCGGTGAGGGCCCGGGCCACCTCGACGCTGCCCACGTGGCGACCGATGGTATCGTTGAGAAAATCCGCCCACGTCTCGCCGACGACGGGATCGGGACGAACCGCGCCGTCAAAGGCGTCGGCATCCCGCGCCAGTGCCCACTGCACGCCGCCGTCGTGCACCCGGCCGACGCTGCCGGTGTCGGTGAGCAGGATCGGTCCACCGAGGATGCCCGTTCTTCGCACCGGTCCAAGACCGGTGAACTCGCCGTTGCCGTTGATCGTCAGGTCGGCGGCGTACACCGGTCGGCGCCAGGGCGAATCAGGGCGTGGCAGAATGGCGGTGACGCCGGTGCGCACCGGCCCGCGGCCGATGATGAGAGGGCCGTCGCCGCGGATCAACGTCGTATGGCCGACGCGGACACCGGTCACATCAGTAATCGCATTGAAGGATCCCGTCGGTAAGTCACCAATGATTATCCCGAGATCACGAAGCCGGGCCCGCTCACCGACTCGACGAGAGCGGGAGGTCGTCGTGCCCGGCGCGCAGGACAGCGCCGGCAGGGCCGCCGCCGTCAGGGACAGACCAAGAAAGCGCCGGCGGGACAGCTCGGAGCCGGGGTGCACCTTATTCACGTGCGCTGCAGATCGTCGCCCGCTTTGCACTTGCGCAGCCCCACGCCGGCGCGCTCTTCGAGCCCCATCCAGGCGTATGGATCGTCGCCGCTGACCATGACGATGTCGCGGTAGTCGGCCCGCGACGGAGGCTCCCCTTCGCGGGCCTGCCAGGGCAGTCGCGACCAGGCGTTCATGTAGTGGTTGACCAGCGCCCGCCGGTACATCTGACTGCGATTCCGGCGTGATCGGTGCAGCAGGTAACCATTGAAGAACACCGCATCCCCCGTCTTCACTTCCACGGCGATCTCAGCCGCATCGTCGAATCCGCAGGACTCGGGCGCAAAATCGAACTCCTCGGGATCGTCGTGCGGCCGCTGATCGTACAGAGCCCACTTGTGAGAACCGGGGATCACATAGAGGCAGCCGTTGTCGACGGTGGCGTCGTCGAGGGCGATCCAGCCCCCGGTGAGAGAGCGATCTCGCGTGGGAATGAAGATCTCGTCCTGGTGCCAGGCCTGCCCCTGAAATCCAGGCGGTTTGACGAACAGCATCGACTGCATGCACTTCACGTCGGGACCGATGATGCGCTGCAGTACCATTACCAGTCCCGGGTGCTGCACGCCGCGCTCGAGCAGGACCGGGCTGATTTTGTGCGGATGGTGGATGCACAGAAAGCTGCGCAGCACGTCATCGTCGCTCATTCCGGGGTCCATGGGCTCGAGATTGGGATGGGGGTATTCCCCGCGACAGATACGCAGGGTATCGGTGCGCAGCTCCTCCACGTCCGCGGCAGATACCAGTCCCGGCACGATGAGATAACCCTGGTCGTGATAGAACTCGACATCCTGATCGGTGATGTTCACGTGCACGGTATCTGCATTCTCCTGATTCATGGTGCGGCGGCGGTGGCGATGGCCTGGCCCAGATCCTGCGTCTTCATGGTGCCGCCGAGATCCGGCGTACCCGTTCCCTCTGCCGACAGCACGTCGGTGACCGCGACGTCGATGCGACCCGCCGCGGCGATGGCCTCGACGTCGTCATGGCGGTGTCCGAGCCAGCGCAGCATCATGGCCGCTGACAGGATCGTCGCCACGGGATTGGCGATCCCCTGACCGACGATGTCGGGTGCCGTGCCGTGAGATGGCTGGAACACGGCGGCATCCTCACCGATATCGCCAGAGGGTGCCATGCCGAGGCCACCGACGAGGCCAGCCCCGAGATCGGAGAGGATGTCGCCGTACATGTTTTCCGTCACCATCACATCGTAGGTCTCGGGGCGCTGCACCATGTACAGAGACATGGCGTCCACGTAGGCATGATCGGCGGCGGTATCGTCTTCGGCGGCCACGCCGTCGAAGACGCTGCGGAAGAAGGCCATCGACTTGAATACGTTGGCCTTGTCGACGCAGGTCACGTGCGTGGTCCGGGGGCCGCGCCGACCATCGGCACGTTCGGCGTGACGGTCGGCGGCCAGCTGGAAGGCGTAGCGGGAGATGCGTTCGGTTCCCGAGCGCGTGATCACCATGCTGTCCACCGCCGTCTCGTCACGCAGCTGAATACCGCCGTTCATCGACGCAAACAGTCCCTCGACATTTTCCCGGAGGATGACGAAATCGATGTCTCCGGCGCCGTATCCCTTCAGCGGACAGTGGTGCTCGGCGTACAGATAGATCGGCCGCACGCCGGCGTACAGGTCGAGAAGAAAGCGCAGGTCCACCTGGGGCCGCATCTCGGTGCCGTCCGGCCAGCGCACATCCGGGAGCCCCATCGCACCGAGCAACACGGCGTCGACGGTACGACAGGCCTCCACCGTCGCCTCGGGCAACGGCTCACCGGTCTCCAGATAGCAGTTGGCGCCGCAGGGATGCTCGGTGTAGCGCAGCGTCGCTCCCCCGGCAGCGTCGAGCACACGCTGGGCCTCGGCAACCACCTCCGGCGCGATCCCGTCTCCCGGCAGAACGGCGATGTCATATGATCTCATCGGAACGTCCGCCGAGATCGCTGCCGGGGACGCGGGACCGGGGCGGAGGAGCGATCTCGAGTTGGCGGCGTTGGACCACTGCTTGTCCGGGGATTCACGTACACGCCGCCCTATGACCAGAGTCGGTCGTGTGCCGTCAGCCGATCCCACTCGTCGGTCGGGCCGAAAGCTTCAGGCGCGTCCGGATCGGCGAACTCGCGGACCACATCGTCGTTGAGGCCGGTGAAGCCGAGCCCCGGCGTCTCCGGAACGGCGATATGGCCGTCTTCGATGAGCGGCACGGGCAACCCCTCGACCAGGCTGCTCCAGCGTTCCATGTCGTCGACGGAGTGATTCTCCAGAACCATGAAATTCTCCGTTGCCGCCGCAGCGTGTACCGAAGCCATGGCGGCCACCGGAGACATGGCCATGTGCAGGGCCATGGCGATGCCCGCCTCCTGGGCGGCGTCACCGATCTTCTTCGTCTCCAGGATGCCGCCAGATGATGCCAGGTCCGGATGGACCACGGCGATGGCGCGCTGTTCGAAGAGATCGCTGAAGCCCTCCTTCAGGTAGATGTCCTCACCGGTGCAGATTGGCGTATCCACAGCCTCGGAAAGGCGTCTGTACTGATCGGCAAACTGCCAGGGGATCAGGTCCTCGTACCAGGCGAGGCTGAACTGATCCAGCGCCTTGCCGACGCGGATGCACGACTCCAGCCCCATGTGACCGAAGTGGTCGACTGCCAGTGGGATCTCGTAGCCCACGACATCCCGTACGGCAGCCACGTACTCACACAGCACACCGATCCCTTTTTCCGTGATCTGGATTCCCGTGAAGGGATGCATGATGGTGTGGATCTGCCGCATGCCCGGAGGCGCGATCACACAGTCCGACTTGCCCCTCAGGTTGCCCAGACCGATATCCATCTTGAGGAAGCCGAATCCGGACTCCATGCGCTCCTTCAGGCGGCGGCCCATTTCGGTCCCGTCCTCTTCGGACGGCGTGTCGCAGTAACACAGGACCCGATCGCGAAACTTGCCGCCCGCCAGCATGTACGCGGGAACCCCGTAGGCCTTGCCCGCCAGATCCATCAGCGCCATCTCAACGCCACAGACACCCCCGGCCTGACGCGCATGGTGGCCGAACTGCTTGATGCGGCGAAACAGACGATCCACATCGCAGGGGTTCTCGCCGAGGAGTCGGCTCTTGAGAGTCAGCGCGTATTCGCGGTTGCCGCCATCACGCACCTCACCGTACCCGGAGATGCCCTGATTCGTGTCGATACGGATCAGAACCGAGCGGAAGGGCGCGCCCGTCAGACAGGCAACACGCAGATCGGTAATCTTCAAGCTTGATGGACGGGAGGCTGTGCTCACGCTGGCTTCGGCACTCACGGGATTCTCCATGGCCTGGATGGAATGATCTGAACCTGAATACGGTAGGTGAGCCCTTCGGAAGCGTCAACGCCTCTCATTCCTTGTGTCATCGTAATAAGGCGGTCACATTCTTACGCATGGAAAGCGCGCCGGCTCAACCCCTCCGCATTCTGCTCATCGACGATGAAGCGGAGGTCCGCACAACTGTTGGCGCCATGCTGCAACGCATGGGTCATGAGATAACTACGGCCGACAACGGTGCCGAGGGACTCGCGCTGTTCGACCGCGCGGGCGCCGACATCATCGTCAGCGACGTGATGATGCCGGGAGTCGACGGCCTCGGAGTGCTGCGCGGCCTGCGCAAACGCGGCGCCGACGTCGATGTGATCCTGATTACCGGTCTGGGCACGATGGACACCGCCATCGAGGCCCTCCGCCAGGGCGCCTTCGATTTCCTCACCAAACCCGTACGCATGAGCGACCTGACGGCCGCGGTGGAGCGCACCCGGCGGTACCAGACGCTGCGGCGCGACCGCGACCGCCTGCGCTCACGCCTGGACAGCCTGCAGCCCAACGGTCCGATGGTGGTCGGTGAGAGCGCCGCCATGGCCCGGGTCATGGACCTCGTCGATCGTGTGGCCGAAACCGATCATACAACGGTGCTGATCACCGGCGAGAGCGGCACGGGCAAGGAACTGGTGGCCCACGGAATCCACGACCGCAGCCCGCGCGCCGCCGAGGCATTCATCAGTCTCAACTGCACAGCCGTGCCCGATACGCTGTTTGAGAGCGAATTGTTCGGCCACGAGAAGGGGGCCTTCACCGACGCCGAAACGCGCAAGCCGGGCATGTTCGAACTGGGCTCGGGGGGCACCCTGTTCCTCGACGAGATTGCCGACATGAGTGCCGCCTCGCAGGCCAAGATCCTGCGCGTGCTCGAGGAACGGACGCTGCGCCGCGTCGGCGGTCTACACGAGATCCCCGTCGACGTGCGCCTCGTGGCCGCCACGAACCGCGACCTGGAGGGCATGCAGCGCGACGGCACCTTCCGCCAGGATCTCTACTTCCGCCTCAATGTCTTCACCATCCACCTGCCGCCACTGCGCGAGCGCGGCGAAGACATCCTGCTGTTGGCCGAACATTTCATCGAGCGCTTCGCCCGGGAATTCCGCAAGGACCTGTCCGGCCTCGACGAGGACGCTCGCCGACTCCTGGTCGCCTACCCTTTTCCCGGCAACGTCCGCGAGTTGCGCAATCTCGTCGAACGGGGTGTGATCCTTGCCGATGGCACGCAGCTGACCGGACGGGATCTTTCGGATCTCGCCACATCGACAACAGGTGCAGCCCCAGTCGACGCGCCCCTCGAGCTGGCATCACTGGAGGAGGGGGCCATCCGTGCCGCCTTTGAACAGTCCGGCGGCAACCAGACCGAGACCGCACGCCTGCTCGGCATCGGCGTCGATGCTCTGCGCTACCGGCTGCGCAATTACGGCTTGCGGTAGCACCCGAACACCCGGCCATTTCACCGGCCTTCGGTGAAATGACGGCATGACCACGCCTCTCCCCGGGGCTGTGTCTGACTTTCATCCCGTTCCCCTGCTTCGACTTAAGCGTTTGGCCGACCACTGGCACAGGCCTTGCAATGGGTGACCTGTCCCTCCCCGTTAAGGAGCTAGAACGTGAAGATCCTGATTGTCGATGACGAGCCTGCGATCACCGAGTTCTTCCACCGGATGGCGACGGTGCGTGGCTTTCACGATGTCGACACGGTCGATTGTGCCCAGGACGCGGTGACCCGCGTGCTGCAGTCGAGCTATGACCTGATCACCCTTGATGTACGCCTTCCTGGGATCAGCGGCCTCGAGATCATCGCCGTCGTGCGCAACATGAACCCCCACGCGGTCATCGCCGTGATCTCGGGCTTTATCCCCGACGAGATCCCGGAGGAGGTGATGAGCTGCATTGACGTCCTGCTGCCGAAGCCGATCAGCGTGGAAACCTTCAATGCCCTGCTCGACGGCGCCCTGCAGCTGGCCGAAACGATGGTAGGCATTCGCCTGCTCGGAGAACCCGCCGCCGTACTTCGCTGAAGGCGGGAGTCCCCATGAACCCGACGATCCAGACCGCCAGCGACGCCATCCTGCGCGAAGGACGGATGACGGAGATCCCTGCCGTCAGTCCCGACGCCCCGTTGGGGCTGTTCGACGGCGAAGACCGCGACGTCTTCATGCAGGGTGACCTGGCTTTTGTGCATGGCGTCAGAAGCGGGCGTGGAGTCCTCATCCAGGGCAGTATTCTCGGATCGGCGGCGCAGTCCCTGCGCGTCGAAGCCAAGGGTGATGTCATCGTTACCGGCGCCGTGCGCTACGCCCAGCTTTCGGGTCGCCGGGTGCTCGTCGGCGGCCGGGCCAGTCACAGCCAGTTCACCGCCTCTCAACAGGTGGCCGTAGGGGACGCTCTCGACGCGGTTCGAGTCATCGCCGGTGACTACGAAGATGACAGGCGGTGTATCGAGTCCTGCCGACTGACAAAAGAACAGAGTCAGACGCAGACCGAGTCACTGACGCGCCGCGTATGCACGGAGGAGAAGCGTCTCGACAAGGCCTGCCGGGCGCTGAGGATTCCGCTGGATTTCAACGTGGGGCGGATCGTGCAGCACGAAGACGGCCGGGTCTGTGTCGACCTGGGTTCGTTCTACGAATCGCTTGACGGACGGACAGACGAGCAGCTCGAACTGGCCCTGGCCGAGTTTTTCGCCAAGGGTGTCATTGGTGTCATAACCCGCGCCAACCGCAAGTACCTGGTCAACTTTCCAGCGCGGGAGAAGGTCTTCATGCAGTTGGTGAAGAGCCTGCGCGAGTTGTTCGAAGCGGTCCTCGAACGGGACCGGCTACAGCGCCGCATCGAGTGGCTGGAGGGCCGGCTCGGACAGCTCGTCGACAGCCTCCGCCGACGACGTGCCAGTGTCGAGGTGGGCGGCGCCATTGCCGGGGATACCTCCATGGAGTTCATTCTCCCCCGGGTCGTCAAGCAGCCGAAGGACGGCGGCTACGACTTCGCTCACCAGACGGCGCGGCTCGAACTCATATGCGGAGCAGGCGCCATCGAGGTAGTGCCGTGCGGCGCCGACGGAGCCCGCACCTCGACCACGGTAGCAGCCTCCGAGATGGATGGCCTGCGCTTCGCCGTGGACGACGGGCGCGTGCTCTGGGAGCCCGTCAACGTGGCCGTCAGCGCCTAGAGCCGCTGCTTGAGCAGCGACGCCGGGCCGACGCCGCTTTCAACCTTCGGCCCGGTCGAGGACCCGTGCGCATCGTCACCGGCCGCCTCCGCGGCCGCATCATCTCCTTCAACCCCAAGCGACACGGTGACATCCGCGTCACATCGGGACGCCTCAAGGAGGCGATCTTCGATCGGCTGGGGTCGTCGCTGGAGGGTCTCAGCTTCCTCGATGTCTGCGCTGGCTCGGGACAGATGGCCCTGGAAGCCTATAGTCGTGGGGCGATGGTCACCGCTGTCGAGCCGGATCGACGCCGACGCGACCTGCTGCGCCAGTTGATGCGCGACTGGGGGGTCAACCACCTCGAACTGTTGGGGCGACGCGGCCAGGGCGCCCTCACCGACCTGGCCACCGAGGGCCGCCACTACGACGTCATCTACCTCGATCCTCCGTACCACGCGCGCCACAACGGGCATCCGCTGTGTGAGGTTCTGCTGTCGGCCGTGGGGCACTCGGGAGTACTGGCTGCCGACGGGGTGCTGCTGGTGCA
>PBSR01000197.1 GCA_002726335.1 Gemmatimonadaceae bacterium
AAGAGCCGAACCCGTCCACAGGGCCACCCAGGGTGTCTACGGACCGTCTCTTCCAAGGGTCCCTACTTTTCGGATTAGGGTCCCCACTTTCACGTATCGACGCAAAGGGGGCCGGGGTCTGGGGGGCGGGACGATGTGTCAACGATACCGGTGAGGGCACCGTCCAGGACACGCTTATCTGTCCCATACCGGTCGCAGAAGTTACAGAGCTGTTAGAAAAGTTCGAGTGCCGCCTCTCCCTACCTCTGAGAATCACCCTTTGGGCAATCAGAAGTTGAAGATCATGTTCCCTTCAAACCCATACGCCCCGTCGATGAAGACCCACATACACGCCGTGGTGAACTCACCGAGAATCAGCCCCAAAAAAAAGGGCTGCAGCGCCCGGTAGGTGCCGATCCCCCCATACCGCAGCACCACGCTCTTGGCCAGCCACGCCAGGAAGATGGCGAACCAGCCGTAGGACATGATCGTGTACGTGTTGGCGATCGGGAATCCGATGGGATGCAGGGGCCACCAGATGAATCGATGTCTCAGGAACAGCAGCACCGTCATCACGCCGGCGCCGAGGCCGGTAAATCCGAGGCGCGGCAGGAAGGGATCCGGCGCGTTGTAGACCGAGGTCATGTAGTCGAAGGGCCACTTCGGCGCGCCCACGTAGTACCAGCTGTGCAGATTGATGCCGCCGTGGGCGTAGGCCATCGTCATGGTGAACCAGATGGAGCCAGCCAGACCGACGACGACGGCGACGGCCATGGCGATGGGCATGCCCCGAAACCGACGCCGGTCACCGTCGTCGGTGACCAGTTTCAGCGAGTGGATGACGGCGTTCATCATGTTCGCCGCGGTCTCGCCGATCCACACTGTACTCAGCCCCAGGCCCGTCATGTTCTTCAGGCCCAGCACCTCGGGACCGAAGCCGCGGGTGATGAAGGCCTGCGGCACCATCGGTGTCTGGGCCCCGGGCAGGCCGGCCTCGGCCACGATCCGGGACAATCCGATGAACGCCCCCAGTGAGCCGAAAACGAGCAGCACAGCCACGTAGAACGACAGTCCTGTCAGCGTCAGCCAGGCGATCATGAACAACACACCGGACAACAGTCCGCCGAAGGCCAGTCGGGGCGACATCACTTCACCGACGCCACGCTCTCCGGAGACGGCCTGTCGCCAGAGGCCGCGGATGTGTGGTGTCGCCGTCCATAGAAGGAACGCGACGAACACCATCATCGCTCCGGACTGCTGGTAGGAGATAATGGGTCCGGCGCCGCCGGAGGTCCAGATGTCCCCCGTGCCGATCTGGATGCCCACCCGTGTCAGCACCATGCGCTGCACCTGGCCGACGAGAAAGAAGAACCACATGCTGAAGGCCACGTTGAGCGGCATCAGGTAGGCGAGGCCCAGCACGGGAAGGTTCAGGCGGAAGGGCACCACGGGCACGCCCGTCATGACGGTGAGGTTGCCCACCAGCGGGATCTTCTGGAAGGCGTCGGTGTAGTTCCCCATCGAGTTCCACGTGTGCAGCAGCAATGGGATGGCAAATCCGAGCCACATGATGCGGTTGCTGAACAGCTTGCCGAGCACGGTCTGTTCGTCATCCTCGTCCTCGATCATGGCCAGCGGCAGCCGCGTCAGGGGAAAGACGAGCCGCTCGTTTTCCACCCACTGGCCGCGCAGCAGCACACCAAGACAGAACAGGACGCCGTAGAACACGAGGATGAAGGTGATCCACGTCGCCAATGGTGTCGCCCATGCCTCCCACGGGATGCTCATACCCCGGGGCAGTCCCTCGTAAAACAGGCGCACTGCCCGCGTGTCTGTAGGCGACAGCCAGTGACTCAGATTGGGGACGAACAGGGCGTCCCAGTTGTTCTCGGGCGTGGCGTAATAGAGAACACCCGAGATCACCGACAGGAAGGTCCCGGTAAAACCCGTGGTCACCACCACCGAGCCGACGAGCATCATCACGTACACCGTGATCAACTCGGTGCGGCGGAAGGCGAACCGTCTCGACAGCATCCGCAGCACGGGCTGAGCCACGGCGACCACGGCGAACAGCAGAAAAACGGCGATGATGGGAATCGCATTGCTCGTCAGCTGCGAGCCTTTGACCACCAGCACCGCCCACGGACTGACGACGCTGATGACGGCCACCAGAAACGCTCCGGCCAGCACGGCACGGAAGGTGACAGCACGCACCAGAGAGGATGCCTCGCTCACACGGCCTCCTTCGCCAGTTGGCGACCGACGAGGCGGCCGCTCGTCATCGCCCAGGCGATGTGCAGACCGTGGCCCCACAGGACCTGACCGCCCAGGCCGTTCTGGCCGATGGCGAAGAGTCCCGGGATCGGTTCACTGAGTGAGTCCAGCGCCCGGAACTTCTGGTCGATGGCCACGCCCCCCTCCGTCGTGGTGAAGTAGGCCTTTGCCGGCCCCAGCAACACCCACCGGCGGCCGGTCAGTTCGGGACACGAGTCGGTGGCTCTCTCCTCGTTCGCCGAACGCACCGCTTCGACCAGCCCTGATGGCGGCAGTCCCCTGGCGGTCGCCACAGCTTCAACTGAATCGCCTGCCACGGCCACATCCTTCCGCAGCTTCAAATAGTCGGCCACGTAGGCGTAGGCGATCTTTGGTGCCGTCGAGATAAAATGCGGCCACGCGCTGTAGCGTTCGATCAGTCCTTCATCCAGCAGCAGGTAGCAGATCTTGCCCGGCTGCTGCGCGACAGCGATCTCGCGATCGGGCCAGCAGCGCTCGTCGCAGAACCGGTCTCCCCGCTCGTTGACAAGAATGGCACCGTCATCGAACAGCGCGTTCTCGGGGTGTTGCCAGGTGACGAGCAGCCGCCGCGTCATGGCCGCCATGATGAAGGGCGGGATCCAGGGCAGCAGCCACGACATCAGCCGCGGGATCGGCCCCCTTGCCGGCAACCATTGCTGAAGTGTGCGACGCGGCGGCGGCACGAAGCGCAACTCGGGACCGTAGGCGACATCTATGTTGATCAGCCGCGCTCCCTCACGCTCTGCCAGCAGGTGCCCGTCTCCCGTTGATTTCTGGTTGATACCTTCCACTGCCCTGAAGGTCTCTCCGAGATGGCGGCCAATCAGCTCCTTTGAATTGGTATAGTCGCCAGCGGCCAGTACGACGCCCCGTCGCGCCGAGAACACCTGCCGTTCGCCCTGGACACCGACTTCGGCGATCACTCCCGTCACCCCACCCCCGTCGGCACGTGTCAGCGCCACCGCCTGAGCCTGACAGAGGAGACGCCCGCCACATCCTTGCAGACGATCCTGCAGTGTCGCTATGTAGGCCCTGGCCCCGGGGATGACGTTGTGCATCCGTGGCACTCGATTCGGTGGCTCCGGATTCGGACCCTGAAAACTCAATCCCATGTCCTGCAGCCAGGCCAGCGTATCGGCGCCGTGGCCTAGAAACCAGCGTCTCAGCTCCTCGTTGTTGCGTGCCTCGATCTTGCGGGGAGCAAAGCAGCCGGCGTCCTCGGCGTGGTCATCGACACGATCGACGATACCTGCCTGCTGCTGCTGTGGTGTCCGATTTGCCGTGAAGGAGCCCACGGCGAGCCCCGTGGTACCGCCGGGTTCGGGCTCTTTTTCCAGGACGAGAACCTGGGCGCCGTTTTCGGCGGCGCTCACCGCGGCGGCGAGTCCGCTGCCGCCGCCACCGACGATGATGACATCGAAGGTCTCAGGCACTACCTATACCTGTACGGTGACAGAGCTGGTGCTGCCGGCGAGACCGTGGGCGTTGACGACACGCGCCTCGAGCCGGTGTTCGCCGGCGGGCACAGGCCAGTCGAAGGCGGGCGGCCGTTCCTCCCAGCCGCCGCCATCAACCCGGATCTCGTACCGATCGAGATCGGCGCAAACACCCTCCAGATCGACATGCAGGACGCCAGCCGCCGCCTGCAGATGAATCCGCACTCGATCCACGTCCCACTCGAAGTCACCCACCCGGTCCGAATGCCGGCTGTACCAGGGCAGCGGCACCGTGCCCTCATCCTCCCAGAAGAGGTAGCCGTCGAAGTGGTAGGCCCCCTGACCGTTCTCCGGCTCTCCCGGTCCCAGTGTCGACGGCTCGTCGTTGCGCGGGTTCACCATGAGGCGTTCCCAAAGCTGGGACCGCTGTTCCACCGTGTGGTTTGTCAGCATCGGTGGCGCCGGCGGGTTCATACTGACACCCGCGAGGTCCTTCTCGACCCAGGCGCTGTGCACTTCCCGGGCGCTGAGGGGCACGCCGTCCCGTTCGAAGTGGTAGGTGTATTTGGTGGCATCGGTGCTGTCGCCGCCCGTGTCCATGGTCACCCACTTGCCGTAGTCGTTCGACCAGACCTCGCTGACACAGTGAGCGTGGATCACGAGAGTCCGGGCCATGAACCCCAGGACGGCACAGCACTGGGTAAAGACGGTGGCGTAATGGGTGCACATGCCCAGCGACAGCTTCTTGCTGGCCAGCTCCAGAATCAACAGCGCGTCCCACGGCGGACAGAACTGCAGCTCGCCTCGATTCCAACCATCCTCCCACTGTTCGCGCACCCATTGGCTGAGCAGGACCATGGCCTCGAACTCGGTCTTGGCCGGCCCCACCACCTGGTCGAGTTTCCAGCGCTCACGCAGGATGCGGCCGCGCTCGTCGTCGGCTTGCAGGTGGGAGAATCGATACGAGCCATACACGAGGGGACGATTGTCCGCCTCGGTGATCCGAGTGGCCGACTTCGACACTGGGTCGACGTCGGCAGTCAGCCTGACGCCCCGCAGAACAGGACTGACGGCGGGGTCGGTGCAGGAGAGCAGCACCCGCCACTGAAAGAAGCGAGCATCGACAGCCGGTTGAGCACCAGCCGTCTCCAGTGAAGTCCAGGCACTCCACGTCTGCGGCGCGTAGGCCGGCGTTGGGCCCGCCCGCCACTCTACCTGAACTGCCGTTCCGGCAGGAAACTCACCCTCGGCCCTGATCTGCACTCTTTCCACGCGGCCGGAGCAGGCGACGCCTTCACCAGTCAGGTCGAGCAGGTCGGCAACCGAAGAGATGACCTCGCCACTGCCCACGTGCTGATCGAGCCAAAGTCTCACGAGGTATTCGCCGTCGGCGCGATCGTTGACTCCCATCTCCTGCGAGCGCCACGTCTGTCCGCCGTCGTCGCTCACCTCGCTGCGGTCCGGATGCCGGCTCTCTTCGATCAGCAGCGTCCAGCCCGCTTCCCCGACAGCGGCAAACCGGACCTCGTTCACCCCCTGACACAGCCACGTGGGGTCGATCTCGATGGCGTGCCAGGCATCTTCCCAGTATTCCCGCGTCGACGCCCAGGTGACGACGGTCTCGTGGCCGTTCACCGTCACAGTCAGCTGGCCGCCGTCGGTGTCGCAGCGCAGGTAGACACACAGCTTCGCCCGGCGCGCCGTCACGGGTGCTTCGAGCAGCAGCATCTTGCGCGCCTGACGCAGGGCGCTGAGCCGCTCACCGTCGCGGGTGTTGCAGCGCCCCGCCTCATCGGTCAGGGTGACGCCGCGCCGCAGACGCAGAGCATCGTCCCGCCATACGACGCTGCGTCTCGGGCAGGCCGCAAGCTCATCTGCCAGCCAGTTGCGGGTGATCGTGTCTGTCATCGTGTGCCCCCTATTGGACCAGCCGACGGAAGGATTCTTCCACCAGCTCACATTCGATGAGATCGTCGAGGCAGTCCCGCTGCAACCCGTCGGCGATGACGGCGAAACTCTTCCGTACAGCGGCTTCGGTCCGATCCAGTGCTTCGGCGTCCTCATGGGCGGCGTTGAAGAAGAACCCCCCGGACAGAATCACCCCGTTGCGCGCATTCTCCTGCACGAACAAGGTAGCCACCTTCGAGGCCTGACTGGCAGTACAGTCAAATTGTATGCGTGGATGGGCGGCCACGCCGACACACCGGGCCGGACAGCCCGTCTGCCTCGCGGCGGCGTCGACTCGTTCACGGAACGACGCCCCCAGCCCCTCAAACAGGGCTGGCGCGTCGATCCGCTCGAGTTCGCGGATCGTCGCCAGGGCTGCCGTAATGCCGACGTTATCATCCCAGTAGGCGCTGGAGATGAACATGCGTGACACCGGCTCCATCACGGCACGTCGGCCGACGACGGCAGCCATGGGATACCCGTTGGACATGGCCTTGGCAAAGACGGTGAGATCGGGCGTCACTCCCGCTACCTGCTGGACGCCTCCCAGTGAGATCCGCCAACCGCAGGAGACCTCGTCGAAGATCAGCACCACACCGTAGCGGTCGGCCAGGGCTCGCACTCCTTCCAGGTACCCCTCGGGAGGCAACTCCGTGCGCATGGGCTCCATGATGATAGCCGCCACTTCGCTGTCATTGGCCCGCAGCAGATCTTCGAGCTGGTCGAGGTCACCATACTCGAAGGGCATGGCCGTCCCCTCCAGGCCCTGGGGCACGCCGATGGGATCGATGCCGTTGAACAGATGCCCTGCAAGACGCTCCTCCCCGAGATTGGCCGCCAGGTACCAGTCGTGCCAGCCGTGGTAGCCGCTGAACAGGACCTTGTCACGGCCCGTGACACCACGGGCGATCCGCACGGCCACCGTACAAGCCTCGCCGCCTCCTTTGGCGTAGCGCACCATCTCCGCCGACGGTACCAGACGTACCAGCAGCTCCGCCAACTCCACCGAGGACTCGTGCACGATCGAATACACCGAACCCTTGTCGATCTGCGCCTTCACGGCCTCGTCGACGACGGGGTTGGCGTAGCCGAGAATGATCGGCCCCACGGCACTCGACCAGTCGATGAACTCGTTGCCATCCACGTCGGTGATGCGGCAGCCGCTGGCGCTTTCGGCATAGATCGGACTGAAGCCGAGAGCGGCCCGCGTCGGTCGGCGGCTGATCAGCTGCGTCGTGCCCGGGATCAGCTGTCGGGCACGCTGATAGATCTCGAGGGAACGGGTCACAGAGGCGTGCTGAGCCGGAGTTGTCATGCCTTGCCGTCAATCTGTGAGAGGTCGAAGCGTCCATCTTCATCCAGCGGAAAGACGCGTCGTCCGAGGTTGTGAAAGGTCACCGCCCAGGGACTGTGTACGGAGGGTTCGGCGACCAGGTGGACGGCGCCAGCCCAGGACTCGAAGCCAGACCGGAAGTGAGCGGCTGATTTGACGCCGACGTAGCGCATCTTTTGAGGATCGAGATCGAGGGTGCGGCAGAATGCCGTATCGAAGGGCTGCTCGCGAATGGTGACCAGCAGGACATGCAGGCCATCCTGCTCGATGTGCGCCGATGGCCCCATGCTGGCCTCGAGGCCGGCGTACATGGGGCCATCATACCGAAAGAGTCCGTCGCTGACAGAGACGACGGCAGCCTGCATCGGCACGGGCTCGCCCTGCACGGGAGAGGACTTTCCCCCTACCTGCAGATCGACGGTGGCCCCCACGCCGGCGGCATGGCAGGCGGCCACCGATTCCGGGTCGACCATGTAGAGCACGCAGGCATCGCGCAGTCCCGCCTCCATGAAAGCGCGCAGCATCCCCGTGCTGTCGCCTGGCGAGCCGCCACCGGTGTTGTCATCGCGGTCCGCAAGAATCACGGGAAAGACGGCATCCTCGTGCACCTGCTCCAGCACTTGTTGCGTCGACCGCCGCGGCAGGTGCCACTGCACCCGCCTCTCGTAGATCCAGGCACCCAGCTCGTCAGCGCAGGTCTGGGCCAGCTCGGCATCGTCGTCGGTGACCACCGTCACGGAGGCCCCCATGCAGGACACGTCACTCAATGGGAAGCAGGTGGCCACGGAGGCACAGATGACCCCGGGTCTGGCTTCGATCTCGTGCAGGCAATCGATCGTCTCCTTCATCGGTGCGTGTGCCGTGACCTGGTTCATGCCCCACATCATGGGCAGAAAGCAGGCGCACATGGTCGGATGCACACCGTCCCGGATGATTCGCACCAGGATGTCGGCGCACTCCCTCCCACGCTCGGCCTGGTCGACTTCGGGATAGGTTTCTCGCCCCACGAGCACGTCGGCGCACTCGATCATTTCCGGCGACATGTTCGTGTGGATGTCGAGTTGCGCCACCACCGGGACATGGGCGCCCACCACATCGCGGACGGCGCGCAGGATGTGACCGTCGGCGTCGGCGATCCCCTCGGCCACCATGGACCCGTGCAACTCGAGAAGGACCCCGTCGATCACCCCGGCGGCGCTGATGCCATCGAGCAGCTCGCCAAGAATCTCTTCGAACAGGTCACGATCCGTGGGTCCACTGGGATGGGGCTCGGCGAAGATCGTCGGGATCAGCTCGAAGTCATGCGCCTCAGCCCCCTCGATGAAGCCGCCGATCGGTGTGTTGGTGGCCCGGAACGTGGTCCACAGCTCGTCGCCACGGAGGTAACCGAAGCGCGACTCGTAGGCGGCCCGATCCGTGGCAACGGGCGTGAACGTACTGCTCTCGTGGCTGAAGGCGCCGATGACGATCCGCATGGCGCTCAGTATAGCCGTGTTGGCGGGTGACGTCACGCCCGCTACATTCGGCAGCCATGATCTTCACAGGGATGGACACGTTCCGTCAGCGGCTGGCCGACGGTGAGATTCTCATTGGCAGCGGCATCAATACCATCGATGCCCAGGTCAGCGAGGCACTGGCGGACTCCGTCGACTTCCTCTGGATCGACCTCGAGCACACGACGATGAGCCCCGAAGCCATGCGCGGCCACCTGATGGCGGCACGAGGCAGGAAGCGGGCCGCCGTCGTACGCGTACCCGGGTCTGACACAGCCTTCATCAAGCCGGTCCTCGACGCCGGGGCGCCGGGGATCGTCGTGCCCCAGGTGACTTCGGTCGAGCAGGTGCGTGGCGTCATCGACGACTGCCGGTACCCACCGGTGGGCCGCCGAGGCTTCGGCCCTCTCGTGGCCTCAGACTACGGGCGTATGGGCGACGACTATGTGGACCGGGCGAATGCCAGCCTCTTCGTGACGGTCATGATCGAGTGCGTGGAGGCCGTCGAGGCCATCGACGAGATCGTCGCCCTCCCCGGACTCGACTCCGTCGTCCTCGGCCCCTACGACCTGTCGGGCTCTCTCGGCGTTCTCGGTCAGGTGCACCATCCCGACGTGGTCACCGCCATGGAACGGGTTATCGCCGCCGCCCGAACACACGGCCTCCCGGTGGGGTCCGGCATGCCGGTGGACCCAGAGTTCGCCCGGTTGCAGGCGTCGCGCGGTGTACAGTGGCTGCAGATGGGCGGCGACATCAGCTTCATGATGGCTGCCGTCGACGACGCTGTGGCCACGGTGCGCTCACGTCTGTCCGACTGACTCCGCCTGACCTCTCCTCCGTGAACACCTTTCCCGCGTCACGCCTGCACGAGCTGGGCGTCGAGCTCTTCGTCGCCTGTGGCGCGCCCGACGAGGAAGCCGAGACCGTGGCCGCCCACCTCGTCGAAGCCAGTCTCATGGGCATCGACTCCCACGGCGTCGTGCGCTACATATGGTATGTGAAGCAATGCCTGGAGGGTGGTATCCGCCCTGGCGCCCCGGTGGAGGTCGTGCGCGACAACGGCCAGCTGGCTCTCGTCGATTGCGGCATGAACTTCGGTCAGGTCGGCGCCCGCCGGATGGTCGAGTGGGTCCGGGACCGGGCGCTCGAAGGCGGCATCGCCTTTGCCGTGAGCCGGCACTGCCATCACGTGGGCCGATTGGGAGCCTATCCGCAGGCGCTGGCCGAGGCGGGTCTGTTCGGTTTTGCCGTGGCCAACAGTCAGCGGCATGGCCACTTCGTCGTACCCTGGGGTGGACGGGAGGGCCGCCTGGCGACCAACCCCCTGGCCTGGTCTGCACCGACGTTGACGAGGGACCGCCCCATCCTGCTGGACATGTCCACGAGCATGACTCCCGAAGGCAAGGTGCGCACCGCCTTGCACGCGGGTCAGACTCTGCCGGCAGGTCGCGTCCTCGACGCGGACGGCCACCCCACGACGGATCCCGCCGCCTTCTATGGCGACGACGACGGTCCGCCTGCAGGCGCCATCCTGCCCTTCGGAGGCGATCTCGGCTACCGGGGTTTCGGTCTCGGCCTGCTCGTCGAGATCCTCGGCGCCAGCATTGCCGGAGTCGAGCTCGGTGACGGTCATGACATCCCCTACATCAATGGCTTCTCGCTGCTGGCGATCAATCCGGCGACGATCACCGGCGAGGCGAACCGTTTCTCCGCCCTGACCGAAGAACTGAAATCGTACATTACCGGAGTCCCACCAGCGCCGGATCATGACGAGGTCGTCCTGCCCGGAGAGCGCGAGTTTCGCCTGCTGGACAGACGCCGGCGCGAGGGCATCCCTCTGCCGGCCGAAACCTGCCGCCTCATCGACGCGGCAGCAGAGAAGGTCAACGTCAACCATCGCCTGACAGGAGCTTGAATCCCAGTGCCCATTCCCGTCGACTATGAAGAGCGCGTCTACGCCGGCATCCTCGGCAAGATCATCGGGGTCTACCTCGGCCGGCCCTTCGAAGGCTGGACGAACGACCGCATCGAAGCCGAACTGGGTGAGATCAACTACTACGTTCACGAGCGGCTGGGGTATCCCCTGGTCGTTGCCGATGACGACATCTCCGGTACGTTCACTTTTATCCGCGCCCTCGAAGACCACGGTATCTCGGCTGAGCTCACAGCCGAACAGATCGGCAAGACCTGGCTCAACTACCTGATCGAGGAGCGCACCATCCTCTGGTGGGGCGGCATGGGCAACTCCACTGAGCACACTGCCTTCCTGCGTCTCAAGCATGGCATCCCGGCGCCGCGCTCCGGCTCGATCGAACTCAACACGCAGGAGGTGGCCGAACAGATCGGGGCCCAGATCTTCATCGACAGCTGGGCCATGGTGGCCCCCGGTGAACCCGAACTGGCCGCCAGGCTCGCCCGCGAGGCGGGCAGTGTCTCTCACGACGGCGAGGCTATCTACGGTGCCCAGGTGGTGGCCGCCATGGAATCGGCCGCTTTCTACGAGAACGACCTCGGCAAGCTCCTCGATATCGGTCTCGGCCTCATCCCTGACGACTGCGTCATTCGCCGTCTGATCGACGACCTGCGCCAGTGGCATGCCGCCGACGGCGACTGGCGTCAGACTTTCGGCCGCATCCAGGAGCGCTACGGCTATGACAGATACGCCGGCAACTGCCACATGATTCCCAACCACGCCATTATCATTCTGGCGCTGCTCTACGGCGACGACGACTTCCAGAAATCGCAGATGATCGCCAACACCGCCGGCTGGGACACCGACTGCAACGCCGCTAACGTCGGTTGCCTCATGGGCATCAAGAACGGGTTGGCCGGGATCGACGCCGGCCCCGACTGGCGCGGCCCCGTGGCCGACCGGATGTTCAAGATCTCCGCCGACGGCGGCGACGCGCTCACAGACGCCGTACGCGAGACCTACCGTCTCTGCCGTGTCGGCCGCGAACTGCTCGGCGCCTCCGCCCGACCTCCACCGACGACGCGCTACCACTTCGAGTTGCCGGGCTCGCAGCAGGGCTTTGTCGCTGATGAGACCCCCGACAGCTGTGGGACAACCTCGATCTACAACACCGTCGGCCATAGCCGGGAGGGCAGCCACAGCCTCGCCGTCCAGTTCCGGCAGTTGGCCCCCGGTCGTCCGTCTCGCGTCGGCGTGCAGACCTTCGGCGAACCGGCCGACTTCGAGCATGGCGGCTACAGCATGGTCATGTCCCCTTCCCTCTATCCGGGACAGACCGTAACCGCCCAAATCACTCTGGACGAGCAGACCTCAGGACCGGTCGCCGTCGGCCTCTTCGCCCGGATCTACCCGGACCGGCCGGGACAACCCCTGACGACGAGTACTTCCCCCTTCCAGGAGCTCGCACCGGGTACGAGCACCACACTCACATGGACGCTGCCCGAAACAGAGGGGCTGCCCATCGTCCGTATCGGCGTCGAATGCAGGGCCGACCAGGGGACCTCCGGCACCCTCCATCTCGACAGCATGCACTGGGCGGGTGCTCCCTCCTGTCTGTTCAGCGGCGCCGCGCTGGGCGGACATCATCGCCCCATCGGCTGGACCGACGGGATCGACAGCATCCATCTGTCACCGGCCGACAGCGGCGTACAGTTCCACCTGATCCACAACGAGGGACGTGGCCTGCTCATCAACGGGACCAGCGACTGGACCGACTACCGCCTCAGCGCCAGGGTTGCGCCGCACATGGCGGCCGAAGCCGGCATCGCCACGCGCGTCGGTGGCGTCTCACGCTTCTACGCACTGCTGCTCTGTAAGGATCAGACCGTGCGACTGCTGCGCTGTTGTGATGGGGATGAGATCCTGGCCGAGCAGAAGTTCGCCTGGGAGCCGAACCGGTTCACCTCGCTCTCCCTCGAGGCTCGGGGCAGCCGGCTCATTGGCGCTGTCGACGACCGGGAGATCTTCACCGTCGAGGACGACGCCCTCCCGGCCGGCGCCATCGCCCTGGTGCAGACTGAAGGTCACACCTATTTCCGGGACGTGCGGCTCGAGAATGGCAGCTAGTGCCCCGTTGCGCCCGAAGTTCAGTCCAGGATCTCGAGCACCTTCTCAGAGGGTCGGGCGATGACGGCCCGCTCGCCGCGCACGCAGACGGGCCGGTTCATCACACCGGGATGTTCGAGCAACAGTCCGACGAGAGCGTCAGGCGTGTCGTAGTCCTCGAGCTTCAGGCCCAGCTTGTCAACGGATCCGGGATGCAGGAACTCTGCCGGTGCACACCCCACCTGCTGCAGGAGACGCCGCAGAACGGCTTCACCCGGCGGGTATTCGATGTACTCGATGACGTCGAACTCGACGTCGCGGGCGCGCAGAATCTCGAGCACGCCTCTGGACTTGCTTCAAGTGGGATTGTGGTAGACGATCATGTCAGCCATGGATTCTCCCGGCAGTTATCCTGGTTTCATTCTGTCAGCGATAGCGCTCTTCGAACACACCCACGGCGGTGCGCACCGTGATCTTCGCCAGTTCGACGCGGCCGTCGAAAGTCCCGTACATCCCCATCTCCGTGCCGAAGGCCAGACCGTAGGTGCGGGAGGCAAAGTCCATCAGATTGAAGCCTTCCCCCCGCCGTGTCGCATCAAGCCAGAAGACGGCCCGTTCGGACGTGTCGAACCACTTCGACGGAGCATCCTCGTCGTTGGCCAGCTTCGCGCCCGAGTCAGCGATGGCCTGAATCGTCGCTCTGGCTGCCTTCTGCTCCCATTCCTCATTCTCGACATCCGGCTGACGCCGAGCCGACAGCCAGTAACGATCCTCCATCAGCTGTGACTCGTGCAGATCGAAGCTGAGGCCGGGCCGGATTCGTGCCAGCAGATCCCGTGTGACCCGCGGTTCCACCGGCGCCCACGGCGTGTCATGGAACCGATTGATGTGCAGGATCTCTCCCTCCAGAGAGATAATCAGCGTATACGCCCGCCCGAAATCACCAGTACCCTCCACGCCGGTCTGCCCGGGTGTCATGTAGACCCGACGCCCCAGCAGCGGCGCCAACCGGTCGGGCTCCTCGGCGTGCAGCCGCTGCAGACGCTTGTAGAAGGTGTTCTGCGGACACCTGCGATCCGGCGTCGGCCGGGCGCTCGTATACCCGTAGTCGCCGATCAGAGC
>PBSR01000198.1 GCA_002726335.1 Gemmatimonadaceae bacterium
ATACCGGCGTGGCCGAACGCCAGGGTAGCGGCGATGTAGCGATCCAGCCAACAGCTGCGGCTGTCGCGTTCCGCTTCCGGGATCTCGACACCGAAGTACTCCTCCGGTGTGCCGACTCCCGCGTTGACCTGAGACTGACGAAACTGTCCGAGGGCAAAGTCGACGAGTAGAGGCTGCTCGGCGGGTCGGTTGCCGCTCATCCTGGCCACACCGCCGCTGAGCAGGCCGTTGTGCAGCCAGTGGCTGCCGCCGTTGGCGATGACGGGCACGCCACTGCCGGCAGACAGCGACGCCAGAAGGGCCTGCTCGGCACGCAGCGTGGCTGCGAAGCTGGCTGGCGCTGCGGCACGGGAATCACAATCCACACGTTCCCATGGCGGCATCTCGGCGTGGTCGCCGAGGAAGATATATCCCGCCCCGTACTCATTGACCAGGCGTTCCACGCGGCTTCCGGCGATGTCTGCCGTGCGACTGGGTTTGAGCAGGTATCGACCCGGTCCGGTGATCTCGAACTCGCCCTCAGAGTCGAAGGCCACGCTGTCAGAGGACCAGGCCGCATCATGGGGCGTGATGTTGCGGAAGGAGGCATGCAGACCGTACTCGTATCCGAGATCCTTGACCGCGTCGAGGTACTCGTGGAAGGCGTCGTCACCGCCCTTGGATTGGGCGCCTACGGTATCCAGAGCCGGCGCCCCCCCTGTGCCGTCGTGCCAGGTGGTCTCAGGGTGGAGGATGAGAAGGTCCTCGAGGCCGGCCTGACGAAACATTCGGAGTCGCTCGTAGGCCTCGACGTAGGCCTCCTCGCCGGCGGCCATCTCAGGCAGCCGGCACCACACCATGTCAGGAGACAGGGACAAAGGCTGATGCTCGCCGATCTCTGGCTGCGCCGGCAGCACCTCCTCAAACCGACGGGACACGGTCAGTACCCAGCGCTCTCGCAGGGCGTTGCGCCGTTCTCCAGAGATCGATGCGTAACGGCAGCCGCCATTGAGGTGCAGAACCTGGTCATCGCTGCCGGGAACACCGTGCATCGATGCCGCTGCCGAGTGATACCAGTCGAGCAGACTGGAGATGAAGACACCGGACGTGGACAGGATGACGGGCTGTTCTTCACCGAAGCTGAAGTACGGCACCCTGACCGGTCGGGGGTGGATCGCACCGGAGACATAACCGAGCTCGATGCCGGCTGCCTTGTCGCCGCCGCCTTCCAGTTCGACGATCAGAGACTTGCCCTCGATGCGCAAGCGGAAGAGAAAGTCAGCCAGTTCACTGCCACGGCGGAACTGCCAGCGCGCCTCTATGGCCTCGCCGACCTGGTCGCTGGAGACGAAGTGGCGTTCGATCTCTTCATCGGCAGCCGACCACTCCTGGCCCCCCATCACGACCCTGATGCCACCGTCCTCTGCCAGCTTGATGGCATCGGCATTGTTGATCTCGACTTCGATGTCTGACAGATTCCCCTCGATCGGGGTGTAGACGTAGCGGACCACCGCCGACAGGGAGCGTGCTTCGAGGATGAAGGAGATCCCGTCTTTCTCAATCGAGTTGGTCACCTCCTCGTCCGTGAACGGCAATATGGATGGCGATTCGCCGTATGGGTGTGGCAGGGCGACCGGTGATTCTGTTGACGGCGCGGCATCCTCGAAGGCGATCTCGTGGATGATGAATTCGGCGGACTCCTCGTGGAACAGACCGCGGGCGATGAGCCCGACGACGCTGCTGCCGCCGGGCAAGGCGTGGCGCAACAGGTGCCTGCCGGTGAAGTCGAGTGGTCCCAGGCGAAGTTCCTGGCCGCTGCCGAGCTGTGCCACCAGCTCGCCAACATGCTCCGCGTCAACCGCGCTGGCGGACTCGACGGTTACCTGCAGGGCGATGGCCTCCGGGGGAGCCTGGATCGGTGTGGGCGCAGTGACGACGGCATCACCGGCGCCGGTACAGCCGATAACGAGCAGGCCCTCGTCGCTGGGGCCGGCCTCCCCAGCGAGTCCCTCGCGGAACTCGACCTGCCAGGCGGCGAGATCGGGAAGGGTGCTTGTTCGGGGATCGGAGTCGGGCCCCGTCGAGAGGGCGGTACCGGAGATCATCTCCGATTCCACCTCCTCGCCAACTTGGGAAACGGTCATAACATCCTCTGAATTCGGGAGTTCCGCGAACTGTATATTTCAGTTATATAGAGACCGAAGAAGATAGCCGGTCACCGGGTGAGTGTCAAGATGAGACGCCTCGCTCCCGGTTCCGGTTCGACAATCCGTAACCAGCTGTAAAACCGACAGATAGATCATGGAAGACAGACACTGCGACAGTCTCGTAATCGGTGGCGGGGCGGCGGGCATGATGGCCGCGATCCAGGCGGCCGAGACAGGGGGAACCGTCGTCCTGCTCGAGGCGGGTCGAGAGCTTGGACGGAAGGTTCTGCTCTCCGGCAACGGCCGCTGTAACCTGCTCAATGTCGACGGCGATGACCCCACCCACTACCACGGGGAGCGACCTCGTTTCGTGCGTCCCTCGCTGGCAGCATTTCCAGTGCAGGAGGCCCTCGGTTTCTTCCACGACCTGGGCATCGAAACCAAAGAGGAAAAGCGGGGTCGTCTGTTCCCGCGCTCCGATCAGGCGCGATCCGTCGTCAGCCTCCTCGCCGATCGTCTGGCAGTCCTTGGCGTCGATGTGTGCCTCGACGTCCGGGTCGATCAGTTGCGTCGCGGCGAAGAAGGTGGCTTCCGCGTCGTGGGCTCCGATGGCATCCGACGAAAGGCGGAACACGTGATCGCCTGTTCCGGGGGGCTCAGCGTGCCGAAGCTGGGCGCGGACGACAGTGGCATCGCTCTCGTCGAAGGTCTGGGGCACACGCGCACCGCCCTGTACCCGGGTCTCGTCGCCCTCGAGAGCGAGGATCGGTGGGTGCGGCGGATGCAGGGCGTCAAGACCTGGGCCAGGGTGCAGGCGGGTCCCGGCCATGCCATCGTATCCGACACGGACGACCTGCTGTTCACCAAGTATGGACTGTCCGGGTTCACGATCCTCAATCTCAGCGCCCGGATCGTTCCGCATCTGCGGCAGAGCGGCCCTCTCGATCTGACGGTCAGCTTGTTGCCCGAACTCTCCGCCGAAGAGGCGGGCGAGCTGCTGCAGGCCCGTTGGGACCGTCACCCGCACCGGGACCTGGACTTGAGCCTTGCAGGGCTGCTGCACGCCAAGATCGCCGCCGCCCTGCTCAACAAGGCGGGCCTCGACGCGTCCGCACCTGCTGGTGGCGTGTCGAAGCGACAACGCTGGGAGCTGGCCTGCCTGCTCACGGCCTGGCCCATCCGCGTGACGGGGCCTCGCGACTTTGATTACGCCGAAGTGATGATCGGTGGTGTGCGCACCGACGAAATAGATCCGCACACAATGGAGTCCTACGTCGCGCCAGGACTCTACTTTGCCGGTGAGATGGTCGACGTACACGGCGACCTGGGGGGGTACAACCTCCAGTGGGCGTGGTCGAGTGGTGCCTGTGCCGGTCGTCACGCGGCGGCGCGTTGACATCACACGTGAGCCCCAGTACGCTAGCCGGATGAGCTGTCAACAGACCCATGAAGGGGCGGTGGCCGGTATTCTGCTCGCAGCCGGGAGGTCGCGTCGGATGGGTCGGCCCAAGCAGTTGTTGCGTCTGGCCGGATCCGACACCGTCGTGGAAACTGTCGCCGGACGCATACGCCCTCTGGTGGACCGTCTCGTCGTCGTCGTCGGCCACGTAGGCGGCCAGGTGGCGTCCATGCTCGCCGATCTCGACATCACTCTTGCCATCAATGACGACGTCGACCGTGGCATGCTTTCGTCGGTACAGGTCGGTGTGCGGGCAGTGGATCCGACGTTTTGTGGATACCTCATCTGTCTCGGAGACCAGCCGTCGTTGCGGGTGCCGGTGATCGAGGCAGTGCTGGGCGGCGCCCGGCAGGGGGCCGGTATCGTCATTCCCACCTTTCATGGCAAGAGAGGGCATCCCGTCTTCATCCATCGTCGGTATCGAGATCACATGCTCGGACTTGATCCCGAGACGACGGGCCTCCACACGGTAACTCGGGGCCATGCAGACGACACGCTGGAGATCGGCCTCGACGAGGCCGTGATCCTCGATGACATGGATACGCCTTCAGATTATGCCCGTGAACTCGAACGGGCGTCCGAGGATGTGAGGGGCTGATGGATGATGTCATCGCCGCCGCGGCGGCTCTGGCCCGGGGCGAACTCGCAGTGTTGTGCTCTCTGGTCGAGAGCAGCGGTTCGATTCCGATGAGCGAGCGGGCCAAGATGTTGGTGCGGTCGGATGGCAGCGTTCTGGGCACCATCGGGGGAGGCTGTCTCGAAGCCGAGATTCTCGCCGTTGCTGGTGACGTGCTCCGCAGTGGCCACGCCGAGACCTTTTCGTACACGATGACGGAGAAGCAGGCCGGAGAGCACGGGCTCAACTGTGGTGGCACCGTGCGGATTCACAGCGAACGAGTCGACGGCGATGCCGCTGAGATGTATGCCGAAATCACCGCCGCGAGGCAGGCACGGACCTCCTGCGTTCTGGTGACAGAACTGGGAGGGAGTCGGGTCCTGTGCAGCCCCGAGGGTCTGCTCCGTGGCACACTCGGGCCGGAACTCGATGTGGCGGTGCGGCCGTGGGTGATGGAATCTCTGGCGGTCGGTCGGCCGCAATTGCACAGCATCGATTATGGCTCCGAGGCCGCCTCCCGTGAGGTCTTTGTCGAGTCCTTCACACCCCCCCCTCTGCTCTACGTCTTCGGCGGTGGGCACGTGGGTGGGCAGATCGCCAGGCTCGCCAACAACGTCGGCTTCCACGTCGTCGTCGTCGACGACCGACCCTACTTCGCCAACGCCGATCGTCATCCCGATGCGGACGAGTGTATCGCCGATGACGTGGACGCCGTTTTCGAGCGCATCCCGATCGACGAGCAGACGTACATCGTCGCCGCCACCCGCGGACACAGCTATGACGAGATCGTCGTCGAACACGCCATTCGTACGCCGGCGCGTTACGTCGGCATGCTCGGCAGCGAGCGCAAGAAGCTCCTTCTGTGGAATCGGATCGAAGCCCGCGGTGGCAGTCGTACCGACCTCGACGAAGTCTATGCCCCCGTGGGGCTCAACCTCGGCGCGGATACGCCGGAGGAAATCGCCGTGTGTGTTGTGGGTGAGATGATCCAGGTGCGTCGGGGCAACAAGAAGACCTGGAAGACGAAGCGCGTTCAGACGACCGCTACGGGCGCCGCCGCATGACTGACGACGGGCTGCGCTACGCAGTCGCTGCCTGCCAGGTCGATCAGCCCAACCCCGAGGACCGGACGCAGATCGGCCGCAATACGGCCCGCATGCTGGAGATGGTCGACATGGCCGTCGAGGGGTATGCGCCATTCTGGGACGTGCGACTGCTCGTATTTCCTGAGTTCGGCCATGCCGCCCCCGTCTACCCGACCGCGAAGGGTCTTCTCACCAAACTGACGATTCCGATTCCCAATGAGCACACCGAGAAGTACACGGCCAAGGCGCGCGCCCTTGGCGTCTACATCCAGACGGGAACCTTCCTGGAAGAGGATCCCAAGTGGCCGGGACATGTGTTCAATACCACGTGCCTCATCGGTCCTGAGGGTATTCTCAGCCGGTATCGCAAGGTGAATCCCTGGTTGCCATGGGAGGTGCACACCAGTCCGCACGATCTGCCTGACTATGATGAGGAGCTGTTCCCGGTGGCTTCCACGCCGATCGGCAACATCGGCACGGCCGTCTGTTACGACTGGCTGTTTCCGGAGGCCCTGCGGCAGTTGACGGCCAATGGCGCCGAAATCCTGCTTCGGGTCTCCGCTTATATGGATCCCTGGGGGGCCACCGAACCGATGGACTGGTGGACTGTCGTCAACCGATGTCGCGCGTTGGAGAATACGGCCTATGTTGTGGCTGCCAACCAGGGTGCATCACTCAAGCACTACGCACCCTTCTCGTGGCCGGGAGGCAGCATGGTGGTGGATTTCGACGGCCGAATGCTGGCTCAGGCCGACCCCGGTCCCGGAGAGAAGATCGTCGTGGCGCCCATCGATGTGGGCAGCCTGCGCCACGAGCGGGAACGCCGGCGGGGACACGATATGCGCCGGCATCTGCGCACCGAGGCCTATCCCGTGTACAGCCGCGCCATATTCCCTCCGGGGACCCGCCCGGGGGAGATCTCCCGGGCTCTTGATCGCCAGCCGGAGGCCGATTAAACGCCGCGGCGGTCTGCGTCGTCCAAGGAGTAGTCTGTCATCGCCTCCCGGGGCTTTGACCCAACCCAGCGGACGCTCATGACCCTCGCGCTGAAACCGAGACCCATGTCCCACGACCGGACCGACCCCGAGGCGGCGCTGCTGGCGCGTCTGCGGGCGGGGGATGACACGGCCTTTGACGAACTCGTGCGACGCCACCAGGAGCCCCTGGTCCGCTTCGCTCAGCGTCTCGTCGGTGATGTGGACGAGGCCAGCGACGTGGCCCAGGAGACGTTCATTCGCGCCTTTGAGCGAATCGCTGATTTCAGGGGCGGTTCAACGCTCTACACCTGGCTCTACCGTATCGCCTACAATCAAGCCATCAGCCTGTTGCGGCGTCGACGGGTGCGCCGGTTCTTCCGCCTCGACCAGGAGGAAGAGCTACCCGCGGGCGTGGAACTGCAGCTGGTGAGTGGGGACGATGCCGCCGCTCAGATCGAACAGGCGGAAATCCTCGAGCGTATCGATGCCGCAGTTCAGCAGCTGCCCCCGAGGCAACGCGGGATCTTCGTCATGCGACACTATGAGGGAATGAGTCACGCCCAGATCGCCCAGGTTGTGGGGCGCTCGGAAGGTGCGATCCGGGCCGGCTATTTCCACGCCGTGCGCAAGTTGCGTGATGCTGCCCGACAGGCCGGTCTGCTCGAAGAGGGGGAAACGTCGTGAACTCACATCCTTCAGATGATGAACTGCTCGCCCTGATCGATGGTGGTGCGAAGGGCGATCGCGCCCGGGAACACCTGTCATCCTGTGCCCGGTGCGGTGAACGTCACGCCGAGTTCGAAGCCACTCTGGCGCTGGCAGGACGGGTGCCAGAACCGGAATGGACGGCGCTCCAGGGCGAAGCCTTCGTGCAGAGCACGCACCGTCGCCTGTGGTCTAGTCGCCCTTCTCCCGATCGGCGTGTCTGGCAGCCCGCTCTCGGGGGGGCGCTGCTCACCGGCGCCGTGGCGGCCGTTCTGGTTCTGCTGATGATGCCGGGAGACTCGCCGCCAGCCCTCGCCCAGACACAGGCCACGGCGCCTCTCGTCGATACGGAATTGGCCGCCGAGGAGGAACTTGGAGACGAGCAACTGATGGAGATGATCGAAACGTACCTGGTCGAAACGGCGTCAGCTGACGAACTCCTGCTGGAGCTCGACGAGCTGTCCGACGATGAATACTATGCACTGCTGGAAGAGTAGCCTGAGAGAGAGGGAGGGACAGTCATGCAAGGGTGTCCGCAGTACCGGCGTGGGGTGATGTGGGGGCTTGTCGCCCTTGTGGCGGTGGCTTGGGGGATACCGCCGGGCGCCGCCATCGCGCAGGGGCCGGGGTTCGAAGGCAAAGGGGACCGGAAGCAGCACTTTGAACTGCTGCACATGTGGCGACTCGTCGACGAACTCGAGATCGACGAAGAGCAGGCGATGCGTGTGTTTCCGGCCTTTCGCAGACACAAGGTCCAGCGAGATTCGCTCGAGCGGCGTCACCGGGTGCTGCTGGCTGTCATAAAGCGCCAGTTGGCCGAGGATACCGAGGACGACGCACTGCTGGCATCGATGCGCAAGGTCAGTGCGGCGGGCGACGAGATCGAGGACGCGAAGAAGGCCTTTCAGACAGACCTGGCGAGGCTTCTGTCGGCACGACAGCAGGCGAAGCTGCTGCTGTTCGAGATGACTTTCCGCACAGATCTGGTGGATCTCGTGCGTCGCTCCCGCGGAGCTGGTGGCGAAGGCCCGCCGCGGCACGAGGGTATGCCAGGGCGCGGTGGTGTCCCCGGCCGGCGCCGGGGCGAGTGAAGAGGTACTCGGGCCGACAGATCACTCGGACCCTGAGGAAATACGACACCAAGGAAGTGGACGTCGTCGTTGACGATGCCCTGCAGCTCTCCATGGTCGAGACGGCGGACGCCTACGCCCTGCTGGATCGGCTCATAGAGCAGGAGGAAGGCACAGGCCCCGGGCGCACCACAAGGTTTCCTTACTGGGCCGAGATCTGGCCGGCGTCTCTGGCGCTCTCACGCTGGTTCGCAGAGTCGTCCGATCCTCCCGGGCATGCCCTCGAACTCGGTTGTGGACTGGGGCTGGTGGGAGTCGCCATGGCGCGGCTCGGATGGACGGTGGAGGCCACCGACTTTGTCGAGGATGCGCTCGTCTTTGCGGCGCACAATGCAGCGCGTAATGGTGCCGGGGCCCGTCACACGGTGGCCTATCTCGACTGGAGCCACCCGGTGGGCACACCCGGCGCCCTGCTGGTGGGGTCGGACGTGGCCTACGAGAAGATGCTCCATCCCTACCTGCAACGCACGATCCGGGGCCTGCTCGCCCCCGGGGGCCGCCTCGTCCTGAGTGACCCGGGCCGGCCAGCCGCTCGTCCCTTCTTCGAGGCGATGTCCGCGGCGGGGTACGGTCACAGGATCGATCGGATGGGAGTCACCTGGAATGCCCTCGAACACCAGGTTGACATCCACACCTTCGTCCGCCCTGCCTGATTCGGCCGACGGTTCAACTCGACCCGGACAGCACCTCGACGTGGGCGCGCACCGCTGTCGCGGTGGCCTCGAGGTCGTATCCTCCTTCCAGCAGACTGACCAGCCTGCCGTCGCACAGATCCCGCGCCAGTTCCACGACTCGCTCCGTCATGCGGGCAAACCCGGCCTCCGTCAGTTCCATATCACCCAGAGGATCCCGATGGTGGGCGTCGAAGCCGGCCGATAGCAGCAGGAATCCGGGCTTAAACTCCTCGAGAGCCGGCCGCAGACGCTCCTGTAAGATGGCGACGTATTCGTCGTCTCCGTGCCCCCCCGCGAGGGGGACATTCAGTGTCGCGCCCGCCGCGTGGCCAGCACCGATTTCGTCCGCGAGCCCGGTTCCGGGATAGTGGGGGGATTGATGGATGCTGAAGAAAAACACCTCGGGATCGTCATAGAAGGCGTTCTGTGTGCCGTTGCCGTGATGCACGTCCCAGTCGATGATGGCGACGGGGCCGGCGTTGCTGGCGCAGAGGTGGCGGGCAGCGATGGCGACGTGATTGAGAAAACAGAAGCCCATGGCCGCATCCCTCTCGGCATGGTGGCCGGGAGGCCGATGCAGACAGATGGCGTTGCCAGCACGCCCGGATCGAACCGCATCGGCAGCCGCCAGGGCGCCGCCGGAGGCCAGCACTGCAGCATCCCAGGTGCCGGGGCCGACGGCAGTGTCCGCTGTGACGGCCTGCAGCTGGCCGTCGTGGCTGAGGCGACGGATCATTTCGACGTGTGCCTCGCTGTGGTTGGCGTGCAGCGTGGCCATCGGCGCCGCTGTCGGCGCCTCCCACAGCAAGCCGGGCAGGTTTGCCTGACGAAGTTCGGTGAGAATGGCTTCGAGGCGCTGGGGCCGCTCCGGGTGACCGGCTCCCATATCGTGGTCGAGGTACCGCTCAGAGGTCGACACGAGGGTGGTCATGGCCGGGTCGATCCGCTGACGGTGTCGATGGCCTGGCGGCCGAGGACGCGGATGTCCTCCTCGATCTCGTCACCGGCAAGATCCTCCCACGAACACCAGCGGAGGTCTGCCGCCTCGCGGGGATTCACCCGGGCCTGGCGACCATCGACCGTCCGGGCGAAATAGATCAGATCGATGTGCTGGTGGCCCGGCTCGATGTCCTCGAGCAGAACGCACACCGGGGAGTGCAGACGACGCACCGATCCCAGGGGGCCGGCTGCCGGTCCCGTGCCGACCAGTTCGACGTCAAGGCCGCTTTCCTCCGCCACTTCCCGGCGGGCCGCATCTTCCGGGAGTTCACCGTTCTCGATGTGTCCACCAGGAGGCAGCCAGGCCTCTATCTTGTTGTGCCACAACAATAAAGTCGTATTATCTCGAACGACGAATGTAGTTGCCGTAAAATCACGGGTGTTAGGGTTCTCGGTCACGGTCCTCCCATTCGAAGCAGGTTCGAGTTGCCAGGCCAATGTAGTGGCAGGGCTCCCGTGGGCAACACCTGGTGAAGGCTGTAGAGATCACACGGGGTGCCGATATAATAGAGGCCTGTCGCGGCGGGCTCTTGACACCTCAATCTCGTAGGGAGTACCGTTAGGGAACACTCCCCTCCTCCAGCGCCAGGAATCCCACTCCTCATGTCGGTACAGCTCGAGATCGAGCCCAAACCCGCACCACCTGCCGCGGCCCCCTCCAACGTTATCCTTCTCGATAGCAAGGTGCCGGATACAGTCATTTGGCCCGTCGCCGGCGGCAAGGGCGGCACCGGCAAGTCGACGCTGACGGCCAACATGGGCGTCAGCCTGTCCTTGCTGGGGTACAAGGTGATCATCGTCGATGGGGATCTCGGCGGTGCCGATCTGCATCTGTTCTTCGATCAGGTGTCCCCCCCGAAGAGTCTGAGCACATTCCTCACGCGCGAAGTGGGCACACTGCAGGATGTGCTGCTGCCGACGCCGAATGAGAATCTGCGCATCATCTGCGGCGGCAGCCAGTTGGTGGGAATGGCCAATCTGTCATACGCCGCCAAGGCCAAGTTGATCCGCCACATACAGAGCCTTGACGCCGATTACGTCCTGATCGACCTGGGCGCCGGATCGGCGTACAACACGCTCGATATCTTCACGCTCTCCGACGAGGGGATCATCGTCACGACGCCCGAGCCTCAGGCCCGCGTCGACGCCTATGGATTCCTGAAGAATACCGTCTACCGCAAGCTGAAGCGTTTGCTGGGCAAGAGGGAGGAGGCGGGAGATCTGGTTACGGCCTTCGCTCGCGAGGCCGGGCGTAAGAGTGGGCGCATGGAAGATCTACTCCAGCGACTCGACATCGCCGACCCCCACGCCGCACGGGAAGCCCGCGACATGCTGGCCGAATATCGGCCGAAACTGATTCTCAACCGGGTCCGTTCGAAACGGCATATCGACGAAGTTCACCGCTTTGCCCAACTCGTGCGCCAATACCTGTCCACGGAAGTTGAATACGTCGGGTACGTGCGCAACGATGACAAGATCCTCGACGCCTGCGAGCGCCGACGCCCCGTCGTCCTCAACGCGCCCAAGTCATCCGCCGCTACCGATCTCTACAGCGTCATCATGAACGGCCTGGGCGTGAGCGATCGCCTGCACCGCTTCGAACCGCGTCAGTGCCGCAAGCTGTCGCAGGTTGCCAAGGCGGAGGCGAAGTTCTGGTAATGCCCTTCGTTCGCCGCATCTGACTCCGAATCATCGCCCATGAAGGTCGCCTGGACCCGGGGTTCTCTCCCGGAGCGCTTCGCCATGCAATGGCGGGGGCCACACCCGGCGCGGGACGAACCGCTCAATATCTTCGGCGAGTTGCGCCGCGCCCGGAAGCTGCTGCTGATGCCCAACGATCGGGTGGGTGGGCTGTTTCTCGGCGCCTCCATCTACCAGTCGATCCGGCAACAGTATCCGGACGCGCATATCGGACTCCTCACCGACGAGCGCTGGGCAGGATTGGCCCGCCAGATCCCTTTCGTCGACGATGTCGTCGTCACAGCTCCGACGCAGAAGGTCTGGTCGCCGGAGTTCCGCCAGTCCGTACAGCGTCTGCGCGATGAATCCTACGATCTGACCCTGTGCCTCGGACCAGACTGCAGCTACCGGCTGGCACAACTGTGTGCTCTGAGTGGCTCCCGCCTCCGGGTCGGCTTCCAGCGTGAGGGTCTGACGCCGTACAACGTCGAGATCGTACGTCGCTCGGAAGGCGAATACGAGGCCGATCAGTATCAGAGCCTGCTGCGCATCCTCGGCCTGGATGTCTGCGGAGAGGTCCAGTGGGTCATCGGCGATGGCAAGAGCAGCCAACTGCGGGAACGCTATCTCGACGGTGATTTCGCCAGCGGCAGCGTCGTCGGCATCGACCTGTTCGGCGGCGAAGGGCAGGGACTGAGCGGACGTCAGCTCGACGATATCGTCGGCCGTGTCATCGAGAGGGGCGCCCGAGCGGTACTGTTCTTTTCGCTCGCCGAGCGCAAGCAGGTCAATTATCTTAAGAAAACGTACGGCAACCGGGTCCTCCCCTTCGAACAGAACGATCTCTCCGGTGTGGCGGCCCTGCTCCAAGGCTGTCGGGCTCTCATCTCCTGCAATACCGATGTTCTCCACCTGGCCATCTCCCTGCACCTGCCGTGTGTCGCCATATTCGACGAAGACGCACGTCGTTGGGTGTCCAGTCGCAACGATCTGGTCGAGGTCGTGCAGGACCGTGACATCCGCGCCGTCAGCATAACGCAGGTCGTACAGGCTCTCGATCGCGCCCTGCGTCGTGTGCCTGCCGAGACGACCGCATAGAGAGGAACCGAGTATGCAAGAAATGGTCGAGCCTGATCGTACGATTCTGATCGTATCCATCATCGGCCTGGTCGTCATCTGGGGCAGCGTGGCGTACCACAAGTTTGTCCAGGACGGGGCCCCCGTCGGCGGTCCTGCAGCGGCAGCGGCCGAGGCCGGTCCGCAGGGCAAGGCCGAAAGGGTAGCGGTGCGCGGAGCGGATCGCTGATGGCGACGGAGGTTGTTATGCCCAAGCTCGGGCTGACGATGGAGCGCGGCACGATCGGGGCCTGGCTGAAGGCTGAGGGTGAGGCCGTGGCGCCAGGTGAACCCCTTCTCGAAGTGGTCACGGACAAGGTGACCATGGAGGTCGAGGCACAGTCCGGTGGGGTCCTGCGTCGCATCTTCGTCGAAGAAGGCGTGGAGGTCGAGGTGGCCACACCTATCGGCGTAATCGGCAGCACCGACGAGGACATCTCTCACTTCGGGCCGGCAGCAACACCTTCGGTTGGTGCGCCGACGCCGATACCCGTCCAGGTGCCGGTAGCAGAGACGTCCGCGATGCCACAGCCGGCCTCCATCGATGGTCAACGTCCACACCGAACGTCACCAAAGGCCCGCAGGATCGCCGCGGAGCATGGCATCGATCTGGCCGGGCTTCGGGGATCCGGCCCTTCGGGGCGCGTCGTCAGCGCCGATGTTGAAGCCAGCCTGGCAGCTGGCTCGTCGATCCGTCCACGAGAGACGAAGTCGCAACCGGAGCTGACGGCCCAGGTGGTCGAGTTGACCCGCCCGCAGCAGGTTGCCGCCGAGCGCCTGACGGCCAGCCACCAACAGGCTCCCCACATCTATCTGGAGGCCACCGTATCGGCCGTCTGGCTCAAGCAACTGCGAGACGGGTATGCCGTGGAGGCGAAAGAGATCTCGTACAACGATCTCATCCTCAAGGCGGTGGCCACCGCCCTTCGTGATCATCCGCGCCTGAACAGTCACTTCATCGATGGCCGGGTGCACCAGCAGGGGAGCATCGATATCGGCATGGCCGTCGACACGCCGCAGGGACTCATGGTCCCTGTGGTGCGTGACCTGATGGCGCGCTCCATCGAGGACATCGGCGCTGAATCGCAGCGCCTTGTCGATGCTGCCCGCCATGGTCAACTGAGTATCGATGACCTCGTCGGCGGCGGTTTCACCGTGTCCAATCTTGGCATGTACGGAATCACCCGGTTCACGGCGATCATCAACCCGCCACAGGTGGCGATCCTGGCGGTGGGGGCCATCGAATCCACCGTCGTCGCCGTCGGCACGGATGGCATCGCCCTTCGGCCCTCGTTGCGGCTGACCCTGTCCGCCGACCACCGCGCCATTGACGGTGCGATGTCCGCCCGCTTTCTGCAGCGACTCAAGGACATTCTCGAGAATCCCGGCCTGCTGGCCTGACCAAGGCGCCGGATCCGAGCCAGGGGACTGTGACGCCTTCAGGCGGACGTGCCGGCGCTGGCTCGGCCAAGCGCCACACGGCGATCCTCGACCTCATCCGCACGGCCTACGAGTCGCCGGACGTCGTTTCGCGTTATGCCTCCGTCGGTCTGTGGCCTGCCGAGGAGAGTCTCGTTCTCGACTACTTCAAGGACGGCGCCCGGGTGCTCGATCTGGGCTGCGGCGCGGGGCGCACCACAGTGGCGCTGGCCGAAATTGGCCTGTCGGTTTTCGGCATCGATATCAGCGAGCTGATGATCGACGTCGCCCGGGAGCAGGCCCGACAGGTCGGGGTGGAGGATCTGACGGAATTCGCCGTCATGGACTCCCGGTCGCTCTCCGGCGTTGACGATGACAGCTTTGACGCGGTGCTGTATTCCTATAACGGCCTGGAACTGGTTCCCGGTATCGCCGGCAAGCGGCGTGTCCTGGCGGAGGTTCACCGGGTCCTGCGCCCCGGGGGACGGTTCGTCTTCTGTGCTCATTCCCTGCTCGCCCTCAACCGTTACGCTCCCATGCGCCTGCGCGCCTTTCTCCGGTTTGTTCTTGGACAGTTCGGCCTACCCGTGCGCGAGCAGGAACTGGGGGAGCGTTTCATCGATGACGAACTGGAAGAGGCCCAGTACCTGCAGATTCTTCCACCCGGTACCTGGCGTCGAATGCTGCGCGCCGCCGGCTTCCACCTTCTCTACTGCAACACCCGGTCCCGTATCGAGCGTCGACAGCCGCCGCGGTTCGGCGCCGCCTTCGCCGCCGGGGAACGCTTCTTCGTGGCGGAAAAAAACGGAGAGGCGGGCGACCCTGCCGATACCTAGACACCGGGGGCCGCTGCGAGCCTGAGTTGTGTCTCCACCAGATCATGACCAGACGAAAAACAACATCTCACGCCGACCGGACCGTGGGCCACGCGTGTATGGTGGAGTCGTTTCTTGAACGAGGCTACCTCGTTGTCGAGGACACGCCGACTCCTGCACTCATCGGTGATCTGCTCGAGGCCCTGACCGCGACCGGTGCTGACGGTGCTGACCGCGGCGAGTTGCCTCCCCTCAGTTGAGGCAACCCGCCGGGTTGACCTTGACCCGCACAGCGTCGCCGGTTATCTTCGCGGTGTCGTAACCAAACGCACATAACTGATTCTTCTCCAACATGTTAGCGGCATGTACGCGAGGCCCGACGAGGCCTTGCGGCGTGCGGCCCGCGTCCTGTTCCGGGCGCCGGCTCCGGGACCGCTCCCGTCAGAAGGCCCCACCTCATGCGACTGGACCGCAAGACCCAGCTTTCGATCGCCTACGCGATCCTCACCATCCTCCTGCTCCTTGTCATGCAGAGCTATTTCGAGGGGCAGGTTGATTCGGTCAAGTACAGTGATTTCCGCCAATGGGTGGTGGAGGGCCGGGTGGCCGAGGCGAACGTCGGCACCGACGACATCTCAGGTAAATACTACGCCGACGGCGTCGGCGAAGGCGGGCTGCGCACCTTCTCCGTCAACAAGATGGAAGACCCCGGCCTCGTCGAGTTGTTGCAGACACACGTCCCGGACTACAACGGCAAACGCGAGCCGACCTGGCTGACGTCGCTGTTGGGGTGGATTCTACCTGCTGTTTTCTTCGTCGGTATCTGGATGTTCATGGCGCGCCGCATGTCGGGCGGGTCAGGCGGCTTGATGTCGATCGGCAAGAGCAAAGCCAAGGTCTACATGGAGAAGGGGACGGGGATCACCTTTGAAGACGTCGCCGGAATCGACGAGGCCAAGGAAGAGCTCGAGGAGATCGTCGAGTTCCTGCGTACACCGGAACGTTTCCAGGCTCTTGGCGGCAAGATCCCGCGAGGGGTCCTTCTCGTGGGGTCGCCGGGCACGGGCAAGACCTTGCTCGCCAAGGCGGTCGCCGGCGAGGCGGGAGTGCCATTCTTCTCGATCAGTGGCTCCGACTTTGTCGAGATGTTTGTCGGCGTCGGTGCGGCGCGAGTGCGGGACCTGTTCGAGCAGGCCAAGAAGCACGCACCGGCCATCATCTTCATCGACGAGCTCGACGCCCTTGGCAAGGCCCGTGGCGCCGGCTCCTTCGGCGGACACGACGAACGCGAGCAGACGCTGAACCAGTTGCTGACCGAACTCGACGGCTTCGAAGTGAACGCCGGCGTCATTCTCATGGCGGCGACAAATCGCCCCGAGGTCCTCGACCCGGCGCTGCTGCGTCCCGGTCGCTTCGACCGCACTGTCACCGTCGATCGGCCTGATGTCAAAGGGCGGGAAGCCATCCTCCGGATTCATTCGAAAGAAGTCAAGCTGGCGGGGGACGTCGACCTGCACAGGATGGCGGTGCGCACGCCTGGTTTCGCGGGTGCCGATCTGGCCAACATCATCAATGAAGCAGCCTTGCTGGCGGCGCGTCGAAACAAAGACGCCATCACCATGGAGGAGCTGTCGGAGGCTGTGGAACGCGCCGTAGCCGGACTGGAGCGCAAGAGCCGGGTGCTCAACGAGAAAGAGCGTCGCATCGTCGCCTACCACGAGGCCGGGCACGCCATCGTCGGCGAGATCGTCGATGAAACGAATCCGGTGCAGAAGATCTCGATCATTCCTCGCGGTGTCGGCGCCCTCGGCTATACGCTGAACAGTCCGGTGGAAGATCGGTACCTGATGACGAAGACCGAGCTTCTCGGCCGGATCTGCGGCCTGCTGGGCGGTCGGGCCGCCGAAGATCTGGTGTTCAGCGAGAAATCGACGGGTGCCGCCAACGACCTGATGCGGGCCACACAACTGGCCGAGAGTATGGTCAAGGAGTACGGCATGAGCGAGACACTGGGGCTGGTGGCGCATCGCGAGGACCGCAACCAGACGCAGTTTCTCGGCATGGGTGGATCAGACCGCGACTACAGCGAGGAGACGGCACGGCGGATCGATGAGGAGGTGGCGGGTATCATCAACGGCAGCTACGCTCAGGCACTCGAGCTTCTCACCGAGAGGCGGGACACCGTCGAACAGGTGGTAGAAATCCTCTTCGAGAAGGAGATCATGGAAGGGGAGGAGTTGCGCCGCCTGCTCGGCAAGGCCCCCGCCGACGGCGATCTCACCCACGTTTCCGGCAACGGCAGTTCCGACCCGGATGACGACGTGTCGGGGGCCGGTTCCGACGCTGCCACCTGAGCCGTACCGCGTTACCTGCTCAACCCTGCTTCGGCGATCACTTCGAGTTCGACAGCAGCATCGAGAGGCAGGCTGCTGGCACCCACGGCAACCCGCGCGTGTACCCCAGCTTCGCCGAGTACGGCGGCCATCAGCTCCGAGGCGCCGTTGACGACCTGGGCCTGAGCCGCGAAGCCCGGGACGCTGCAGACGAATCCCGTCATACGGACGATGCGAATCTCATCCAGCTCGAGCCCTTCGGCGGCCAGCACACCGAGGGCGTTGAGGGCACAGAGCCGCGCTGCGGCGTAGCCCTCTTCCACGGACATACCACCTTCGCCAACAGGTCCCAAGTACCTCATCGTCCCGTCTGCCAGGGGCAGCTGGCCGGAGACAAAGACCAGATTCCCGCTGCGTACGGCGCGGGTATAGGCCCCGGCCGGGGCTGGCGGCTCGGGCAGGTCGAGGCCCAGCTCCTTCAATCTCTCTCGTGCCCCCATCTCATCTTCTCCTGTGTCGCTGGCTGCAGATCACACTCGCGGTCGACCAATATATGACGGCAACAGAGGATACGCAGGCACCACGGAGTGGGTTGTTCGCGCCCCTGGCCAACCCGGACTTTGCCAGGCTCTGGCTCGCCGATGGGCTGTGGTGGCAGTCGATGTGGATGGAGCAGGTCGCCCTCGGATGGATCGCCCTGCAGCTGACCGATTCGGCCTGGTGGGTTGCCGTCGTCGCCTTCTGTCGAGCCATCCCCGTGCCCATTGTCGGCCTTTTCGGCCCGATCGTGGGGGAGCGCTTCCTGCGTCGTCGGCTCGTGTTGGCTCTGCAGTGCGTCAATCTCTCTGGCGCGACCGTCCTCTTTCTGCTGCACCTGGCCGGCTGCCTCCAGTACTGGCACCTGACGGCCGTAGCCCTGGCCAGCGGTTCCGCCTGGGCCCTGGACTGGCCGACCCGCCGAGCCCTGGTGCCCGATCTTGTGGGGCGCGACCGCGTCGTCGACGGTATGGTGCTGGAGAATGTGCTCCAGGGCATGACAAGATTGACAGGCCCGCTGCTGGCCGGGGCCAGCATGGATCGGTTCGGGACAGGGGGTGCCCTGGGGTTTCTCGTCGCCACCAGCGCCATCGGTGCCTTGTTGCTGGCCGGATTGCGTACGGACTCACGCTCGCCATCCCCACCCAAAGACGTCGCTGCCGCGTGGGTCAGCCTGCGCCAGGGGCTGGCCTACGTCAGAGGGCAACCGGCCATCCTGGGTACGCTGGCCATCACGGTGATCATGAACGCCTGGGCCTTTCCCTTCCAGGCGCTGTTGCCCGTCATCGCCCGGGACGTGCTGCATCAGGGGCCGATGGGCCTTGGTCTGCTCGGCGCGGCCAGCGGGATCGGCGCGATGGGGGGGCTGCTGGTCGTCAACTGGCTCCGCCAGCACAGTTCCCGGGAAGCCATCTTCGCTGCCGGCTCGCTGCTCGCGTGCGTCGGCTTGCTGGGGTTGTCTCTGTCGACGTCGATGGCACTGTCCCTGGCCGCCCTCATCGTAGCCGGTGTGGGGCAGGCGGGTTTCAGTATCATGCAGAGCTCGATCATCCTGGTGGAGTCTACCGACGAGATGCGTTCGCGCGCCATGGGGGCGCTGGTGCTGGCCATCGGCTCGGGGCCTCTGGGGCGCGTACAGGGCGGGGCGATGGCAGTCGCCTGGGGGGCACCGGTCGCCATCGGCACGATGGCTTTCTGCGCGGCAGCAGGAATCGTTGCCGTCGCCTGGGGACTGCGTGGATACCTGCCGGCTCTTCGGCGGCCCTCCTCTCGTTGACCGTACAGACGGCAATGGCTACGCTATCGCCCGTCATCACAGGCTCCACCAACCCAGAGAGATCGTGCCATGAGTGCCTCCGTGATCGGTGCCCAGCTCTACACCCTTCGAGACTTCCTCAAGACGCCAGAGGATATCCGCAGCACCTTCGGACGCGTACGCGACATGGGGTACGAGGCCGTCCAGTGCTCGGCCCTGGGGCCGATCGACGCGGCAGAACTGAAACAGGTCGCCGACGATACCGGTCTGCAGATCGTGGCCACTCACATCAGCTTTGACCGCATACGCGATGAACCACAACTCGTCATCGACGAGCACAAGCTGTGGGGCTGTCGACACGTGGCCATCGGCGGCATGCCGCAACAGTACCGTGATGCGGAGGGCTTCTTGCGGTTCGCCCGGGACGCATCCGATGCGGCTCGGCCCCTCATCGAGGCGGATCTCACCTTCAGCTACCACAACCACAGCTTCGAGCTGGAGCGTGTGGGAGAACGGACAGGCCTGCAGATCCTGATGGAGGAGAGTGACCCTGCGACGTTTTCCTTTGAAGTCGATACGTACTGGATTCAGCATGGTGGCGCCAATCCGGTAACCTGGTTGCAGCGGCTGCATGATCGCATGCACGTCGTGCACCTGAAGGACCTGGCCATGAAGGGCAGCGAGCAGCTGTTTGCCGAAGTGGGCGAGGGCAACCTGGAGTGGGAGCCGATTCTGGCCGCCTGCGCCGATGCCGGCATCGAGTGGTATCTGATCGAGCAGGATCGCTGCCAGCGGGATCCCTTTGACAGCCTCAAGATGAGCCTCGACAACCTGCGCACTATGGACCTGCATTGAGTCCCGCCATGACCGAACTGGATGTGCCCTGGGCAGCGTGGTACGGAACCGTGCCGTTGACGATGCGCTTTCCCGCCGGCTGGCAGGTCGATACGTTCCGCATGCGGGGAGGCGACGATATCGGCGATGCCGGGATTCGCCGGGCCCTCGCCTCACCCATCGGCGCACCGCCTCTGCGACAGTTGGCTGCAGACGCCTCGACAGCGGCGATTCTGGTCGACGACCTGTCCCGGCCGACGCCGGCCTTCCGCCTGTTGCCCTATGTGCTGGAGGAACTCGGTGCGGCGGGGATCGCCGATGACGGGATCACGATCATCGGGGCTCTGGCGGCGCACCGGCCGATGACACGTGACGACTTCATCAAGAAGGTGGGTGCTGACGTGGTGGACCGCTACCGGGTCGTCAACCACAACGCCTATGAAAACCTGGAGTTTCTCGGTTATTCAAGCCTCGGTGTTCCCGTCTTCGTCAATCGCGACATGATGGGCTGTCAGATCCGGATCGCCATGGGCATGATCACCCCGCGGGGCGGAATGTTCGGTGGTGGCGCCAAGCTGCTGATCCCGGGGGCGTGCGGTCAGCAGACGATCATGCTCAATCATCGCCATGTCCACGGCGAGCCCTTTCGTCCCCATCTGTCGGAAGTAGCACGTATGGCGGGGCTTGGATACATCGTCAATCCGGTGCTGAACGAAGCCCTCGATATCGTCGACCTCGTCGCCGGTGACCCGGACGATGCCTTTGAACGGGGCTGTGAACTGGCTGCCACGCGCTATGGCACCGACATGCCGGCTGCCGGTTCGGTAGACATTGGCGTGTTCAACGCCTTTCCCAAGGATACGGAGCTCTGCCAGGCCGGTCTTGCCCTCGTACCACTGGGCGGCTGCGCCCACGACCCGATGAGCGAGTCAGCCACGGTCATCATCGCCAGCGCCTGTCCCGAAGGGGCGGGGTGGCATTCGGTGTTGGGACCTGGAACGGCACTCAAAGGCCGTCCCGGTCCGCCCCAGCGGCGTACTTTCCTGTACTCCCCAGGCGTGAATCGGTACGACTGCGAGGCACAGTTTGGACCGCACGTAACCCTGTTCCGCGATTGGGATGCCATGCTGGGCGAGTTGCAGCGTCTCCACGGTGAGGCTGCCCGCGTCGCCGTCTTCCCTACGGGAGCCATGCAGATGGCTGCCGCATGATATTGACCGCAGAGGAGAAACCCGTTTGTCACACCTGAAGTGTTTCGAACTGCCAGGCAAGACCGTCATCGTTACGGGAGCCGGGCGGGGCATCGGCCGAACGATCGCCCTCGACGCGGTCCGCTCTGGCGCCCGCGTCGCTGTGGGCAGCCGGACGCTGACCGAACTGGAATCATTGCAGGCCGAGATCGAGGGCATGGGGAGTGAGTGTTTCATCCACACGCTCGATGTCACCGACGTGGCATCGATCCGGACGTTCTTCGATGCCGTCGAGAGCCACTACGGTGACGTAGACGTGCTCGTCAACAATGCCGGGTACAACAAGCTGGGGCGGATCATCGACTACGACGAAGAACTCTACGATCTGATCGTCGATGCCAATCTCAAGAACGTCTTCTTCTGCAGCCAGTCGATGGCGAAGCAGATGATGGCGCGCGGCGTACGGGGGAGTATCATCAATATCTCCTCCCAGGCCGGCGTCATCGGCGCACCCGAACGGGGGCCATACTCGGGAGCCAAAGGTGGGGTAAACAACCTGACGAGGACGATGGCGGCAGAATGGGCGGAGAGCGGCATCCGCGTCAATGCCATCGCCCCCACGGTGACTCGTTCACCCATGGCGGAAGGCGCCATGAAGGCCAGTCAGGCCTTCGCCGACGCGGTGAAGACGAAGAACCTGATCCGCGGTGATCTGGCTGAACCCGAAGAGATTTCGGCGCCGGTGATCTTTCTTGCCTCCGACGCGGCGAGCATGATCACCGGCCACACACTGGTGGTGGATGGCGGCTGGACGATGGTTTGAACCGCTTCGCGGTTCTTGTGAGTTGCTGCGCAACTCTATTCGTGAACTTGGACTGCGCCACTTTCCTAAACTGATTGGGCAACGGCTTCGGCTACGAGGCCGCTGTTCTCGATGACCTGTTCTTCGCTCACCATACCCATCACGAGGGCGTGGACGGGCGTGTGTTCGCAGACGAAGCGGATGGCCTTCTCCGGATCGGCGGTCAGGTCGCCGCCACCGCCGACAACCTTCATCCCGTACACACCCTTGCCTTCGGCCACCATGCGTTCGATCACTGCCTGTACCCGGGCCGGCTCGGCGCACATGTTCTGACCGGCGTAGTTGATGCGGACGAGGTTGACGTCCACCCAGTCCGCTTCCGCCGATGCCTGCAGAGCGCCGAGGTCATGGCAGGAGCATCCTACGGCGCGAACGATGCCCTTCTCCTTGAAAAGGTCCAGGCGTTCCATCGGCCCTCGCATCTTCTGCGGCCAGTTGGCGTCACTCATGCAATGCAGGAGGAGGATGTCGATGTAGTCGGTGCGCAACTCGCGCAGGTAGCGTTCGACGTCGGCCTCGATATCGGCCGCGGTGCGGGACACCGATTTCGTCGCGATCGTCACTCTGTCACGGCCGATCTCAGCCATGGCGTCGGCCACATGGGCATGTGTTCCGTACTGATCGGCAGTGTCCCAGAACGTGATGCCGTAATCGTGGGCGAAACGCAGCAGGCGGGGCAGGGCATCGGAGCCCAGATCGCTCTGGTCGGAACGGCCATTCCAGCCGTGCGTGCCGGTGCCAAAGCACAGGGGTGAGACTTCGAGACCCGTCTGCCCGAGAGGTACCTTGTCGATCATCATGGTTTCCCAATCGTCGGCATCGTCTGCTTGAGACGCTCGATCTGCGGTACGCGGTGGGAGAGGAACATATCGTTCAGTTGACGCGTCGAGGCATCCACCACAGCGCGCGCTCCCTGTGGTTGACTGGCCAGTCCGGTGAGTAAGGTCACGAGATTCTCGGCATCGTCCAGATGCACGGCCTCCGGGCGCAGGGCGTCGCCCCCGTTGTTGTGATAGTTGTCGAGAGGCAGGGCGACGGCGCCCGTGGCGCGGCCACTGTGCGAGAGGGGGGTGGCCTCACAGACACCACCATCCATCAGACGTCGCTGCACACGGAAGCTCTCGTTCTTGCCGTCGAGGTCCCGGGCGACGGTGGCCAGGGCACCGGTTACGCCGGCGTCGAATACCCAGCGTCGATCGCCGACGCGGATCACCGGTCCCGCACCCAGCGGCGCCCCCGCACGGCAGGATGAGCATTCGATATTCACATAAACGAGGTCCCTCTCGAGGTTTCCTTCGCTGACCGCTGCCAGCATACCGCCGAAGCCAGTTTCCTCAGCCCGTGTCAGCAGTACGGAGACGGCCATATCGATTTCGAGGCAGCGCTCCAGCGTCGCCAGGGCCACGGCGACGCCAACGAGATCATCGCAGGCCGTGCCGATGATACGTGTTCCTTCGAAGGCGCAGGGCGTCAGGTCCCAGACGGCAAACAACTCACCCTCCGGTACTTCCTCGTCGACGCGGACACGAAAGAGCGGGAACTCTGCCGTGGCGCCGGGTACGCCCTCCTCGAGAAAGGCGGTCACCGAGCCACCGCCCACCGGGTCGGCAAGGCCGGTGCCCGTCGTCGTCTCGTACAGCAGAACCCGAGCCTTGCGGGCAAGGTCGACGGGCAGGCCACCGAGTTTCTCGAAAAGGATATCGCGGGTTGATTCGTGAACCCCGAAACCAAGGGCCGGGTGATCCATATGGGCGGTCAGGCACAGTCCTGAAGGGGCGGCATCGACGGTGCTCAGAGTGATGTTGCCGACTTCATCGGTGTCGATGATGAGAGACCGCTCGGCGGCGAAACGATGGACCTCGGCGAGTATGTGGTGCTCGTGGAAGGGCGCCGTGGGCAGGACCAGCAGGCGCTGGATGATGTCGATGAGGGATTCACTCATCTTTTCAATACAATCCCGTCAACTGCGCCGGTCAAGACGATTGCCCCCCTGGAAGGGGCGGGTGTATCTTGTCCCTCACTTGACGACGAGAGGCTGATGCGACGCGGGATCCCCCGAGCTTACTCCAGTTTTCTGGCAACCCGCAGAGACACCGTGCTCAGATCAGGCGCCGAAGGGCTGTCGCTGCAGGCGTTCTGGATCGGGGGCTTCCTGTCCTTTTTCCTGGCCATCGGTGCCCCGTACGGCAATATGATCATCCGGGGGTCCTACATGGCCCTCGACTTTTCCACGCCCGGCGCGATCTTTCTCTTCCTGCTTCTCATCGGCGTCCTCAACGCCCTGCTCAAGATCATCGCCCGCGGAGGAGCCACGGCTGCCGCCTGTGTCGCTGTGGCCGCAACCGGTGCCTGGTTAGCGGTCTACCTTCCCGCCGGTGCTGACATCGATCCCACGTCTCCCGGGTTGCTGCTGGCATCCTTTCTCGTCATCACGACGTGGATCAACATGCCCCTGGCGCTGCGGGGCCGGTCTCTGGCTCTGAACCGCTCTGAACTCATCCTCGTCTATGCCATGCTCCTCATCGTCTCGGCAGTATGTACGATGGGACTGAGCGAGCAGATCCTGCCGATCATCACGGCCATCTTTTATTTCGCTTCGCCTGAGAACAAGTGGCAGGAGAAGCTTGTGCCCCATCTGCCCGAGCGCGCCATGGTCGACGACGGCACGGGGAGCCAGTTGTTCTATGAGGGGCTTGCCCATACGACAGATCGCATCCCCTATGAGACGTGGGTTGAACCACTGTTCTGGTGGGGGATCCTTCTGCTCGCGCTCTATGTCTCGATGGTCTCGGTAGCCGTCATCGTTCGTCGTCAGTGGATGGAGCGCGAGCGACTCGCCTATCCCATCGCCCAGGTGGGCCTGTCGATGATCCGCTCCGAGGAACCCGACCGCATCGTCAACGGGTTTTTCCGGCAACCCGGTATGTGGTTTGGTGCAGCTCTGCCGTTGATTGCGGGCAGCCTGCTCGGCCTGCACCGGTACTGGCCGGCGGTGCCGGTGCTGCCCTTGCGATGGGCGGTGCCATTCTTCGGCCGCCAGTCTCTGACCCTCGTGCTCAGCTTCACCATGTTGGGGTTTTCGTATTTCATAAATGCCAACATCGCCTCGGGCATCTGGGTGTTCCATCTGCTGTCCCGCCTCGAGAAGGAGGCCCTCGTTCTGGCGGGTCTCAAATCGACACAGAAACTCAGCTTCGGGGTAGCCGATTATCCCTTCCTGGGCTATCAGGGAGTCGGGGCCCTGCTGGTGATGGTCGTGGTGGGAGTGTGGGTGGGACGTGGCCACTATCGGGACGTGTTCGCCAAGGCTTTCGGATGGGCCCCCGAAGTCTCTGATGCGGACGAGATTATGCCATACCGCGGCGCCGTGGCCGGTCTGATCGGCGGTGTCACGGTCATGTCCGTCTGGCTGTGGTTCATGGGAACGCCATTCTGGGTCTCGGGAGTCTTCGTTCTGCTGGCCATGCTCATCTTTCTCGGCATTACGCGGGTCGTCGCCGAAGCCGGTCTGGCGGCTGTGCGCTCGCCCATGATCGCCAGCGATCTCGTCATCCACGCTGTCGGGGCGTCCCTCGTCGGTTCCTCAGGTGTCGTCAACCTGTCGCTGGCGCACGTCTGGGCTGCCGACATCCGCGTCTTCGTCATGGCCACTGCCACGAACGCTCTGAAGATGATCGAGGAGATGGAGCCGGCGAATCGGCGCATCGTGTTCTGGGCCATGATCCTGGCCCTGTTCCTCGGCGCCACGGGCTCCTTCTGGATGATCTTCCACATGTCCTACCAACACGGCGGGATCAACCTGAACAGCTGGTTCTTCGAGGGCCTGCCCGCGGATACGTATAGTCAGGCGCTGCGCAATCTCGAGGTCGAAGGCACGAACTGGCCGGGGTTGGGATTCCTCGGCGGCGGCGCTGCCGCCATGTTGGTGATGATGTGGCTCCGACAGCGGCTGCCCTGGTGGCCGTTGCACCCTCTCGGTTTCCCGATCAGCGCCAACTACATGATGAACTTCGTCTGGTTCAACGTGTTCCTCGCCTGGCTCGTCAAGCGGATGATCCTGCGCTACGGCGGTGCCTCGACGTACCGCCACAGCCAGAAGTTCTTTCTCGGGCTGATCGCCGGCCAGGCTTTCTGCAACGGGATCTGGCTCGTCATCGATTATTTCACCGGGAAGGTCGGCAACAGGATCTTCGACGTATGAGGCAACCGTGGAAGAATCCGGCCGCCTGTCTGATCATCAGCCTGGCCGCGGTGCCTCTGGCCGCCAACGGGCCCGATCTGCTGGCCGTCGCCGATGGTGACGAACGCCTGCGGCAGACCATCGAGTACCTGGCCTCCTTTGACTCGAGGATGACGGGGCAACCGGGCAATGCGCAGGCGGCGGACTGGCTCGAAGCACAGCTGCAGGCCCTGGGTCTCGGCACGGTGCGCCGGGAGGCCTTCCCAGTCACGATTCCGTCTGAAGTCGGGACTGGCAGTCTCTTCGTGGAGGAATGGGGCGAATCTGCCCGCCTCTTCGGTCTCTGGCCGAATGGGGCCCGGACGACGACAGTGTCTCCCGAGGGTGTCAGGGCCCCCTTGGTCTGGGGTGGAAGCGGCGAGTACGAGGAGCTCGACGGGCGTGCCGTGAACGGACGCATCATTCTCATGGAATTCAACTCCTGGGACCACTGGATCCGTCTGGCCGGTCTCGGAGCCAGGGCGATCGTCTTCGTCGAGCCGGAGGGGACATCCTACCGGCAAACCCTCGACAAGTACCTCTACGCCCCTGTAGATGTGCCACGGTTCTGGATCGGGGCACAGGACGGCGACCGACTGCGACGACGGCTCGTAGCCGGTGACGAGATCGACGTGCTGTTGCACTCCCGCATGGACTGGGTCGAAAGACCGGCGTGGAACATCTGGGTCGAGATTCCGGCGACGACGGCGGACTCGACACTAGCGGCGCAGCGTATCGTCGTGGAAGCCTACTACGACGGCATCTCCATTGCCCCCTCCCTGGCTCCGGCCGCCGAACTGGCCGCCAGCGCCGCCGCTCTGCTGGAGCTCGCCCGCTATCTGTACGAGCACCCACCCGAACGCAATATCATCCTGCTGTTTGCCGGCGCCCACTTTCAGGCGATGGGCGGCGCCGTCGATTTCCTCGACCGTCATGCGCGCCGGTCGAAGTTCTACGCCCCACGCATGACCGAGCCACTGACACCAGACCTGTTCATCAGCCTCGATCTGTCGACGAAGACGGATCAGGTGGGTATCTGGAACAACACCTTCAGCTTCAATCTGAAACGGTTCTTCGTTCCCTTCGGCAGGCGCTACACCGCCTACGCCGAACAGGTTGCCAGCGAGTTGGGGCGCGATCCGGCTCGGGCGATGGTCAACGGCATCAGCCCGATCCGTGGTATGGACTGGTCCACCTTCGTGCCCGATGGGGTCACCGTCGACGCCGGCATGGCCATGGACGCAGGCCAGGTGGCGCTCTCCTTCGTCACCATACACGATGCGCGTTTCCCGGTGAACACACCCCTGGACACGCCCGAACACGTGAACGTGACCAACCTGCACAGACAGTCGCTGTTCCTCAACGGCATTCTCGCCCGGTCCTTTGCCGACACGGCGCTGTTTCTGGGACTCGAGGACTTCGGGCCGGTCCTCAAGGATGAGATGCGTACCCACAGGGTGAAGGTTCGGGCCTTCCCGCGCCGCAGTCAGGTGCCGGACCGTGCGGTGGGAGACGCTCTCGTACTGGTCGGTGGTGGCACCCACAAGGGCGTGCACTGGACGAAGTATCATCTCACCGATGACGAGGGGCAGGCCCGCATCCCCGGGCTTTCGCTCGGTGCAGTGACCTTGGGCGCCTATTCCCTGGATCGGGTGTCGGGTGATATCGTCTACGCCCCGGATCTCAGCGAGCGGGCGAGGAAATTCCACGGCAAACCCACACCTTCCGGACGACTGGCCTGGGCCATCCGCTGGAATCAGAACACGCGCACGGTCGTCGTCTTTCCTGCCGTTTCCCGGACGCTCTACGGACTGACCGACCCCAACCGGTTGATGGGCATGGGGAAACTGAAACTGATCGACGCAGCGGGGCTCGCGCCGCGCCAGTACGGCTACCATTTCGGCGGCAGCATGAGCAGTGATCTCTGCGTGCTGTTCGCACCACGGGAGGGCGGTCGGCAGGACAAAGCCCTGAAGATGCTCTTCGGCTCGCTGCTGCTGATCAACAGTCCGGGAGGGAGCAACGAAGAAGAGGCGAAAGGAGTGGGCTACGATCTTCAGCACGAGAGTGTGCTGCCCACCGAACTGCACGCCCTGCGTGACCTCTGGCGGCTGAACGGTGCCCGCATGGAGACGATGCGACGGCATGCCATTGAGAATCAGCGCCTCAGCCGTCTACATGAGGCTGGGCGGCAGCATCTGGACGCCGCCCAGGCTGCCCATGATTCGTTGCACTGGAAGGACTACATCGCACAGGTCCGCGCCGGTCTGGGTGTGACGATGCTCGCCTATCCCGAGGTCGTGGGTACGCTGAACGATGTGATTCGCGGCATCGTCTTCTTCCTCGCCCTCGTCATCCCTACGGCGTTCTTCGGTGAGCGTCTCCTGTTTGCCTCACCGGACGTCCGCTGGCAGATCGCCGGCTTCGGCGGCTTGTTGCTGGTGGTCTGGCTGCTGATCTCCCAGGTGCACCCGGCCTTCGACATCGCCCACCCTCTCATGATCCTGCTCGCCTTCGCCATCATGGCCATGGCCCTCTTCGTCCTGGCCATGGTGTCGAGCCGTTTCAACCGCTTCCTGAGGGAGTACCAGGCGGAGCAGGCAAAGGTGCACCAGACCGATATCAGCCGCGTGAGCGCCGCCTACACCGCCTTCATTCTCGGTATCTCGAACATGCGACGTCGACGCCTGCGCACCGGCCTGACGTTGCTGACGCTGACACTGCTGACCTTCACGGTTCTCTCCTTCACTTCGTTTCGACCCGATGTACGCTTCCTCGTGTTTTCCCTCGATCACACAGGGAGCTACGAGGGGGTGCTGATCCGTGATCGCGGCTGGAACTTCCTGTCTCCGTCGACGCTGGAATACGCCCGGTCGCACTTTGGCGACCAGGGCGTTGTGGTGCCGCGCAACTGGTACATCGCCTACGACGATGAGGAGAAGAAGTTCACCGACGTACGGCACGATAGCTTGAGTGCTCGCGCCACCGGCCTGCTGGGGTTGACCTCGCGGGAGCCCCGGGTGACAGATGTGGCCTCCACCCTCGTGTCCGGACGCTGGTTCCAAAGTGATGATGAACAGTCCTGCCTGCTGCCTGACGAGATGGCCGCAACCCTCGGCATCGGCGCCGCCGACGTCGGCAGGGCAAGCGTACAGATCTTCGGCAAGCGGTTCACCGTGGCCGGGGTCTTCGACACCGAGGCCTTCGAGGAAGTCCACGATCTCGATGACGAGCCGTTGACGCCGGCCGACTTCCAGATGTCGAGCAATGTCGCCCTCGGCCCCGACGCCGGACCACAGATGACAGTCGAGGAGGAGGATGTCTACGAGGTGCGGCCTTTCGTACATCTGGCGGCAGGCAATGTTCTCATTCTACCGTACGGAACGCTACAGGAGGCCTTCGGCGAGTTGCGATCCGTGGCGGTCCGCTTCGACGAGGGGGTTCCGGCAAAGGCTCTCATCGAGGATTTCCTGCTGCGGATCTCCGGGACGTTGTTCGCCGGCCTCCACGACCCGGACTCGGGAGAGATCTCGGTCTCATCCTTCACCTCCCTCGGTATCACCTCCGTGGAGGGTATGGCGGCATTGCTGGTGCCGATGCTGATCGCTTCGCTCATCGTCCTCAATGCGATGATGGGGGCAGTGTACGAACGTTTTCGTGAGATCGGGATCTATTCCTCGGTCGGACTGGCGCCGATGCATATCGCCCTGCTGTTCATCGCCGAGGCCTGTGTCTATGCCGTCATCGGCGTCACCATGGGCTACATGCTGGGGCAGGGCCTGGGGCGTGTCCTCGTCCACTTCGGCTGGCTGGGAGGCATGAACCTCAACTACTCTTCGCTGGCGGCCATTCTCTCGGCCCTGATGGTCATGGGCGTCGTGCTCGTGTCGACCATCTACCCGGCGCGGCTGGCTTCCCGGTCCGCCGTGCCCGATACCGTGCGTCGCTGGCGCCCGCCGCCTCCGGACGGGGATCGCTGGGAGTTCGCCTTCCCCTTCATGGTCTCCGAGCAGGAGGTCGAGGGGCTCTGCGGTTTTCTGGCGAGTTTCTTTCAAGCCTATGGGGAAGAGTCCATCGGTGACTTCTATTCAGACAAAGTGCGGGTCGTCAGGGAGACCGACGAAGCCTCGGGGAAGATCCAGTATGGTGTGCAACTGCTGCTGTGGCTGGCTCCGTTCGACATGGGGGTCAGCCAGTTCGTGCAGATTGAGTGCGCCCCGAGCGAGGTGACACGGGGTGCCTACGGCGTGGAGGTCTTCATCCAGCGGCTGAGCGGGCAGGACACCTACTGGCAGCGGGTGAACGGGCGCTTCGTCAATCAGCTGCGTAAGGAGTTTCTCATCTGGCACACGCTCGATCAGGAGTCGAAAGCGTTTCACAGCCAGGTGGCCCGTGATCTGATCGACGTCGGCGACGGCATCTTCGCCTCGGGAGGGATCGATGGCTGAGCCCGACAGCGGCTGGTTCGCCTGGCGCCGCCGACTGCGGCGTCAGCAGTACGAGGAGGTCGAGGAATACCGGGCACTGCTCGAGCCACCGCAGCGTTTCGAGGACGGATTCACCCTGCGTACCGTGATCGGTGTGCTCTTCATCTCGCTGATCATGACCCCGGGGGAAATGTACCTGGGCCTGGTCACCGGGGGATCCATCGGCGCTGCCGCCCAGTGGGTGACCGTCATACTCTTCCTCGAGGTGGCCAAGCGCTCCTTCACCTCTCTACGTCGTCAGGAGATCTACCTTCTCGTCTACGTCGCCTCGGCACTGGTGGCACGGGAAGAGGGGGCCTTCCTCGACCTGCTGTTCCGTCAGTACTTCGTGCGCTCGGCGGAAGCGGCGCAGTTCGGTGTGGCTCGTCTGCTGCCCTGGTGGTGGGTACCGGCTCCCGATTCGCCCGCCCTGGCGGCGCGCACTTTCCTGCACCGGGACTGGCTGTGGCCCATGGTCCTGCTCGTGTCAGGTACCATCGTCGGCCGCATCACCTGGTTCACCAGCGGCTACCTGCTCTTCCGGCTGACGTCCGACCGCGAACGGCTGCCTTTTCCGACGGCACCCATGTCCGCCCTGTCGGCCATGGCCCTGGCCGAGGAGAGCGGCGAGGAAGAGGAGACCTGGAAGTGGCCGGTCTTCTCTGTGGGCGCCATCATCGGCGCCGTCTTCGGACTCATCTACGTCGGCATCCCTACCTTCACCGAGATCATCGGCGGTACAAAGATCACCCTCATCCCCATCCCGTTCTGGGACCTGACACCGTACTTCGGCAACCTGCTGCCGGCGACTCCACTGGGGATCACGCTCAACATCGGGATCATCTTTGGTGGACTGCTGATGCCGTTCTGGGGGGTTGTGGGGTCCTTTGCCGGGGTCATGGCGCATACCTTCGCCAGTCCTTTCCTCTACGATGCCGGTCTGCTGCCCAGCTGGTCTTCGGGGATGGACACGATTCGTACACAGATCGTTACCGGCATCGATTTCTGGCGAGCCTTCTCGATCGGGATCACCCTGGCGGTGACCGTGATCAGCTTCTACCAGCTGTTGTCGACGGCACGTCAGCGGCGGCTGCAGATGCGCAGCGAGACCCTTGGCGACCAGAGCCGGTATCCGGACACCTGTCAGCACGAGGGCTGCAACGCCCCCTCCGAGGTGCGCGGCTACTGCCTCAGGCATCTGGGCCGTGGCGACTTCAATCTGTGGGTGTGTGTCATCCTGTTTGCTGTCGCCGCCGTCTACCCGATCGTGCTGGCCAAGACACTGTTCCCGACGCTGGTGACCACGGGGCTGCTGGTCCTCTTCTTCGGCATCGCCTTCATCTACGCGCCCATCATGTCCTTCGTGTCGGCCCGTCTCGACGGCCTTATCGGCCGCGAGGTACAGATTCCATACATCAACGAAGCCATCATTTTCCTCACCGGGTACCGTGGCGTCGACATCTGGTTCGTGCCATTTCCGACACGTAACTACGGCGGGCATGCCGAGGGCTTTCGGGTCGTAGAGCTCACCGGTATGCGCTTTACGAGTCTGCTGAAGGCTGAGCTGTTCATGCTGCCCATCGTCTTCGTCGTCAGCCTGATGTACTGGAGCTTCCTGTGGCGCCTCGGGCCGATCCCCTCGGAGAGCTACCCGTACGCCCAGTTGATGTGGCCCCTGCAGGCCTTCGACAAGGCGTTGTTCTTTTCGAGTACGATGTACAGCCGTATGTGGCGGGAGGGGGAGGATCTCGAGGGGGAGCGTCTGCGTGAGGGAGAGGCGGTGTGGAGTCCGTCCAATCTGCAGGACCGTCAGTGGTGGTACTGGCGGGTGAAGACGACGGTGGACGTCGACATCCCGGATCCGAACAAGAGGCAGTACGGCAGCTGGTCTCAGGTGGGGTACTTCTATACCAACTTCGGCGACGGGGACCCGCCGGGACAGATCCCCCAGACAGTGCTGGACGAGCTGCAGCTTCCCCGTGCTTCGGGGGCACGGAGAGATAGTCTGCGAGGTCCGCCTGCGGAGAATGAACGGCTGGTCGAACTGCGCTGGCCGGCACCCGGGGAGGCCGTGGATACGGCGAACCCGAACTTCCACGCCGTGGTGGCGCAGCCGGGGGCCGACTCCCTCGATTTCTACTTCGAGGTCGACAGGTTGATCACCTTCGACGGCGAATTCCTGCAGAGGTCCGCCGACAGGCCTCTGCTGTTCGAGACGTTATGGCGCGACCTGAC
>PBSR01000199.1 GCA_002726335.1 Gemmatimonadaceae bacterium
GACGTTGTCACACGTTCTCGACATGGCCGGGATCCGCAGCGAAGCGACCCGCGTGAAGCTCCACAGCTTCGACGGGTACTCCACCTCGATTCCGCTCGAGCGGGCGCTGCGAGACGAGGTGATTCTCGCCTGGGAGATGAACGGCGAGCCCCTGCCGGCGCGGCACGGATTTCCCCTGCGCCTGATCAATCCCGGCCACTACGGACAGAAGATGCCCAAGTGGATCACCCGTATAGAGTTGATCGACGAGGCCTACCTCGGATACTGGGAGAGGAAGCCGGAAGACCAGCAGGTCAAATGGTCGGATGAAGCCGTCGCCACAGTGAATTCCCGCATCGATGCGCCGCTGTCGACGTGGGACGACACCACAGACACGGCCAGCGGCGGCGGGGCCTTCTCGCCAGAAACGGTGCGCGGCGCATCGGGAGACAGCTACACGATTCACGGAATCGCCATGGCGGGCGAACGGACGCTGAAACGTGTGGAGGTGAGCACGGATGACGGTCGGTCCTGGGCCGATGCGACGATCACGTCGCGAAGCCTGCCGAACGTATGGGTCACCTGGACGTTCGAATGGGCCATCCCGTCCACGGCCGACTACTACATCAACGTCAGGGCCACCGACATCGACGGAGTGATTCAGCCCGAGGTGGACGAAGGACTGGATGTGTACGACGGCCGCACCAGCTGGCACCGTGTGTTCGTCGTCGTCATCCGACGGGACACGTGAAAAGCTTGCCACTAGAAGTCATATAGAAACAATATCTTACGGGATCAACCGAGAATCACGGGTGCTCATGATTCGTGGCGGGACACGGAGAAAAAAGTTTGGACTTGTCCTTGACGATGCCCTCAACCGGGACTAGAGTTCACGGTCGCAACGTAATATCCCCGGCGAAGTGCCGGATTCAACCTCATTCCATCCTTCACAATCAGGAGACAGATCTCATGACCAGAAGGATAACGGCGGTACTGGCAGTTCTCGTCCTGACAGTCGGGACGGCGAGCGCCCAGTTTCTTCATATCGGTGATCCGAACGTTCAACTCGCGGATCTGACCAGCGGCGGCAAGCCCAACACGTTGAGCATTTCCGGACTGGCGCCGATCAGCGGGTACGCCTTCGATGGTTCCGGTCTCGACGTGCCTTTCACCCTGGAGGGTTCCGGCGCCACGGTGTGGTTGATCATCTATACTGCGGGTCACAAGGCCCCTTTCACGATCGCGGGTGAGGGTCCCGGGCCGTACGCCGATCCGGAACATGCCGGAGCCGGTTGGCATGTCTTTGACGGCGTCGATGTTCTCGTCTTCAAGTCACCGGGTGAGCGTTTCGGTGAGGGCGCCAATGTTATCTCCTGGAACGGTCGGAACATGGCCGGCGATGTTGTCCCCGCCGGTTCCTATGATCTCTTCCTGGCCGCCTTCGACGACGAAGCGACGCCGCACGTGGTCGGTGTTGCCGCCCGCCAGTTCGGCAGCGGCAAGACGATCTATTTCAACACCCAGCGTGGAGAGTTCGTCAACTTCGCCGACGGTGAAGTGAACAACATGGAGAACGACTGGATCGACAACCTCGAGGGTTTCGATCTCGTCGGTAACCAGGCTGTGATCGACGCCTGCGGCGATCGCGAGGGCTGTCCCGCGGGTATCATTTCGGCGACACCGCTGAATCCAGCACGCACCGAGTGGATCGGCAATTCACGCGGCGGCGGCACGGGCTGGCTCTATCGCTTCAGCTACGACTGGGCGACGCGCCAGATCACGATGAACGAGGACTGGGGAGTCGACAACGGCGCCGTGAACGGGATCCTGAACACGGGCGACATCCTGCCCGGGCGTCAGTATGCATCCACCACCGACCCGTCGAAGGGTGAGGTCTTCTTCACCGCAGGCGTCTCCGGTACCGTCAGCAAGATCGCAACCTGGAAAGTCGGCGACGCTTCCTTTGTTCCCGGCAAGGAGTGGGATCTGACGGATCTGTTCCTCTATGACAACAACGGGTCCGATCGCTCCGGTGGGCCGGGAACGCTGGCACGTCACGCCAACGGCGATCCCGATCCCTCGGGTCTGACCATGTCCGGTCACCACACGTCGTTGACGATGCGCATGGACTACAATGGCAACATCAAGTACATGAACCGCAACGGCGACGGCTTCGGCGATTCTCGCGTGTTCGCCGACGGTTCTTTCGGCGACCTGGCCTATGGTCACACGGAAGCTCCGGCTTTCAAGTACAGCCTCTACGCCACCGACTACGGTTGGGTGACCAACATCGAGGCCGGCACGGACAACACGAAGAACGGCTTCATGCTCGGGGAAGACGGCTCCGGTCTGTTCTTCTTCGAGCCGAAGCAGATTCCGCTCTCGTGGCCCCAGTACAATGTCGTCATCAATGAAGGCGGCGACTGGGACGGCGTCTACATGACCGTCGGTGGCTTCGGCGACGCGGCTGCAGCCAACGACTTCATCCCCGAGCCCCAGCCGGACGATGAAGGCAACGTGCCCCTCGCCATCCTCTCCCGCTACCCGGTCGTGCAGTTGCCCTATGACCACAAGCGGGTCGCTCTGGGCACGCCGGCAACGGCCGTTCTGGAGCGTGAGGGCGCGACGCCCGATGCCTACTCTGTCAGCGATACCTACCCGAACCCCTTCAACCCCGAGACCTCGATCCGCTTCGAGCTGCCGTGGGCCACGGATATGAAGGTCACCGTGTACAACGACCAGGGACAGGCGGTACGCACGCTGGTCAACGAGACACTGGCGGCGGGTACGTTCGACATCACGTGGGACGGACGTGACAGCGATGGTCGTGAAGTGTCCACGGGTCTGTATCTGTTCCTCGTGGAAGGTCCGAACCTGCGGACCTACAAGAAGGTCACCTATCTGAAGTAGGGTGGCACAGCAGACGTAAGTACAGCAACATGCACCACCGGGGGGATGCCGTCGGCACGCCGTCAGCATCCCCCCGAGTTGTGTTCCTGTCCCGCACCCCAATCCAGCGCCGCGTCCTTGCTCGAGGAGATCGATTGGCGATGGTCCCCCTCCGTCGTGCCTACCTGACTTTCGCGTCTCTGCTGGCGCTTGTCGTCACCGCTGGCGCACAGCTGCAACAGCAGGACATCACCACCTGGCCGTCCACGAGCCACTACCTGGCCTACGTCGAGTTTCCTTCGGCCCAGGACGGTACGATCCGCATCGGTGCTGGTGGTACGTACACACTCTACCTGAACGGCGATCTCGTCGGCAGCGATGACGATCCGGCGACGGTGGAAACGTGGGACGTGGGGTACAGCAACCGTACCAACACCATCGCCGTCGTCCTGGAGCACGCTGGTGATGATTCCCCTCATGGTCTGTTCGCCGTACTGCAATCCCAGGACGTGCTCGTCGTCAGTTCGGCCCTCGACCGCACGACGCCCTGGTTCTGGACCGGGACGGCACTGCCGAATGAAGCCGGCGCGGACTGGACCGAACTCCGACTCAATCGCCTGGATCGCCATGAGGAGAACGGCGAGCCGGTGGTCTGGGAGCCGGTACAGACCGGCACCCTGTCGCCAGCAGCTTTCGCCGACTTTGCCGATCTCGACCTGACCCGGGCGCACAGCGTCGCGGGCTTCCCGGGGGGGCTCGATGGCAGCGGCAGCGGCTTGCGGCTGCGTTCTCTGGAGGGGGTGAACACCGCTTTCGGCTCGCTGTCACAGGATCCGAACCTCATCGACGGTGATATCTCCACGTCCGTGTCCTTCCGTCGTGGCGCCTCGGCCCTGTTGCAGGGAGTCAGGACCGATCTCGGCCGCCTGATCACGATCGACGCCGTCCGGGTCGTCACCCAGCCCCCCGGAAGCTCGGGCTCCTTCGCCGACAATTCACTGCGTGGTTACAGCATTCTCGTCAGCAAGGATGGCGTGGACTTCATAGAGATCGCCGCCCGCAACCAGATCGAAGACTTCCGGGAAACATCCGTGACGTTTTCGCCGATCTCGGTCAGGCACGTACTGCTGCGAGTCACGGAGTTTTCGGCCCGGGATGCTGCCCCCCGCGTGGGGGAGATGGAGGTCTTCGGCTCCGGCGTCGTGCCCGCCGGCAGCTTCCGCTCGCCGCCACTCGATCTGGGTACGTCGGCGGCCAAGAACTTCGATCAGGTTCGCTGGACGGGAGACGTACCAGAGGACTCGGACCTGTCCCTCCGCTTCCGTAGCGGGGATGGCGAGTCCTGGAGCGACTGGTCGGCGTGGAGCTTGGGGAGGAGTATCGATCTGGACGTACCCGAGCCCCGTGTTCTGCTCCAGTACGAAGTGACCATGGTGACTCGCGATCAAACCCTCGGCCCGCGGCTCGACAGTCTCATCGTGACCTTCGACGAGAGTGATCTGCCCGTAGCCCGGGCGGCGGCGTCCATTCTGCCAGGAGAGGTCGAGATCGGTGCGATCACGGATTTCGTCTACACCCTGGACATCGAGACCGATGCCGCGAGCGCCGGGGTGGCCCGCGTGGTTCTGCTGACGCCGTATCCCGCCACCTTCGATCTGGCCGGCGTCGGCGGGGCTACGCCTGATGCGGCGACAACGTACGCGACCAATGATTCCCTCGTTCTTGGTTTCGAGCCACCCTTGACGGCCAGTACGCAACTGACGATTCCGTTCCGGACACGGTTGCTGTCGGCCAGTCACGACTTCAACGGGCTGGTCTTCAGCCCCGGATCGAGCAATCCACTGCGGGCAACATCACGAGATGGCGTCGATGCCACAGGGCTGCCGCTGACGACGCTGGTGGAGTCCCTCACCTTTGACATCGCCATCCTCAGCGAGGTCGGCGCCCGGCCAGGCGTGTTCACGCCAAACGGGGACGGCAGCAACGATGTCGGTGTCGTCGGCTTCGTCCTCGGCCGCGTCACCGAGGCGCCGGTGCGCGTCGAGATCTACGACGTGGGCGGTCGCCTGCGCCGGAGCCTGACCGAGCAGATTCTGCGGGCCGGCAGTTTTCTGGCAGCAGGTGACGCTGGCGCAGGATTGCCTGGTGCCTGGGACGGACGGGACGAGGACGGCCATCTCGTCCCTCCTGGAATCTATCTGTATCGCGTGGTCGTCGACCTCGAGCCGACCGATGCCGAGTCCGCGGGCGTCATCGGTGTGGTCTACTGAAACGCTGACGATCGATGTTCCGGATCCATCTTGTGTTGTGTCTGTGCCTGGTGTCGGTGGCACCGTCGGCGGGCCAGTTCCTGTCGCGGGATTTCCGCGAGCTCTGGCGCAACGAGGTCTTTGAGAACTACGGAGCCGGCGGGTACCGCGACTATGATTTCGACCAGGAGAACCGTCGGTTCGATCGTTTCGGCGACCTGATCATCGACGGCGTTGACGTCATCAATCTGAGCGAGACACGTCGGGACGCGCCGGGAATCCGTGGCAGCTTCGAATCGCGCAACGCGCGCTATGACCGGTTTTTCGATAAGCTGATCATCGCCAACGAGGGTTTCGGCCCCTGGTCGACCCGTCTCATCGTCGGCGATCACATCAGTACCTTCTTCACGCCGATGACGCTGAATCTGCCCAGCTTCCAGGGCATCCGGTGGGACGGCGCCTCCAACAGCAACCGCTTCAGTATCATCTCCAGCCACGTCACCGATCCCGTGATCGTGCCCTCCGGGGCAGCGGTGGATCAGGACTTCGAGGAACGCAGAATCTTCGGTACGTCGATCCTGGCCGGACACTGGGAGAGTCAGATCGGCAGCGCCTTCAAGGTGGGTACGACGTACGCCAACATTCATCGCTTTGATTCGGAGGCCGGTGTCCAGGTCGATGGCCTGCGGGGCTCGGTCCCCCGGGTGATGCACGATGGCGTGCGCCGGCTCTACGTGTTCTTTTCAGACGACGATCCGGAGGACAGGTCCCCCGGGGCCGGTGTCTACTCGCTGACAGCCTTCGTCGATGACACGCCGCTGGAGCCGGTGCGCGTCGGCGTCGTGGAGAACCTACTGCAGCGCATCCCGGTGACCCCCGATCTGACGAGCACGATCCTGCTGCAGGACAACGAAGTCACCTACCTGCGGCAGAACCGCGCCTGGTTGCGATCCGTCATCGAGGCGAGCAACACACCCTTCTTCCTCGCCATCCTCGACGGGATCACCCGCAACGTCCCCGCCGCGGCGCCGTCGTCGCCTCTGCGGGCGGACGGTGACGACGTCATCTACTACGAGTTCGAGATTCCGGACTCCGTGCGGTCGCTGACCTTCGACTCGGCTGTCAGCGACGACTACAGCATCGACGTGGCGGCCGCCGTGCGTGTGCCGGTTTTGTCGACGCGCGACGATGACTTCTACTACGACTGGTACAACGCGGCTCGCGCGGAGGGTACGCCCCGGGGGGGCTCCAACCTGCAGCGGGTGCAGTTCCAGTATGGTTTTCCCACGGCCCTGAGCCTGCTGGGAGTCAACTTCGAGTCGCATTTCCTCGGTTTTGACATCGGCGGAGAGTACGCGCGGAGCATGCGCCACTTCAGGGCGCCCAGCGCCGGGGGGAAACGGTTCCGACGTCAGGCTGACACGTACTACGTACAGGCGGGACGTGATCTGACCGCCCGTTTTCGCGCCGGCTTCGAGCTGTTCGACGTGCCCCACGATTACGAGACCGGGTTTTCCGCCTTCCAGCGATCGGGCGTCGGCCCGACTCTCGGCGGCCGGCTGTACCGGCCGGTACAGCTGGTAGCCGACAACGATGACCTGGACCAGTGGCCGGACGAAATCGAGCACAACGATCCTCTGGCGCCGTTTTTCAGGGCCTCGGGCGCGGGGAACGGGGTGTTTCCGGGCCTCGATCCGGACAACGATGGCGTCCTCGACTTCAACATCGACAATTCCGGCGGCGTCGATGCCTTCCAGCCGTTCCTGGGATACGAAGCCGAGCCGCCGGAACTGGTCTACGGGGACGACTTCAACAACAACGGCCAGGCCGATTTCCGCGAGAACGACAATCTGCCGGATTACATCTATCCAGCGGACCATCGCGGCTGGCATGCCTTTCTCAGCCTGGAGCCGACAGCCCGCACTCTGGTCCGAGCGGGGCGTTACCGGGTGCGTCAGGAGGCGATCGGTCGGCACAGC
>PBSR01000200.1 GCA_002726335.1 Gemmatimonadaceae bacterium
CCTCCTCGAGGCAGAGGTGCTCGAGCTTGTCGCCCATCCCAGCAATCGAGCCAAAGGAACGATCGTCGAAGGACAGCTCGACAAGGGACGAGGCGCCGTGGCCACTATCCTTGTACAGGATGGTACGCTGCGCGTGAGCGACCCGTTCGTCACCGGCATGTACGGTGGGCGAGTGCGGGCGTTGATGGACGAAAGCGGCAAGCGCGTCAAGGAAGTCGGTCCGGGACAGCCCGTGCAGGTCCTCGGCCTGAGCGGCGTGCCGCAGGCGGGAGATTCCTTCACCGTCGTGGCCAGCGAGCGCGATGCCAAGGTGATCGTCACGCGACGACAACAGATCAAGCGTGAGCAGGATTCGCGTCGTCGCTCCGTCACCCTCGGTGATCTGCAGCACAAGATTCAGGAGGGCCGTATCACGGATCTCAACGTCGTCGTCAAAGGCGACGTGGACGGTTCTGTCGAGGCCATCACCCAGGAGCTTGGCGGGATCACCCACGAAGAGGTGCGGATCAAGGTGATTCACTCCGCGGTCGGTCCCGTGTCAGAATCAGATGTGCTGCTGGCATCGGCCTCCGAAGCCATCATCATCGCTTTTCACGTGACCATCGAGAACTCGGCCCGCGACACGGCCGAGACCAGCGGTGTAGAAATCCGTGAATACAGCATTATCTACGAAGTCATCGAGGAACTTCGCGGTGCTCTCTCCGGTCTGCTGGCCCCCAGTCTTGAGGAGCGTATCGTCGGCACCATCGAGGTGCGGCAGATGTTTTCGTCCTCTCGGGCGGGCAATATCGCCGGCAGCATCGTACGCGACGGCAGGATCACCCGCAGCAGCAAGGTCAGACTCCGCCGGGACGGGGAGGTCGTCTGGGAAGGGCAGATCTCTTCTCTGCGCCGCTTCAAGGATGATGTCCGCGAGGTGCTCGAGGGTTTTGAGTGTGGTGTCTCTCTCGAGGGCCGCAACGATGTCATCGAGGGCGACCTGATCGAGGCCGTAGAAGTCGTCGAGACGGCGCGCACGCTGTAGGATGAGACGGAAGGTGAGGTTCTGGAGTGAGTATCGTCCTCGTAAGCGAGGTGCAATTGTTCCTGCCTGACTCGCAATCACTCAAGCACAAGCGAGCCGTTCTGAGCAGCCTCAAGGAGCGACTTCACAACCGCTTCAATGTGTCGGTGGCCGAGGTCGACCACAACGATCTGTGGCAGCGCAGCACCCTGGCAGTAGCGGTGGTCAGCAACGCCGGGGCACACGCCGATCAGGTCATCGACAGCGCCGTGCGCTTCATCGAAGCCGACGGCAGGGCGCAATTGATCGACTACCAGGTCGAGGAGCGCTAGGCACATGGCCAACTACCGGGTCTCCCGTGTCCGCGAACAGTTGCAGCGTGAGTTGGGCGACATTGTGGGCCGGTTGCGCGATCCGCGCCTTGGCTTTGTTACGGTCATGGATGTCGAGTTGTCGAACGATCTCCACTACGCCACCATGTTCGTCAGCGTACTGGGAGAAGAAGAGGCCCAGCGCGAGGCCGTGAAGGCCCTCGAGAGCGCCCTTGGACATATCCGCAGCGAGTTGGCTCGGCGCATACGTCTGCGGCAGGCGCCCGAGATTACAGTGCGCTACGACGATACCTCCGAACGGGCGGCGCGAGTGGGCGCCCTGATCAATGAAATACCACCTCTCGGCGACGTGTCTGCCGTCGCTGAGGCAGGGACGGTCTCGGGAGAGGACGATTAGCAGGCAGCTGATGATCGCCGGGAACGAAGGAATCCTGGTGGTCGACAAGGCTACGGGACCTACGTCCCACGATGTTGTCGCCATGGCACGACGGACCCTTCAGCTTCGACGGATCGGTCATTGTGGCACTCTGGACCCGTTGGCTTCGGGAGTGCTCGTCCTCTGTCTGGGACCGATGACGCGTCTGAGTGACTGGATCAGCCGTGGCGAGAAGGAATACACCGCCGCTCTGCGGCTCGGAGCAACGAGTTCGACTGACGATGCCCAGGGCGAGATCCGGCCTGTTGTCGAGACGATCCCTTCCCTGGGACAGATCGAACACGCGATGGGGTCGTTTCGCGGATTGATCGAGCAGGTGCCGCCGGCGTACTCGGCCGTCAAGGTTGACGGCGTACGCAGCTACAAGCGGGCCCGGCGCAATGAGGATGTGGAACTGGCGGCACGACAGATCCGGGTGGATCGATTCGAGGTCGTCGAGTACCAGCCGCCGTGCCTTCGGGTCCGGGTGGAGTGCGGCAAGGGGACCTACATAAGGTCTCTGGCGCGAGACCTGGGTGCCGCTCTCGGGTGCGGCGCTTACGTAGAGGAACTGCGGCGGTTGCGTATCGGCACGATGAAGGCGGAGAATGGTGTCGGTCTCGAAACCCTCCGCGCCGGCGACGATGAAGGGGCCCTGCAAGCCGCCCTCATCGAGCCACGGCTGGCTTTGCGGGGGATTCTGGAGCCCCTCGACATCGAGCCGCTCGCGGCGCGGACCTTCGCCCACGGTCAGCCGGTGACGGCGGACGCGTTGCCGGACCAGGAACGTGCGGTCTTTTCCAGTGGCCGGTTCCTCGGGATCGGCCGGACGGGGGAAGGCCAGGTGCAGCCAGCGAAGGTGTTCGCGGCACCCGAGGCGATCGCCTGAGGCAGATGGAATTTTCCGGCGTCGTCGCAGGCGGCGAGGGCAGAGGGCGCCGGATCGGGTTTCCGACGGCCAACCTGCAGGTTGACGGCCAGGCTCTTCGGGGACTGTCTCGAGGCGTGTTTTCGGCCCTGGCCACCTGGGGTGAGTCCGAGGACCGTGCCGCCGTTGTCAACATCGGCAGCAGGCCCACGTTCGGTGGTGACGGGGAGGTCACAGTCGAGGTATACATCCTCGATTACGAGGGCGATCTCTACGGCGAGACCGTAGCGGTAAGGTTGAAAGAGAAATTGCGCGACGAGCAGCGATTCGACTCCGTGGAGGAGTTGAGGCGGCAGATCGCCAGAGATGTCGAGAAGGCACGCGTCGCCAACCCTTAGTTGGTTGACATAAACGGATCAGGTAAGAGCACGGATCACACGAGAGTCGGAGGAAGAGGAATTTGTCCATCACAACAGAACGCAAGAGCGAGTTGGTAACAAAGTACGGCGAAGGTGAGAATGACACGGGGGCCGCGGCAGTTCAGATCGCTATCCTCACGGAACGGATCCGCAATCTCACCGAGCACCTGCGCGCCCACCGCCAGGACTTCGCCACACGTCGTGGCCTGCTGAAGATGATCGGCCGTCGTCGTCGCCTGCAGAACTACCTGCAGGCGAGGGATCCGAAGCACTACGCCGAGTTGATCAAGGAACTCGAGCTCCGGCGCTAGTGTCGTGTCTCAGGAATCCGTCAACATTCTGACGACTTATCTCTGAGACACGACACTAGATAAGCAGTACCGCGCAGATCGGCTGCCGGCACAGGGCCAGGTTGCTGATCTGCCGCGTCGTCCGCCACGAAGGCACTCACGTTCCGCCACCTAACTAGCACGGCGGGACATCACAGCGACATCCTGTCGCGCTCAAGAAAGCAAGTAGAAGAGATGATTCACAAAGTCGAGATGGATTGGGGCGGTCGAACGCTGTCCCTGGAGACCGGCAAGATCGCAGGACGCGCCAACGGCGCTGTCTGGGTTCGATACGCCGACACGATCGTGTTGGTCACAGCCTGCCGTTCCCACCGTGCGGGAGATCGCGATTTTCTGCCGCTCACGGTCGAATACCGTGAAAAAGCCTACGCCGCAGGTCGAATCCCCGGCAACTTCTTCAAGCGGGAAGGGCGCATGGGCGAGAAGGAAACGCTCTCGGCGCGCATGATCGACCACATGATCCGCCCGCTGTTTCCAAAGAAATTCCGCCACGAGGTCCAGGTCTTCGTCACCGTGCTCTCCTCGGACGGTGACAATGACGCCGACATTCTGGGGATGGTAGGTGCTTCGGCCTCCCTGTTGTTGTCCGACATTCCCTTCTCGGGACCCATCGCCGCTCTGCGGGTGGGACGCGTCGACGGCGATCTCATCGTCAATCCGACAAACGAGCAGATCACCGAAAGCGACATGGATCTCATCATCTCCGGTGACCGTGAAAGCATCGGAACGGTCGAAGGCGGTGCCGAGGAGATTTCCGAAGCGGCGCTGCTCGAGGCCCTCGAGTTCGCCCACGAGAACATGCAGGAAATCCTCGACCTGCAGGAGGAACTGGCCAAGAAGGCCGGGCGCGACAAGATGGAGTATGTCGCTCCCGAGATTGATGCGGATCTGACCAAGGCTGTCGAAGCCGCCGCCGCCGAACGCATCGCCGCCGCCAACCGTTCCGGCGATCGCGACAAGCGGGGCGAGTTGATCGAGCAGATGGAGGCGGATGTTCCCGTCGAACTGGCGGAGAAGTTTCCCGATTCGGGCAAGGCCATCGGCGAGCTGCTCTACGACCTGACAAAGGCCGACATGCGCCAGATGGTCTTGAGTGACAAGAAGCGGATCGACGGCAGGGCCATCGACGAGGTACGCGAGTTGGCCTGTGAAGTCGAGGTGCTGCCAAGGGCCCACGGATCGGCCCTGTTCCAGCGTGGCCAGACGCAGGCCCTGTGCACGGCGACGTTGGGCAACAAGTTTGACGAGAAGATGATCGACGACTTGCGGGGCAAGGCGTTCAAGTCCTACTACCTCGACTATAACTTCCCCTCATACAGCACCAACGAGGTGTCCTTTCCACGGGGGCCGGGACGTCGTGAGATTGGCCACGGCCACCTCGCCGAGAAGGCTCTCGAGCCGGTCATTCCAGCGGTCGATTCGTTTCCCTACACCCTTCGTCTGGTAGCCGATATCCAGTCGTCCAACGGCTCCACGTCGATGGCCACCGTATGCGGCTGCTCCATGGCGATGATGGCCGCTGGCATACCGATGAAGGCTGCTGTAACGGCCTCTGGCGTGGGCCTCATCAGCGAGGGAGATGACTACGTCATCCTCACCGACATTCTCGGCGATGAGGACTTTCTCGGCGACATGGATCTGAAGGTGGCCGGCACTGAAGAGGGAATCACGGCGGTGCAGATGGAGAACAAGATCGCCGGGATTCGTATCGAGATCCTGGAAGAGGCGCTGGAGCGTGCCCGTGCGGGCCGTATGCACATCCTCAAGGCGATGAACGGCTGCATCGACAAGCCGCGCGCGGAACTGTCACAGTTCGCGCCGCGAATCGAGTACATCAAGATCGACCCGTCGAAGATCGGCGCCGTCATCGGCCCGGGCGGCCGCATGATCCGTGAGATTGAGAAGACGGGAGCCAGCGTGGCCGTCGATGATGACGGCACGATCACGGTGTCCGCCGTCGAAGCGACGGCTGCCGCAGAAGCGAGGGCTATGATCGAGGCGATCACGGCGGATGCGGAAATCGACAAGCAGTACGAAGGCACGGTGAAGCGCATCATGCCCTTCGGGGCCTTCGTCGAGATTCTGCCCGGCAAGGAAGGTCTGTTGCACGTCTCCGAGCTGGATCATCACCGCGTCGAAAACGTCGAGGACGTTGTCAATGAAGGCGACAAGGTGACGGTGAAGGTTCTCGACATCGACAACTCCGGCAAGATCAGACTCAGCCGGAAGGCGCTTCTTCCCAAGAGCTAGGATAGAGGCCGACAAGCGCGAGTCGGCGCTTCCAGCGAGACTACCGAAACTCGGCCCTTCGAGGCTGAGTTTCGGTAGTCTTTTCTTTATTGCAGGAGCTCTGCGCGCAATCCAGGAGCAGGCAGCAGATGTCGAATCCACTACCACCCGTCGTGCGGATCGGCCAGGTGGCCGAGCACGAAGGCAGCGCCATCGAACTGCGCGGCTGGGTTTACAATGTCCGGCCCAGCGGCAAGCTCCACTTTGTGCAGGTGCGGGACGGCTCCGGGATCATCCAGTGTGTCGTGTTCAAAGGGGATGTCGAGCCGGAGATCTTTGCCGCCGCGGGTGAACTGACGCAGGAGTCCTCCGTTGTCGTTAAGGGCGAGGTGCGCGCGGATGTACGGTCGCCTCTGGGGTTTGAGCTCGGCGTTCAGTCGATCACCGTCGTCGACGTCGCCGAGGATTATCCGATCACGCCGAAGGATCACGGCATCGCTTTCCTCATGGAACACCGGCACCTGTGGTTGCGCTCGACACGACCCAACGCGGTGCTCCGTATCCGCGGCACGATCGTCGATGCCTGTCGGCAGTTCATGAGCCAGGAGGGGTTCCTGCTGATCGACGCGCCGGTGCTGACGCCCGCAGCGTGCGAGGGAACCACGACTCTCTTCGAGACCGATTACTTCGGCGACACTGCGTACCTGACGCAAAGTGGTCAGCTCTACATGGAGGCAGCGGCCATGGCCTTCGGCAAGGTCTACTGCTTCGGACCCACCTTTCGTGCCGAGAAATCGAAGACCCGCAGGCATCTCACCGAATTTTGGATGATCGAGCCGGAGATGGCCTTCTGTGATCTGGCGCAGGATATGGAGATTGCCGAGGGCCTGGTGGCTCATGTGGCAACACGTGTACTGGCAGACTGTCGGGCGGAACTGGACCTGCTTGAGCGTGATACAGCGCCGCTGGAGAAAGTCGCCGCAGGCAGGCCCTTTCCACGACTGCGCTATGACGACGCTGTCGAGATCCTGCGGAGCAAGGGCAGTCAGATCGAGTGGGGGAGTGACCTCGGGGGGGAAGACGAGACCCTGCTCTCGGAAGACTTTGACACACCTGTACTCGTACATCGGTACCCGGCCGCGGTGAAGGCGTTCTACATGAAACAGGATCCGGAAGACGACCGGCTGGCTCTGTGTGTCGACATGCTGGCTCCGGAAGGCTACGGGGAGATCATCGGTGGGGGGCAGCGTGAAGACGATCTGGGCAAGCTGGAGAGGGGTATTGCCGCCCATGGCCTGCCGCGCGAAGCCTTCGAGTGGTATCTCGATCTGCGCAAGTACGGCTCGGTGCCGCATGCCGGTTTTGGCATGGGCATCGAGCGAGTTGTCGGCTGGCTATGCGGGTTGAAGCACGTACGCGAGACGATCCCGTTTCCCAGAACATTGCAGAGAATCTACCCATGACAACGGCGGATGCCGGCGCCAGTGGTGCCTACGACTATCGGCGCATCGAGCAGCGATGGCGCCAATACTGGCTCGAGCACGGTACCTACCGGACGGCCGCCCCCGGTGACGATGGATACGATCCGGATCGCCCCCGTTGCTACGTTCTCGACATGTTTCCCTACCCCAGTGGGGAGGGCTTGCATGTGGGCCACCCCAAGGGGTATATCGCCAGCGACATCTACAGTCGCTTCAAGCGGATGTCGGGCTACAACGTGCTGCATCCCATGGGCTTCGACAGCTTTGGCTTACCCGCTGAGCAGTACGCTGTCGAGCACAACATCCATCCCGCCGTGGCAACGGCCAGGAGTATCGATCACTACCGGGATCAACTGCAGTTTCTCGGTCTTGGTTACGATTGGGATCGCGAGATCGCCACCTCCAACGAAGACTACTACCGCTGGACACAGTGGATCTTCCAGCAGTTGTTCGATGCCTGGTACGATCCCGAGTGTGAGTGGCAGGACGAGGCGGGCAGAACAATAGCAGGACGAGGACGGCCGCTCGCCGACCTGGCCGCCTCCTTCGACTCCGGGGATCGGGGCTTGAGCCCGGCGGATCGTCAGGCTCTTGCGGGCTTGAGGTCCGACACGACGAACTGCGTGTGGTCCGATCTGGCCGTAGCCGAACGGGAGCAGGTTCTCAACACCTACCGGATGGCCTACCAGAAGGAAGTCACCGTCAACTGGTGTCCACGGCTGGGAACGGTTCTGGCCAACGAGGAGGTCACCACCGAGGGGCACAGCGAAGTCGGAGATTACCCCGTCTACAAACGGCCCTTCAAGCAATGGATGTTACGCATTACGGCGTATGCCGATCGGCTGCTGGAGGATCTCGACGCCGGCGAGCTCCCTGACGGCAAGGGGGGGACCTACGCGCTGGACTGGCCCGAACCGATCAAGTTGATGCAGCGGAACTGGATCGGCCGCAGTGAAGGTGGCCGGGTCCTCTTCGAACTTCTCGGTGTGACCTCGACGGACAAGGTGGAGCTCGAGGCCTTCACGACCCGTCCGGACACCCTCTTCGGGGCGACTTTCATGGTCGTCGCACCCGAGCACCCACTGGTCACGGTCGGGGACTCTGCGTATGCCGTCCCGGCCGAATGGCCGCAGGAGACCGACCCGCGATGGCGGGGCGACACTCCTGACCTGGATCCGCAGGCGGCGGTGACAGCCTACGTCAGGTCGGCAGCCCTGACCCGGACCGACGCCAGGGCCGCGGAACAGGACAAGGAGAAGACGGGGGTCTTCAGTGGGCTCTACGCGCTCAACCCGGTCAATGGCGAGGGCGTGCCGGTCTTTGTCGCCGACTATGTCAGCATGGACTACGGTACGGGTGCCATCATGGCGGTCCCCGCCCACGACGATCGCGACCACGCCTTCGCGGAAAAGTACGGTCTGCCCATCATCGAGGTCGTCGAAGCGCCGGAGGGCACCGAAGAAAAGTGCTTTACCGGCCACGGCGTGTCCATCAACTCGCCCCTCCAGGGCGCTGACTCTGCCTTCGCCATCAACGGCCTGCCGACGGCCCAGGCACAGGCGAAGATTGTCACCGCTCTGCAGGAGGCAGGTGTGGGCGGAGAGGCGGTTGGCTTCCGCCTGCGGGACTGGGTCTTCTCACGTCAACGCTACTGGGGAGAACCGTTCCCACTGGCCAATCATCCCGAGGGCTACCCCGTGGTCACCGATATGCCCGTGCTGTTGCCGGACATGGAGGACTTCAAGCCTACCACATCCGATGATCCGGACACGCCCGTGACACCGCCTCTGGGGCGTGCCGAGGCCGATTGGGCCCGGGTGGATGTGAACGGTGTGCCGTGCGAGAGAGAACTGAACGTGATGCCCCAATGGGCCGGTTCGTGCTGGTACTATCTGCGCTTCATCGACCCGCACAATAAAACGGCATTCTGTGATGCGGAGAAGGAGCGGGCCTTCATGCCCGTCGATCTCTACGTCGGTGGCGCCGAACACGCGGTCCTGCATCTGCTCTACGCACGTTTCTGGCACAAGATGCTCTTTGATCTGGGGCACGTGTCCTCACCCGAGCCGTTCAAGAAACAGTTCAGCCAGGGTATGATCACGGCGGATGCCTTCACCGACGAGCGTGGTGTCTACATCGATATCCGCAAGGTGGAGTTCGACGCCGCCGGCGAGCCGATGCATGCCGAGACCGGTCAGAAGCTGAAGCGTTTCCGCGGCAAGATGGGCAAGCGCTACAAGAATGGTCTGCCTCCGGAAGAAGTGGGGGAGGAGTATGGCGTGGATACGCTGCGCCTCTATGAGATGTACATGGGGCCGCTGGAGCAGAGCGCTCCGTGGAGTATGGAAGGGATCCGCGGGATGCAGCGATTCCTGCAGCGAGTGTGGCGTAACCTGATCGACGCCGACGGGGGCACCAAGGTCGACGGAGCCAATGCCTCTCAGGAATTGAGATCCCAGCTGCACGCCACGATCGCTGTCGTCGGCGAGCATCTGGAAGGTCTGCGCTTCAACACCGCCATCGCCGCGCTCATCAAGCTGAACAATGAGCTGGTGGCTCTCGAGCGAATCCCTGAAGAGGTGGCCCGGGCTCTCATACTCATGCTGGCTCCGCTGGCTCCGCATATCGGTGAGGAGCTGTGGGAGCGCTGTGGCTTTGACGGGGGAGTTCTGGCCCGTCAGCAGTGGCCGGTCCATGACGAGACACTGCTGCTCCAGGATACCGTGTCCCTGCCTGTTCAGGTCAACGGCAAGATGCGGGCAACCGTTGAGGTAGCAACCGACATTTCGGAACAGGCTCTGAAGGAGCAGGTACTGGCGCTGGAGAGCGTCCGTCGGTTTCTTCCGGAGTCAGGGGAAATCCGGCGCTTCATCATCGTCCCCGGAAAGATCGTCAACGTCGTCGCCTGAATCGGTTGGAGGCAGATTCGTATCCCGCCATCACGCATAGGCATATAACGCGCATTACGTCACCCGACGCGTCGAGAAATCAGCTTGTGTTGACGTAATGTTCATTATTGGGCACAGCGCGCTGGAGTAGTGATTCAGCGGATGTGTATGTAGTCCGAGGCGTTGTCCGTCAGGCGCTCCCGGTTCTCATAGTAGCGCATCGTTGTCTTGAGGTCCTTGTGCCGCAGGTGGGCCTGGACCTGCTGTGGCTTGGCGCCACCTTCGATAGACATGGTGCAGCAGGTGTGGCGGAACATGTGAGCGGTGACGTTTCTCGTGATGCCGGCCCGTTTGGCATACCGACGGACGATGAGATTGATCGACTGATCGGTTATGGGAGATCCGTGAGACTGATTGCGGGACAACGAGATAAACACCTTTCCCTGGACTGAGTGGCGGTGCTGTTCCAGGGTCTGCCTGTAGTCGTGCAGGTAGTGCAGGACCAGCGGCTGCAGTTTGATATCCTGAGCGACGCCAGACTTGGTTTCGGGCAGGTGGAGGATCTGGAAGGCGCCGTCTTCACCAAAGTCACCCCAGCTGATGTTGGCGATCTCGGAGCGACGCAGGCCGCCGAAGGTCAACAGGTGCAGAATGGCCAGGTCGCGGGCTCGACGCAACTCGTCCTGCTCGTCTCCGGCAGCGTCCAGAATTCGCTGGAGATCCATCCGGGTCAGCGATTTTCCACTCACAGCGTCGTCTACGCGATAGCCTTTGACGAGGGTTGAATCCGCGGGGTTCTTGTCGATCACACCCGTGGCGACCATCATGCGGAAGAACGCTTTGAGGCTGGCGAGCTTGCGGTTGATCGTCGTGCGCTTGCGGCCCAGGGCCGCCAGCGAGTTTCGGTACTCGATGATATCAGCGAATGTGATCGCGTGCACGTCATCCGGAGTGATACGGTCGCCGTCGAA
>PBSR01000201.1 GCA_002726335.1 Gemmatimonadaceae bacterium
CGCCGCCAGAACTCAGCGTGCGAACCGGCCGACCCAGCAGATCGTAGACCGTCACCTCGACCCGGGTGTCGGCCCGGGAGGGGACGAAGAAGCTGATGACCGTCTCCGGATTGAAGGGGTTCGGGTGTGGCGGGTAGAGGACGGCGACACGCGGCAGGGCAGCCACAGTGGCAGCCGTCGGCAGATCCAGGCCCCTTGTCACACCGGAGGCATCCCGACCTACGGCGGCCTCGAGGCGGATTTCCGTGGCCTGTGGTGTCAGCCGGCGGAACTGTAACGTGGCGACGTCACCATCGAAAGCGCCCCCCCCGACGGGTACGGCGGCCAACTCCAGGCGCCCTGGTTGCTCCCCATGTGTCCAGAGGAGCGTCCGGTTGGACTCGGGATCGGTTGCCGATACTTCGTCGAAGGACAGGTGGCGGGGATCCCAGATGAGCCACAGGCCGGCACCGCGCAGGGACTCCTCGGCGCGCCAGTGGACAACCGCATCGAGGCGGTCGGCGCTGGTGGGCCGGTCGTCAACCGCAAGGGCCAGGCCCGGCATACTGGCTTCGACATCGGGCAGGGGCCGGGCGGCAGCGCCGTTGAAGAAGTCGACGAAGAGGAAGAAGTCGGTGAAGTCTACGGTGCCATCGCTATTGAAGTCGGAGCGTGCCGCCGAACCTCCGAAGTCGTCGGCGAAGAGGAAGAAGTCATCGATGTCGATGGTTCCGCCGCCGTCAACATCCCCTGGAAGGGCGGTGGCGATCTGCAGTGTGACCCCCTCCGAAGATGTCAACACATCCGAAGTGGCCTGGCCGCTGCTGAGCAACTCCACGCGGGCGAGGCCGATGGCGCTGCTGACGCCTGTTTCCGCGTCGCTGGCGACGTTGAAGGTCACGCGGCCGAAGAAGCCGTCGCCGGATACCGTGTCGTTACCGGCGACCTCGATCCGTAGGGTGCCGGAGGCCGGCTCGGTGGCGACAGGCAGCAGACCGGCACCCAGCAGGTTGGTCACGTCCGCGTCAGCGGCGACGGACTCGAAGCTGAATACTTCAGGATCGAAGGTCAGCTCCACGGCGTAGGAGAGAATCTCCAGCGTCTCGGAGACCTCGACATCGAGGACGACCGTGTCGCCCAGCCGGCCGGTGCCGGTACGGATTCCCTGATCGCCCGCGGCGAGGTCGGCATCGAGTGCGGCGCGGGTGGGTACGACAGCGGCGCCGGCGAGGGGGATCGTCACCGTGGGAATGTCCGGGTCGTTGGTGCCGAACTGGACCTCGGTAGTGCGGGCCCCGCGCGTGGTCGCGGCGAAGGACAGCGTCAGCGTCGTCGAATCTCGCAGGGTGATGGCATCGGTGCCGAAGCTGGCGGCGAAGGCCAGGTCGCCAACCTGCAGGTTGGTGATCGTCAGCGTTGTGCGCCCCGGGTTGAGGACACGCAACGTTGCCGAGGCCGTATCGCCGAGAGCCACATCGCCGAAGTCGACGGTGTCGGTGGCCACCGACACCTTGGCGATGGCGCGGGCATCGACGATCCATGTAGTGGAGGTTGTACTGGTGCCATCGGTAAGGTTGGCGACCACCGTATCGGCCGAGGTCGTATCGGCCAGATGGGTGAAGGAGCTGGCCGTGGATTTCTGCACACCGTCCACGAGCCACTGGAGGGTCAGCGGGTCACCTTCCTCGTCCTCGCTGTCGAGATCGAACTGAACGCTCTGGCCCGGATCGATCAGCACCAGTGTATCCACCGGACTACGCACCAGGATCACCGGGGGGTCGTTGACCTCGAGCACCTGCAGCTGGTAGGACTGTTCGACCGTCTGACCGGCGGGATCGGCGACTGCAAGGGCGACGGTGTGGGCGCCCGTGTCGGCCAGAGCCGGTGTCCAGGAGACCACACCCAGTGAGTCGACCGTCATGCCCGTCGGCGCCGTCACGAGAGAATAACTGAGAGTGCCGGCTTCCTCGTCGACGGCCTCGACGGCGTACTCGTACAGCGCATCCTCCGGGGCCGTCGTGTCGGGAGAACTCGAGATCGTCGGCACGTCATCCACCTCGATGACGGTGAGGGCGAAACTTGTGCTGTCCACGGCGCCGCCGGCGTCGGTGACCCGAACCGTGAGGGCATGGACGCCCACATCACTCTGCACCGGCGTCCACACGAGACGGTTCAGCGAATCGATGGCAACACTGTCGGGTGCCGTGGTCAGACTGAACGTGAAAGTCGTGTCTGCCGGATCCTCGTCGACGGCGGTCAGGGCAAGCTGAAAGAGCACGTCCTCCGTGGCGGTGGTGTCGCTCACGGCCGCCGCCACGGGGGCGTCGTTGGTATTGTCCACCACGAAGGTGAAAGTGTGGGTGTTGCTGGCGCCACCGGTGTCAGTCAGGCCGATGGTGACAGTGAACGTGCTGTCCACGTCAGACTGCGACGGTGTCCAGCGCACCACACCGAGGCTGTCCACCGTCATGCCCCCGGGGCCACTGTCGAGGCTGTAGGAGATCGTGTCACCGTTGTCGTCGACGGCCTCGATCGTGTAGACGAGTTCCACATCCTCGGGAGCCGTCGTCGGTGGCGTGCTGGTGACCCGCGGCGGGGGATTGGCGGCGCGCACCCGCAGGGGGAAGTAGTGCCGGGCGCTGCCTCCCGTGTAAAATGACGAGAGGCCCACCAGGTAGCTGCCGGTGTCTGCGAGAGCGGGAATCCACTCGACGGGAATCAGCTTGTCATCGCCGCTGCCGAAGACGTCACTCATCGTCGAGGGGCCTTGGAGCAGATCGATGATGATAGGATCGCCCTGCGCCTTGCCTGACGTATCCTGCACCGCCGGATCATAGATCCAGGTCTGTCCTTCGATGGCGATGCTGTCCGGCAGAACGGTGGCTACCAGCTCGGAGGAGCTTCCTGGCGTGGGCGGGCCGGAGTTCGTCGGACCACCGGTCTGGCCCATGTCGTTGCGCACCTGCCCGCCGGACAGAACCGCGTCGTTGAACGTCGTAACGGGGTTGCCGGCGTCCATGGCGACGGTGTTCACAGTGTCGAGTACACCGACCGTGTCGCCCGTCGGGATGATGATACGGGTCTTCGAGGTCTGCAACTCGAAGCGTTTGATCTCGGGATCGAGAAACAGGGGATCGCCGTAGACGTTGCCGCCGGCACTGGCGGCGGTGGAGAACACCGGCAGGATCAGATTGAGACTGTCGGTGGCGGCCGTAGTGTCGGGTGTGGTGGTCACGGTGATGATGTCTCCCGGCGTCGTGGTGTCCGGGAAGTCTTCGGCGGTGAATACGGTGATGATATAACTGAGGAATTCGAACTGTCCGGCCCCCTGGTCGATGATCTCAACACGGACGGAATGCTGGCCGGTCTGCGTCGAATCCGGCGTCCAACTCAGGATACCGGAGGTCTCGATGGTCTCCTCCGACATACCCACCGGAATGTCAGAGGAGTTGATGACAGTGAATTTATAATTGGAGTCATCGCTCTCGAAAGCGACGTCGAACTCGTACGGGGTGCCGACCTGGGCCACCGTGTCGGGCACATTGGTGACGAAGCTGGGCACGGCCACGCCCTGTTCTTCCAGGGTCAGCGTGTCGCGCACCGTTCGCGCCACCTTGACCGAGTCCCGAGCCCCGGACAGATACAGGATATCGGTGTCCCAGAAAAGATTGTAGCGGACCAGCGGTTCGATGCCGGAGGCGGAGTCGATGATTGCCGGCACGGCGTCGCCCGGGGTGCCGACGAGGATATTGTTGGAGATGTCGGTACGGTTGCCCGTGGTCAGGATGGAGGGGGCGTCGTTGAGATAGAACGTATTGTTGCGGATCACGTCCCTCTGCGAGGTGTCGGCAAAGGTGTTGCGCGCTTCGATGATGGCTCCCCCCGAGCCGCTACTGCCATTGATCCGGATGATGTTGTTCATCAACTGCAGGCGACCGTCAGCCACGTAGATGGCGTCGCCACCGAGAGTGGCTTGATTGCCGAGGATCCGGCTGTGGACGACGCGTAGAGAGCAGCTCTCACAGGACACGGCGCCGCCGCGGTCGGCGGTCCCGTTGACGAGCGAGAAGTCACGCAACATGAAGTCGGGGGAGGGTACCGCCACTTCGATGATTCGCGACAGGCCTTGCGCGTTGAGTTCGACACCCCCCTGAGAGCGCAGGTAGATGTTGGTCTGACTGATGACGAAGGGGAGCGTCTCGCCGCTGGAGGGCGAATAAGAACCGGCGGCGATGTCGATGACGTGCGGGCGGCCCTGGGTAAGAATGTGGGCCATCTCCAGCGCGTGCGTGATCGTACGCCATGGCGTGTCAGAATCCTGCACGACCATGTGGCTGCGCCGGTCGTCCCCCGTGGTCTGATTGACGTAGAACCGCAGGGCGTGGGCCGGCACGGCAAGGCCGGTGAAGAGCAGGGCGAAGATGAAGATTCTACTGACCATTTGGCATCGGATAGTCGGGTGATGGACGGGGCAGGGGGATGAGCGACAGGCGTCAGGGACGCTCAGCGTCCGACGCCTCAGGAGGGGGTGTCGCTCGGTTCTCCAACAATTGGCGCACTGTGGGTGGCATGAAGACGCCGTCCAGAGGCAGCCGCGCCAGGGACCGGGCCATCAGGTCGACGCGCTCGGATACGGACAGGTTCCGGTCGACGAGGATGCAGGCGTGGCCGTGCAGGCGGTAGAGTCCGCCAGAACTGCCCTCCAGATCCTCCTGACGGATTTCCACCGCCAACTCGCCGGCGACTGCCTCCAGGCTCTGCAAAAGTTGCGCGTTTTCCATCTGTTTCCGGGCACCGGGCGCCGGATCAAACCAAGACCCGGCTAAGATAGCGACGTCCATGGTTGGTGAACAGCTAAATTGTTGATAATATACCAGCCTACCGCGATCGAACGAGGTGACGGGAGACACAGAAAATCGAGCCCTGGATCTTGGTGACAAACGATGACAGCGTCGAATCTCCGGCTCTGCCGCCCCTGTTGTCGGCGCTGGGTGGCCTGGCAAGCGTGCGTACCGTCGTACCCGCACGTGAGGCCAGCTGGTCGTCGAAAATACTCAGCCGCTTCGCTCAATTGCGGCTGACTCCGGTGTCGCAGTTGGGGCAGGAAGCCTACACGCTGGAGGGCTCGCCGGCGGATTGCGCCAATGTCGGTATCCATCACCTGACTCCCGAGCCGCCGCAGCTCGTGGTCTCGGGCATCAATATCGGTGAGAATGCCGGTCTGGCCTTTCTGCTCAGTTCCGGCACGGTGGGCGCTGCCATCGAGGCCAGTCTGTCCGGTGTGCCTGCTGCCGCGTTTTCGGTGAAGCTGAGCCCGGCCTCATACGAGGGCTGGTACCGGAATCGCGACCCAGAGCCCCTGGCCACCGTCTGGGAGCGGGCGGCCATCATCGCCACAGAGATCACCGCCGAGATTCTCAGCGGCGGTCTGCCCGAGGGGGCCCGACTGGTTTCGGTCAACATCCCGGAGGAGGCCGACGCAGGGACGCCCAGAGTTCTGACCAGGGTCACCGACACCAGTTACGGTTCGTTTTTTCGCCGCGCCGAGGACGGGCTCCTCGTACATCATTATTCCGGATACAGGTGGACAAAGGCAAGCGCAAAAGGCGATGCGGAGGTCCTCGAGGCCGGAGCTGTATCGATCAGCCCCCTGCGCCTGCAGCTGGACACGACACCGACAGCCGCCGACAGATCACGCTTCGAGCGAGCCTGACAGCGATGAGAAGCGTACCATCCCGCCACAGTCTGCCGGCGATCCTGGTTGTTCTGGCGCTGGTCGCTACACCCATCTGGTCACAACATGGGACCGCAACGGACACATCGTCGGTGGACTCGACGGCACAACGCCGCGACCGGGGACTGGGTCGCACGATTCTCAGCGGTGCGTCGGCGGTGGCTGACCCACTCTCGGCGACAGAGGGTACGGTGGACGCCGTCAAGTGGAAGGCCAAGCGCAAACAGATCACACTGGCGGGGACGCCATATGGCGTGACCGGACTGCCAGTGGTGTACTACAGCCCGGGAACGGGATGGAACTACGGCACACGGGTGCAGATCGCGGACTACAGTCGCCGACCGTACCGCTACAAGCTGACCCTGCACTCGGTGAGTTCATCCGAGGGCAAGCGCAATGCCCACCTGCGATTGAAAGTGCCCCATCTCTCCGGCACCGGCTTCGGTCTGAATCTCATCGCCAGCAACCGGCGAGACATTCGCGCCCGCTACTACGGCCTGTCGAATGACAGCGACAACGACAGGGACCTGGTGGACCCCGATCATGTCGACTTCATCGACGAGGACTACTACCACTACATCCTCGAGAAACCCCGACTCTTCGTCAGCCTGCTGCGGCATGTGTATGGACCGGTGACCATGTCATTCGACCTGGGGCTGGAGCGGACCGACGTCGATCGAACGGGGGCTCAGTCCTTCTATCTCGACGTGGGTACACCCGACGGTGTCGTCGACGGCGTCACGGGTTTCATCGGCGCGGCCCTGAGCTGGGACACGCGCGACGACCCGACGATACCGCGGCGCGGCGTGTTTCATGAATGGAGTTACGAGACATCGCGCAATTCGCTGCTGAGCCTGTTTTTCGAAGAGATCGACTTCCAGCGGTACACCTTCACCGACGCCCGGTACTGGCCCCGGAGCAAGCGCCTCAATATCGCCCACCGGACGATCGTGGAGGCCCTGCGCGGGGCCGTGCCGCTATTCGCTTACGGAGAGATCGGTGGCAGTCGACGTATCAAGGGATTGGGTGGCTCGGATACGTTGCGCGGCTTCGACCGTCAGCGGTTCACCGACAACGTCCGTGTGCTGACGAACACCGAGGCCCGTTATCATCTGGGTACGGGGGTGGCCTTCAAGCAGCATCTGGAACTGCACGGCGTGTTGTTCGTCGACACCGGACAGGTGCAGCCAGGGTTCAACGAAATGCGGCCCCAGGACGTACACGTCACCGCCGGCTGGGGATTGCGGACCTACTGGAACGCCGACTTCGTTCTGCGTGCCGACCTCGGCCTCTCATCCGAGCAGGTCTACACCACCGTCAAGCTGCGCAATCTGTTCTGAGCTGACCACGGAAACGTACAGCGATCCAGGCGGCGAGCAGCCCGGCCAGCAGGTCCTTCGGCAGCGGCGCCAGGCCCAGTTGCAGGGTGTGGCCGAAGCCGGGATCGGTACCAGCCACAAAGCGCAGATTCAGGTAGAGGACGAGGACACCGGCGGCGTAGATGGTGAGCATACCCGCCCAGGCCGAGATCAGAGCCCGGCGGAACCCCGGTTGCGGCCCGGCAGCGAGACCGCAGACGCAGGCGCCGGCGACGAAACCCAGCAGGTAACCGAAGGATGGTTCGAGGACGTAGTGCAGCCCACCGCCCCGGGCAAAGACGGGGAAACCGACGAGCCCTGCCGTGACGTAGACGAGTTGACTGGCCCCGCCGCGCCAGGGACCCAGCAACAGGCCGGCAAGGCAGGCGACGGCTGCCTGCAGGGTGATGGGAACATAGGGCAGGGGAATGCGCAGATGGGCGCCGACAGCCGTCAGAGCCGCCAGCAACGCCACCGGCACCAGGCTGCGGGCGGTCACAGAGAAAAATCAGCTGGAGAGGATGGTCAACCGGCGCGGGCTGCCGCTTCGTTGTCGTGGGCGCCGAGCAGAGAGATCAGGCGCGCCAATGTCGACGGCAACTCGGGGCGCGGGACGACGCGGTCGACGAAGCCGTGATCGAGGACGGTCTCGGCGATCTGGAAGCCTTCGGGAAGCTCGTCGATCCCCATGAACTGCTTGATGACCGCCTGACCGGCAAAACCGATGCGGGCCCCGGACTCGGCAATCGTGACGTCGCCGAGCATGGCAAAGCTGGCGGTGACGCCGCCGTAGGTCGGATCGGTGAGGACGGCGATGTAGAGCCCACCGGCGTCGGCGAAGCGCTTGAGACGGGCGCTGACCTTGGCCATCTGCATGAGGGAGAAGGTGCTCTCCTGCATTCGTGCTCCGCCGGACTGGCAGACGAGGACGAGGGCTCTTTCATCCTCCAGAGCGCGATCGATGAGGCGGGCGATCTTTTCACCCGTGGCGCCACCCATGCTGCCGAGGATGAAACGTGTGTCCATCACCGCCAGGGCAACCGGATTGCCGCCGATCGTGCAGAGACCGGTGCGCACCGATTCGTTCATGCCGCTCTTCTTGCGGGCCTCGCGGATCCGCTCCGAATACCGGCGATGGTCGCGGAATTTCAGCGGGTCAGCGGTAGTGATGCCCGCGTTCAACTCGACGAAACTCGCCGAATCGGCGAGGAAATCGACATAGCGCTCGTGCCCCATGGCGAAGTGATTGCCGCAATGGGGGCAGACGAAGGCACTGCGCTCGAGGGCGTGCTGGTAGGTGGTCTCACCACACTTTTTACACTTGCCCCAGATGGCTTCCGGGATTTCACGTTTGATCTTCGTGAGGATCCCCGACTTCATTCTCTCGAACCAGTTCATACCCAACCCCGTCGTTTGAGGCCGGCGAAGGCGACTCCGGCCGTCACCAGCAATCCGACCGAGGCAACCACCGTGGGTGTCCAGTTGCGCGTCTTCACGCCGATGTCCCGGGGCAAGCGGGCCACAACAGCATCGGCGGCGACGCCCGGATCCGGCGCCGGGGTCGTCTCCGCCAGGGCGGAGGCGACGAGGCTGTCGGTGTGGTACATGCGATCCAGTTCCTGCCGCACGCCGTCATCGAACACGAGGCGTTCGGCCACCCGGTCGGCGGCCGCCCCGGTCAGTTCGCCGTCGGCGAAGGCGGACAGTTCAGTACCCCGGCGACGACCGGGCCACCACGAATTCAGCATGTGTGACTCTTCCTCTCCATTATTTCGGTCCCAGTCGGCGCAGACGCGAGGCCAGCTTGCGCCGCGCCGTGTAGATGCGCGAACTGACGGTGCCCACGGGAATGCCGAGGATGCGGGCGATCTCCTCGTAGCCGAGTTCCTCGAAGCTGTTGAGTATCATAACCTCGCGCAATGCCGCCGGCAGCCGGTCGACGACATCCCGCACGATGCGACTCGTCTCCCGGGACAGCAGGCCGGCCTCAGGCGACTGGGCCACCGGGTCGGACAACAGGGCGTCGGCATCGTCGGTGGACCGATGCAGGCCGAGCCGTCGCCAGGCGCTGCGGGCACGATCCCGCCGTCGGTTCAGGCTCAGACGCCAGACGATGCGCAGGATCCAGGTCTTGAGCGAAGCTTCACCGCGGAAGCCGTCGAGGGCGCCGTGGATTTTGACGAAGGCGTCCTGTACAACCTCTTCGGCGTCCTGGGGATCACCCAGACAGCGGTAGGCCAGACCGAAGGCGAGAGGATGGTACTCGACGACGAGGGCGCGGAAAGCGACCTCGTCACCGGAGAGAATCCCCTTGACGCGAAGGCCGTCTTCGCGGCGGGCATCTTCGGCCTCGTGAATCTGCAGTTGCGCGCGTGAGATCGTCATCTTCAGTGCAGACACCCTTCTTTCCCGGATTCTTCAGAAGAATGCGCGGCCTCACCTCGACCTGTCAAATCACGGCTTGCCTGGTGCTGGCCAACTTCCTGGTGCAGGCGGAAGGGGCAACTCTCGAAAAGAGGCTGGGAGGCCATCTGCAGGCTCTTTCGAGCGACCCCAGCCGTGTTACCGGGTATGCGGGCGCTTCGATGGCGGCCCGTTACATCGAGAACCGGCTCGTCGCCGCCGGCGCTGACACCGTCTACCGTCGGATCTTCCACGTACCGGTGCCCCTGGACAGAGGCGCCGGCATCAGAGTTCACGGTGTAGCGTACGAACTGCAGGGCATGTGGCCGAATTTGGCACGGACGTCGACCACGGTACCGGACGGCGTGGCGGGGCCCCTCGTCTACGCCGGCCGCGCCAGACCCACCGAGGTGGCGGCGCAATCTCTGGGTGGGGCCATCGTCCTGCTCGAGTACGACTGTGCCGACGACTGGGTGAGGGTGTTCGACGCCGGCGCGGTGGCCGTCGTCTTCCTCGCTGCTGAAGCCGGGGATCCGGCCGACTGGGCCCATCGTAGCGAGGGGGCTGTCCGCTTCCTGTCGACGAGTGCTGACATGCCCCGGTTCTATGCAGAGGTGGACGTGGCGCGCCGGCTTCGGCAGGCGGCACCGGCGCCGCTGGCGCGGTTGACGGGTCGCATGGACTGGACCGACGTGGAGGGGGCCACCCTGGTCAGTGTCGTCCCGGGAACCGACCCGGCGCTGCACGGGGAAGCCATCGTCGTGGCCAGCTACTACGATGCGGTTTCCCCTGTGCCGGCACGTGCCCCGGGAGCCGACCAGGCCTCCGGTGTCGCCGTCTGGTTGGAGCTGGCGAGTTATCTGCACCAGCAACGACCGGCCCGAACCGTCGTTCTGGTGACCGCACCCGGTCACTTCCAGGCGCTGGCCGGCATGCGAGACTTCGTCGGTCTGCTGCGCCGCCGCGCCGACGGCGAAGCCGCCGGATCGCCCCTGCAACGGCGGCTTCAACCACTGCGGATCGGTGCGGTTCTCTGCCTCGACCTGAGTTCGCAGGGGAGTGTCGTCACTCTGCAGCAGGCGGGTACCCCCTACCGCGTGCGCACGGTTCGTCCGGCCTTGTTCGAGCGGGTCGAGGCGTTCGCCGGGGAGTATGAGGCCGAACACCTGGCCGGCGGATTGATCCTTGGCGGCAACCTGAAACCGATGTCACAACGCCGTGATGTGGGCCGCCTGCCCGAGCCGATTCCGGTGGATGGTTCGGTGGCCAGCCTGGCGGGGTTTCTCGGACTGACCCTGGTGAGTGCAGGGGACAGTCGGCCTCTGTTCGACTCGCCCGAGGACCGGCCAGAACGCGTGAACCTGGAGGGACTTATCCGCCAGGCCCGCTTCGTTCTCAGCCTGGTGCCGACGCTACTCGATGATCCGGGCGCCGACTGGCTGCCGGAGCGAGCCAAGGACTCCTTTGGCGTGCTGAGCGGCCGGTTCGTCACCTGGGGGGCCGGCGCCTTCGAGCCGGACGAGCCGGTACCCGGCGCTCTCGTGCGTGTGCGCTCACTGCAGCACGTGCTGGCAGGTGTGCGCGCTGATCTGATGGACCTGACGTCTACCGATGGCAGCTATGAGTTGCAGGGGGTGGAGGCCCGTACGCTGTACCTGAAAGCGGTACGCCTGGAGGCCTACGCGGCGGAGCCGGAGAGCGGGCGGCTGCACACGGTCATCGACCGCGGGGCGTCGGGCGCGGTGACCTACCCTTCGAAGGTGCAGATGGACCACAACGCCGAGGAACGCCTGCTCGTCGGTTTCGGCGCCCGGTCACTGGTCGTGCCCGATTTGTTCGACCCGCGATCTCTGCAGACTCTGGACCATGCGCGTCTGCTCGACGGCGAGGGGGATGCGGATTTCGAACGGTTCGGTGTGGCTCTGCCGGCGACGGCGGCCACCATCGAGCTGGAGGGGTATTTCGACGGTGCCGGACCGCGGAAGGATCGTGTCGGGGTGCTGTTCGTGCCGCCGGACCGTGCGGTCAAGGTGGTGATGACGAGTGGTGCCCTCGGTGTCGGTCAGCGCCTCCTCCTGCTCGGCGGAGATGACGACGATCCCATCGGTACCGGCCTGCGTCCGGACGCCGGATCGCCGGTCGTAGCCGGGCTCGCAGGACGGGTCGCCACCGATCTGACCCGACTCAACGAGCACCGTCTCGGGGATCTCGAGAGCTATGGCATCACCAGCCGGCCGCTGCGTCAACTGCACGAGGACAGTCGTCACGGGGCGCAATCCACGGACCCGGCGGCGCAGGCACGGGCCTGGAGCCTGGCTGCCCGAGCCCACAGCGCCATCGCCGATCTCGGCGCCGATGCTGTCACCGGTGTTCTCTTCGTCCTGCTGACACTGCTGCCCTTCTCTGTCTTCGCCGAGCGTCTCCTGTTCGAGGCCAGGGGGGTCCACCGTCAGGTCGCCTGGACGGCGATGGCCTTTCTCGGAGGCTTCGCTGTTCTGCGCTACTCTCACCCGGCCTTCGATCTGACGCTGAATCCGCTGGTCGTCCTCATCGGCTTTCTGATTCTGGCACTCAGCATCGGCGTCACCGCCATCGGACTGGGGCGACTCAATGAGCAGCTGCGCCGCAGCGTGTCGCCCGTGGTGGCCCGACACCGCTCCGAGTCGCACCGGACCGCCATGGCGTCACGAGCCTTCCTGCTCGGCGTGGCGCAGATGCGTCGACGGCCGTTGCGCACGGCGCTGACCTGCGCCACGCTGGTGTTGCTGACGTTTTCTCTGGTGTCCTTCACCGCCGTGCAGTCCACGGCGCGGTTCCATATGACGCCTCTGGCGCGCAGCGCGGCTGGTGCCGATGCCGTGCTGTTGCGCAATCCGGGGTGGACCGGCCTTGTCGGGGCTGTCCCCGACCACCTGGGGTCCAGCCTCGGCGTCGAGGCGGCACCCCGGTTCTGGTATGAGAAGCCGGGCCTGGTGCGATACGCCGGACGGGTGACACGGGTTGCCGCGGCCCTGGGCCTGACGCCGCAAGAGGGCACGGTGAGTGACGTCGAGGCGCTGCTGGTGGCCGGCCGATGGCTCAGTGGTGCCCGTCACGAATGTCTTCTGCCCGGCGAACGGGCGACGGAGATCGGCCTGACGCCGGCCGATGTGGGGACGGCCACGGTGGACTACTTCGGCGAGGACTATCTCGTGGTCGGCCTGGTCGACGCAGACAGCTTCGACGCCCAGATCGACATAGGTGGGACACCACTGACCCCGCTCGATGTCGACGCCTACCAACCGGAGGAGCGACGGGCCGGCGCCGACCGTCGCGGGGAGGCGCCGGCCTTCGCCCACCTGCCGGCTCGCCAGGTACTGCTGTTGCCGGCGCGGGTGGTGGCCGGCATGGGACAGCACGCGCGCCTGGCGTCGGTGGCCGCCCCCTTGCCCGGGGCCCGACCACAGCTGGAGCGCCTGGCGCACAGCCTCGACGACAACCTCTTCGCCCGCTTCGGCGGCAGATCCTGGGTCGTGGACACCGCACAGGATCACCATATGAGTGGCGAACGCGGGGTCTGGGTACCGTTGCTGATCGCTGCTCTCATCGTATTCAACACGATGCTTGGCTCGGTGTACGAGCGCACCGCGGAAATCGCCACGTTCAATTCCGTGGGGCTGGCGCCGAACCACGTGACCGGTCTCTTCGTCGCTGAGGCGGCAGCCTTTGCCACCCTGGGGGGCGTGGGCGGCTATCTGCTGGCGCAGGTCGTGTCGAAAGTGGGGCTGGTAGCCGGCGTATTCCCCGGACTGGCGGTGAATTTCTCGTCGTATTCGTCGGTGGCGACTCTGATGATGGTCATGGCTCTCGTCGTGCTCTCCGCCCTCTTCCCCGCCCGCGCCGCTGGTCGGCTGTGCGTCCCCGGCGTCGAGCGGTCCTGGCAGTTGCCTCGACCGCAGGGAGATCTGCTGCAGCTGGCCATGCCGTTCTCGCTGCGTCTGAGGGAGGCGGCCGGTCTCTGTCGTTTCGTCGCCGAGTACCTGGCCACCTGTGACGAGCAGTCCATCGGGGCGCCATTCTACGCCGAAGAGGTGGACGGCCCGGGGCCGGACTCGGCAGACAGCCCGGCCGTCGTCGGAGCCACCGTGTGGCTGGCGCCCTTTGACAGTGGTGTGTCACAACGGTTGCGCGTCCACCTGAACACCGGCGAGGACGGCTACGCGACGTTGGTGCTCGGCCTGCAACGCACTTCCGGCGACGAGGGTACGTGGGTCCGCGCCAACCGCCATTTCGTCGATGGCGTACGTCGCCAGTTCCTGATGTGGCGGGCTCTGTCGGAAGCGGAGCGGGCGATGTACATGGGGACTCGATGACGCCGGCGGCAAGGTTCGAAGACGGGCTGAGCCCTCGGGTCGTGCTGGGGGCCTTCTTCATCGGTTTCCTGATGTTGCCAGGCGCGATCTACATGGGCCTCATCGCCGGGTCGACGATGGGACCGGCCGCCGAGTGGGTGACGGTGATTCTCTTCGCCGAGATCGCGCGCCGGTCCTTTGCGCCGCTGAGTCGACAGGAGATCTACGTCCTCTACTACATCGCTGGCGGCCTGACCCACGCCATGGCGGGCGTGATGCTGGCCGGTGGTCCCTTCGGCGCGCTGGTGTGGCACCAGTATCTCGTACAGTCACAGGTGGGCCAGGCACTGGGAATGGCGGCGCAGATCCCGCAGTGGGTGGCCCCAGCCCTCGACTCGGCGGCGCTGGCCGACCGCAGTTTCCTGCACCGTGACTGGTTGGCACCCGTGGCGCTGCTGGTGGTGGGTCAGGTGCTGGCACGAGCTGAATGGTTCGGTCTCGGCTATGTGCTGTTCCGCGTCACCAGCGACATCGAGAAGCTGCCTTTTCCCATGGCATCGGTGGCGGCACAGGGGGCCACGGCGCTGGCGGAGGGTGCGGGAGACAACACAGCTGGTGGTCCCGCCAGCTGGCGCTGGCAGGTCTTTGCCACCGGCATGGGCATCGGACTTCTGTTCGGCGGTATCTACGTGGGTCTGCCAGCGCTCACCGGACTGATCGCCAGCCGGCCGCTGGAGTTGTTGCCGATCCCCTGGATCGATTTCACCCGTGATCTCGAGCACCTGCTGCCGGCGACGGCTCTCGGCGTGGCCACCGACCTGGGTCTCGTGCTCGCCGGATTCGTGCTGCCGTTCTGGGTCGTGGTCGGGGCATTTGCCGCAGCCGTGTTTCAGGTGGTACTGAATCCCGTGCTGTACTCGGCCGGGTTTCTCACACGCTGGCATCCCGGCATGGACGCGGTGACAACCCATTTCGTCAACGATCTCGATCTCTGGCTCAGTGTCTATCTGGGCACGGCGGCGGCGGTGGCACTGGCGGGGATCGGCTCTGCGGTCAGCGCCCTGCGACGGCGCGGCAAGGGCACCGCCACCCTCGGGGCGCCTCCCCCGGGGCGGGGGGATTTCCCCATCTGGATCGCCCTCGGGCTCTACGGGGCGGCAGCAGCGGGGTATACCGGACTCTGCGTCTGGTTGCTCGAGGACGATGAGTTCCCCCTGCTTTTTCTGTTGTGCTTCGCCTTCCTCTTCACCCCCGCCGTATCCTACGTCAATGCCCGCATGGTGGGGCTCACGGGGCAGTCGGTGGGCATCCCCCTCGTCCGGGAAGGTGCGTTTCTGCTATCGGGATACCAGGGCGTCGACATCTGGTTCGCACCCATCCCGTACCACGACCACGGCCGTCGGGCCCAGCTGTTCCGCGAGGTGGAGCTGACGGGGACGAAGATCACCAGCATCGCCAAGGCCGAACTGCTCATCCTGCCCGTCATCCTCGGCTGCGGCTTTCTGTTCTGGTCGCTGGTGTGGCGCATGGGTCCCATTCCCTCCACGGCCTTTCCCTTCGCCCAGAAGTACTGGCACCTCATCGCTCTGCGGCAATTCATGTGGTTCTCCTTCACCGCCGAGGGGGGTCTGAGCTTCGCCGACGTTCTGCACGTGCCGTGGGCGGCGGGTGGCTTTGTCCTGGCGAGCCTGGGACTCTGGGCAGCGAGTGCCTGGGGCCTTCCCGTGGCCCTCGTCTACGGCTTCATCAAGGGTGTACAGAGCCTGCCCCACCTGCTGATTCCGGAGATGGCCGGAGCTCTGCTGGGTCGTTACTGGCTGGAACGGCGCTTCGGTCGCGACCAATGGCGTCGTCGTGCGCCGGTATTGCTGGCTGGCTTCGCCTGTGGCCAGGGACTCACCGGGATGGGGTCAGTGGCCATCGCCCTGATCGCCCGCTCCGTGGCGGAGTTACCCTACTGATGGCGACTTCCAGCCTTGGCACGACCCGCGTGCTCCTGGTCGGTTCGGTACTCCTGGTGGCCATCGCCTGGGGGGTGCAGCGGGTCGAGTTGATCTACGCCGGTGCCGAGGTCGGCATGGGCGCCATGGCGGCATTGCCGATACTGCTGCTCGCGGTTCTGTCCCTGCTGCGCCACAGGATTCCGCAACGATTGCGACCCGGTCCGACGGACCTTGTGGCCATTTACCTGATGCTGGCCATCGGCCTGCCGCTGGCCGGACGCGGCTTCGTCCACTACCTGCTGCCGGCGCTGACCACCGGGTTCTACGGTGGGTTTGCCGATCCGGCCCGGCGGTATGAACGCTTCCATCAATATATCCCCGAGTGGCTGGTGGTCCGAGGGGATGCGGCGGCAGGTTTCTTCGAGGGGGGAGAGGCGGTTCCGTGGGCGGTGTGGTGGCTGCCTCTCGTCGTCTGGGGAATGCTGCTGGCCGGGCTCTTCACGGCGCTGTGGGGAGTGGCGACGCTGTTGCGGCAACGCTGGCTGGGGGAGGAGCGCCTGCGGCTGCCGCTGGCTGACCTGCCGTCGGCCCTTGTCGACAACGGTGGCAGTCTGTTGCGGGATCGCCGACTCTGGGCCGGTGCAGCAGTGCCCATCATCCTCTACGGCGTCAACGGCCTCGATCACCATTTCCTGGTTCCCGGGACGATCCCCACCTGGTTCGATCTGCGGGAGGTGCTCATCGATGACCCCTGGCGGGCGATGGCGCCGTACACCTCTCGCTTCCGCTTCTCGGTTTCGCCCCTCCTGGTCGGGGTGGTCTATCTCATGGCGGTGGAGGTCTCCTTCAGTACGTGGTTTTTCTATCTGGCGACACGGCTGCAGCTCGTCCTGGTGGATCTCATCGGCAGGACAGGTGATGAGGGTGCGTTCATCGGCGTGGGTGGTCAGTGGCGGGAGTGGCCCAACTTTCCGCCGCACCTGCAGGCGCAGGCCCGAGGCGGGATTCTGTGTCTGGCTCTGCTGAGCCTGTGGGCGGCGCGCCGCAGTCTCGGCAGCTCATGGCGGGCCGCCGTGGCAGGATGGGGAGAGGAGCGGTCCTCCTGGATGGCCCTGCTGATCGGGTCGACGGTGCTGGTGTCGTGGACCTGGCTGGCCGGCGCCTCCGTGCAGATGAGTGTGGCGCACGGTGCACTCCTGCTGCTTTCCGTGATCGGCGTGACGCGGCTCCGGGTCGATGGCGGTCTTCCTGTTCTGGGCGCCTGGCTGCTGATCCCGAATCTGTTCTACTTCGTCGCTGGCACTGGCCCCGATGTGTTCGGGCCATCGACCTATATTGCCTTCGCTTTTCTGACGCTGCTCACCTTCGGCACGGTCACCCTCTGGCTGCCACTGCATCTGGAGGGGGAGCGCCTCGCGCGGGAGTCGGGGGGGCACGGCGTGGGCCGCACGCTGGCCGTGGGGGCCGTCGTCGGGCTGGCTGCCGGCGCGATCTTCGCCCTGGAACTGATCTATGACCGGGGTCTGTTCGCGCTGGACCAGAACGGAGGGGCCAGGTCCATGGCCCGGCTCGGACGCTACATTCAATATATATATGCCGAATCCGGGGCTGAACCCGGTGATCCGGACGGCGATCGTCTCGGGGCCGTCGGATTCGGCGCCCTGATCACGGCTCTGCTCTCCGCCTCCAGGCAGTGGTTTCTGCGTTCGCCCTTCCACCCGGCGGGTTTCGTCTATGCTACCGGCCTCGGAGGACTGCTCTGGGGTTCGGCTCTGGTCGGCTGGAGTATCAAGGTTCTGGTCGTACGCTACGGAGGCGCGGGAACATACCGCTCTCTGCGGCCCTTCTTCTTCGGACTGATCCTGGGCGAGCTGTTCATGCGGTGCCTGTGGGCGGCCCTGGCGCCCCTGGGAGAGCCGGGTTCGGGATACGACTGGTAGACCGATGGCGGATGTGTCGTCGGGGTTATCTTTAGTTGATACAAGCACATGAGAGGGTATATTACCCGCGCCCGGTAACCCATGAGATGAGCAGATGCCTCCACGCACCAACCTCGCACTCCTGATCCTGATCGGCCTCGCGGTCACTCTGTCGGCGAGGCAGACGGCGGCCGAAGAGCTGGCCGTGGCCGAACAGCTGGCCGTGGCCGATTCGGTGCGCAAATACAAGTTCCTGGGCAAGACCGCACGGGACAAGAAGGATCACGCCGATGCGGTCAAGTACTACACGAAACTTCTGACCTTCGAACCTGGCTATCACCTGGCCCACTACTATCTGGCCAGGGCGCAACTGGCTCTCGGTGATCAGGAGGCGGCCAAGACCGCGCTGTTGGCCGCCGCTGCCCTCAAGCCGAGACACGCCAACACCAAGCTGCTGCTGTTCCAGGTCTATGCCGGACAGAACCAACCGGATACGGCATGGACGTACCTCAGCCCCCTGGTGAGCGCCAACCCGGGTGAGGCCAAGTACAGGGGGTATCGACGCACGATCGCAGATCTGTACCGGCGCGCCGGGAAGATCAGGACGGCCATCGCCCACTATCAGTCCCTCGCCGAAGATGCAGCAACGCCCTCGGCGCCCCGACAGGAGCTCTTCGAACTGCTGGCGGTACTCTACGACGATCTGGGAGATCCGGCTCAGGCTCTGACGTGGCGGCAGAAGCTCGACGGGTCGGGTGGCGCCGGTCAGGTCGAGTCGCTGTCGAAAATGGTAGACCTGCAGATCGAGACGAAGGACTACAAGGGCGCGTGCGCGACACTGGAGCGACTGACCCGTATCGATTCGGCGGGACGCTATTCTCACTTCGTCCGTATCTCGGAACTCGGCGACAAGGCCGGCGACCATTCCATGAGACTGGCCGGCCTCGAAGGCATGGCGGACTGCCAGCCCAAGGATGTGGAGACGGTGGCCACCATCGCCCAGATCCATCTCAATGGTGATGATCTGAAAGCAGCCGACAGGTGGCTGCAGCGTGGCCTGCGGCAGGCCCCCGCCGACGCCCAGTTGCGGGTGCTGCGCGGCGATCTGTTGAAGCAGAACGCCGCCCCCGAGGATACGGTTATCGCCGAGTACGAGGTGGCTCTGAAAGACCCCAACTGGGCCTCTGTGGCACAGCAGCGCATCTGGCAGATCCGTCCGCCCGAAACCGAGGAGGAGAAGTTGAGGAAAGCCTTCTTCGGTCAGGGCGCCAAGAACGGCGCAGCCGACGCCGGCGCAGTATCGAACACACAATCCACCACTCCCTGATAGAGGCTTCCCATGGTGCAGCTCTTCAATGACGGGGGATGGGCGATGTATCCCATCGCCTTCCTGCTGGTCTTCGGTGTCGCCATCGCCCTCGAACGGCTCTACACCCTGTCACAGGCAGCGATCGATGCTTCCGGTTTCTTCCAGCAGCTCGAGGAGGCGCTGCGCAACGGTGGTGCAAAGCAGGCGGCCGAGTTGTGCTCGGAGACACGCGGCCCGGTGGCCAGCGTCATCCACGCCGGATTGCTGCGCATGCACCGTGGCGTCGACAATGTCGAGAAGACGATCGAGAATGCCGGTGCCGTACAGATGGCTTTTCTCGAGCGGGGCATGGTGTGGCTGTCGACGGTGGCCAATCTGGCGCCGATGGTCGGGTTCCTCGGGACCGTGAGCGGCATGATCGGCGCCTTTCAGGCGATCAAGGTCGCCGGTGACGTCGAGCCGTCCCTGGTTGCCGGCGGCATTTCCGAGGCGCTCATCACGACGGCGGCCGGCCTCGTCGTCGGTATCATCATCCAATTCTGCTACAACTTCTTTGCCTCCCGTATCGACAAGATCATCGCCGACATGCAGGAGCATACGGCGGGTTTCATCGACGTGCTCACCGAACTGGAGCTGAAGGCCAAGGAATCGTGAACCTGCGCAAGCGCGGGAGCCGTGTTCCCGCGGAGATCCCCACATCGTCGATGGCGGACATCGCTTTCCTGCTCATCGTCTTCTTCCTCGTGACGACGACGATGAACCAGGACAAGGGGCTGACCCTGCATCTGCCCCCGGTGGCGGAGACGAAACAGGTCCGGGAGAAGAACATCTGTAACGTGTGGATCAACGCGCAGGATCAGATCGCCTTCTTCGAGAACGAGCAGCTGACGATGGTGGCCCTGCCGAATCTGCGGGCTGGCATCGAGCAGCGGCTGGCGGCCAACGACAAGCTCATCGTGTCGCTGAAAGCCGAGCGTGGGGCCACGTACCGGATCTTCGTCGATGTGCTCGACGAGTTGAAACTCTCCGGGGCGACGCGCATCTCGATCGCCGAACCGGAAGGGGGTTGACGAGGATGAGATTCGCCCGCAAATCCCGCGTCGGTGCCACCGTGCCGACGGCGTCGATGGCCGATATCGCCTTCCTGCTGCTTGTATTCTTCATGGTTTCCACCGTGTTCGTCCGCTACCGCGGTCTGCCGGTGGAACTGCCCGACGCCGAAAAGATCGAGAAGCTCGAAATGCGCCGGCACGTGACCAGCGTCTGGGTCGGGGCCAACGGCGCGATCAACATCGACGACAGGATCGTCGGACTCGACCAGGTGGGCTCCATCATCCATGCCCAGCTGACGGCGAACCCCCGACTGATCGTATCGGTCAAAGCCGACGGTCGGGCCGAGTTCGGTGTCGTCTCCGACGTCATCCAGGAACTGCGGAAAGTCGAAGCCCTCCGCGTCAACTTTGCCACCGATCGCGAGAAAGACTCCTGATGCCGCTGACCAGACCAGCGGAACTGGTCCGCCTGAAGGCCCCGGAGGCCGATCTGCGCCGGAACTACTCCAGGACGTTCTGGTCCTGTTTCGGTATCTCGACGGTATTGCTGATGGCCTTCGTCGTGCTGTTCCCCGATCTCGACGCCGACGCTTACAGCAAGTCCGAGAAGGTGATCATCCAGATCGAGGATATCCCGGAAACGCGGCAGGAACGCCGACCGCCGCCGCCGCCCCGTCCGGTCGTACCCATCGCGTCGCAGAGCGACGATATCCCGGATGATGCGACGATCATGGAGACCGACCTCGATTTCGGCCTCGACGACCTGCCGCCGCCGCCGCCCCTGGCGGATCTTGCCGGCGTGGATCTCGAGGAGGAGGAAGAGGAGATCGTCGAGATCTGGCGTGTCGAGAAGCAGCCGGAACCGATCAAGAACCCGGCGCCGGAATACCCCGAGATCGCTCGCAAGGCGGGGATCACGGGTACCGTGACGGTACAGGTGCTGGTGAACAAGAAGGGAAAGGTCGAGGCCGTGGACATCCTCAAGGGCAACGAGGTGTTCCACGAGGCGGCCAGGAAGGCGGCCTGGAAATGGACCTTCACACCGGCGATCCAGAACGACAAGCCGGTCAAGGTCTGGGTGGCGCTGCCCTTCCGGTTCCAGCTCAACTGAGGCAAGTTGCCATATCTAGGTGTTTCCACTACATTAAGGACGGTTGTCCACCCCCTCTTTCTCGGATGACCACCCCCACGACACTCCCCGCTGCACCGAACCCCGACCCCCGGGGTTCTCTCGGAGGTCGTAGACGAACATGCGCTGTCCTTACTGTAACAATCAGAACGACAAGGTGGTCGACTCGCGGTCCTGCCGAGATGGTCAGGCCATCCGCCGCCGCCGTGAGTGTGTCGGCTGCAGCCAGCGGTTCACCACGTACGAATACATCGAACATGCGCCGTTGACCGTGATCAAGCGGGACGGCAACCGCGAGCCCTTCGACCGGGCGAAGCTGCAGAAGAAGATCGAGTTGGCCTGCTACAAGACGAGCGTGTCCATCGATGAGATGGAGGAGTTGATGGATCAGGTGGAGGCGGATCTGGGGAATCGGGCCGAGAAGGAGGTACCGAGCCATCAGATCGGCGAACTCGTGATGGGGCGGCTGAAGGCCCTCAACGATGTCGCCTACGTACGCTTTGCCTCCGTCTATCGACAGTTCAAGGACCGCCAGGATTTCGTCCGCGAACTGGAACAACTGGCGAACTGAGACACTTGCGAATGCACTGACCGTCAGGCCTGTTGACGGGCGCTGGCCTGCCCTCGCGGTCCTCTATCCTGAGGACTGCGAGGGCCTTTTTTTGTCTGTTTTTGACGAAATGTGCGCGGCGACACAAAAACCTTGACAGCGCCGAATGTGGGCCTGTATATTCGCATCGCTGTCGTGAGGGCCACAAGATGTTGTGGTTGTCGGCTGCAGCTTCGGCCGCTCTCCCCGGCTACATTTCCTTACTTCAACAGTATGTCTGGCTCCAGTCTTGTCGGGTCCCGCTCCCAGTGGCCGTTCGACAACGGGGGCTCTTTTTTGCCCGTTTTTTACCGTTTCTTGCCCGTTTCTTGTCGATCTAGGGAGGGTCCCGTTCATGTCGTCAGAGCATTCCGCACCCGAATCCGCATCCGAGTCCCGCTCCGCAGGGGTGCATCGTCTGGAGGATCTGTTGACCCAGCTGGAAGGCAATGGCTACCAGCGTAATGGTCACGATGAAGTCCTGGCGCAGGCCGCCGACGCCGAGGACTATTACGGCGACAACGACCTGGCCATCGATGTCCTGCGCAACAAGTATCTCGCCCCGGGCGAGACGGGACCGTTGCAGATGTGGGATCGCATCGCTCGCGCCATGGCTTCCGTGGAAGAGGATCCCGAAACCTGGTACGATCGTTTCTTCTCTCTGCTCATCGACTTCAAGTTCATTCCCGGCGGACGCGTCATGCACGGCGCCGGCCGGGACGAAGCGCAGCGCAAGCCGACCCTGTCGAACTGCTATGTGATCCCCATCAGGGAGGACAGTCTCGAAGGGATCTACAGCTGTCTGCGCGAGTCGGCCATGGTCTACCGCACCGGTGGTGGCGTGGGCACTGACCTGTCGATCCTGCGGCCCAAGGGAGCCCCCGTAAACGCCACCGTCGACGCGTCACCGGGCTGTACTGCCTTCATGAATCTGTTGTCGGAAAGCACGAACGCCGTGTCCCAGGCGGGGCGCCGCGGGGCGCTGATGCTGACGCTGCGTGTCGACCATCCGGACATCGAAGATTTCATCACGATCAAGAATGATTCCAGCCGGACGAAGGTGCAGTACGCCAACATCAGCGTGCTCATCAGCCACGAGTTCATGCGGGCGGTCATGGATGACACCGACTTCGATCTGCGCTGGGGCGGCAAGGTGCATCGCACCGTCCGCGCCCGCGAACTGTGGAATACGATCATCACCAACGCTCACTCGAGCGCCGAGCCCGGGATCATCTTCTGGGACACGATGAAGGAGTACCACAATGTCGAGTACGCCAATCCGCTGACGAGCACCAATCCCTGCGGCGAGCAGCCCCTGGCGTCGTACACGGCGTGCAACCTGGGCAACCTCAATCTTCTCAAGTTCGTTCACGATGACGGCACCTTCGACTACGAAGATCTCGCCGAGTCGACGCGCGTGGCGACGCGGTTCCTCGATGACGTCATCGACTACAACATGCCGAATCACGCCTTCGACAAGATCGAGGAGTCCGTGTCCTCGGATCGTCGCGTCGGCCTGGGGATCACCGGCCTCGCTGATGCCCTGGTCAAGATGGGTATGAAGTATGACTCCGATGAAGCCCTCGACGCCGTCGAGAAGATCATGCAGACGATCTGCTACTACTCGTACGAGACGTCCATCGATCTGGCGCAGGAGAAGGGCTCCTTCCCGCTGTACGACTGGGAGGGACTGTCGAAGAGCAAGTTCATCCAGGGCCTGCCGAAGCAGATGCAGGACCGGATTCGCGAACACGGACTGCGCAACTCGACGCTGATCACGGTACCGCCTGTCGGCACAGGCTCCATCGTGGCGCAGACGTCGTCGGGTGTGGAGCCGATCTTCTGCACCAGCTACACGCGCCGGGTGAAGCAATCCGACGGCGAGAGCTTCCGCGAATACAAGGTCTACCACCCGCTGGTGCGCGACCTGTTCGGTGACGATGAGAACCTGCCCGAATATGTCTCCACCTCACACGACATCGATCCGTACTTCCGCGTGAAGATGCAGGGCGTCATCCAACGCTACACGGACAGTTCCATTTCCTCGACGATCAATCTAGCCGAGGATACCTCGGTGGAGACGGTGGCCGACATCTATGTCACCGCCTACAAGGAAGGGCTGAAGGGCGTCACCGTGTACCGCGAGGGCAGCCGTGAGGGTATTCTGCGCTCGGACAAGGAGGAGGCCCCCGAGGCGCCTCCTGTCGTCGAGGGGCGCAGCGGACTGCACCCGCGACAGCGTCCCGCCGTCACTCGTGGCGTTACCGAGCGCGTGCGCACCGGCGAGGGCAACATCTTCGTCACGATCAACGAGGACGATGAAGGGCTGTGCGAGATCTTCAGCACCATAGGCAAGGCGGGTGGCAACGCGGCGGCGCAGTCCGAGGCGATCAGCCGCCTCATGTCGCTGGCCCTGCGTGCCGGCATCGACCCACAGGAGATCATCGGCCAGTTGAAGGGTATCTCCGGTCCCAGCCCGGTGTGGGAAGACGGTGAACTCATCCTGTCGACGCCCGACGCCATCGGTCGGGCTCTGGAGCGCTACGTCAAACGCCGGGAGGGCGGAACCAGTGGTGTAGTGGCGCAGATCCCGGCGCACGCGGACGACGCACCCCCGGTGCAGGCGAGCGAGGGTGGCACGAAGACGATGGTGACCTGTCCCGAGTGCGGCTCGACGGTGGCCCATGAGGGGAGCTGTCTCACGTGCAAGCATTGCGGGTGGTCGAAGTGCTAAGCGCAAGCGCTTAGCACTTTTTGGGAGTTTCGCAGACAGCGCGAAACTCCATGGGGGATTCCCGGATAGGTCGGAGATCCCAAGCTTCGCAAACTGCGCGAAACTCGATTCTGGCTGGCTACTGAGTCGAGCAGGGATTCACAAGCAAATCGGAGCGGCGCCGTTTTCCGTGAGGGAGTGGCGCCGTTTCTGCGTCGTGCCGGAGTACACGACGGCGGAAACACCGAGGTAGGGTTTCGCGCTGTTGGCGAAACCCTCAAGCACGCGTAGCGTGCCCGAAACTCCCAAGAGCCCGCAGGGCTCAAACATTGATTGCCAGGCCGTCGTAGGCCAGTTCTACGTGGTCGGGCAGGTAGTCGTTGGTGGCTTCGTGATCGAGGTCGTGGGCCATGTGGGTGAAGTAGGTGTGCCGGGGCTGCAGCTGTTCCACGACTTCGAGGGCTTCGTCGATGGTGAAGTGGGTGGGGTGCTCCCGGTAACGCAGGGCGCCGAGGACGAGGACGTCGAGGCCGCGCAGCTGGTTCATGCTCTCTTCCGGGATCTCGCTGCAGTCGGTGACGTAGGCGAAGCCGCCCATGCGGAAGGCGAGCACGGGCAGGCGGCCGTGGATGATCGGGATGGGACGGACCTGCAGGCCGAAGAGTTCGAGGTCCGCCTCGATGATGTTCAGCGACAGGCGCGGCACCGCCTCGGCCCAGGCCGAATCGAAGGCGTAGTCGAAGACCCGGGTGATGCGGTCGAGGGTGGGACGATCACCATACACCGGGATCGGTTTTTCCTTACCGAAGCAGTAGGCGCGCACGTCGTCGAGTCCGTGGAGGTGGTCGGCATGGCCGTGGGTGAAGAGCACGGCGTCGACGTTGCATACGTCGTGGCGCAGGGCCTGCGTGCGCAGGTCGGGCGGGGTGTCGACGAGAATGGCGTGCTCGAAGTACTCGACGAGAATCGAGCAGCGCAGGCGCTTGTTGCGTCGATCCGTCGAGGTGCACACAGCGCACTCGCAACCGATGCGGGGAATCCCCACAGAGGTCCCGGTGCCGAGGAAGGTGATCTTCAAGGGAGTCGGGGATTGCCCGGTCAGGCAGGCACGCCGACGGCGGGTTGACCGGCCGGCAGTGTGAGTACGCTGGGACCGTCCGCGGTGAGGGCTACGGTATGTTCGAAGTGGGCGGCGAGGCTGCCGTCGGTGGTCACCGTCGTCCAGCCGTCCTCGGCGACCACGACCTCGGGGGAACCGAGGCTGAGGATCGGCTCGATGGCGAACACGTGGCCCACCTTCAGGCGTGGCCCCCGGCCAGCGGGACCGTAGTTGAGGATATGGGGATCCTCGTGCAGGCCGCGGCCAATGCCGTGACCACCGTACTCACGGATGACGGAGGCGCCGCCGGCTGTGGCGGCCAGCTCCACAGCGTGGGAGATATCGGTCAGGCGGCCCCCGGCGACAGCGGCTTCGATACCCGCATCGAGAGCGCCGCGGGTCGTAGCCAGCAGCTGACGCGCTTCTGCGGATATCTGGCCAACACCGATGGTGAAGGCACCGTCGCCGAACCAGCCGTCGAGCTTGACCCCCACGTCGACGCAGACCACATCGCCGTCCTGCAGGGGCTCGTCTCGGGGGAAACCATGGACGGCCTCGGCATTGATGGAGGCGCAGATACTGGAGGGAAAGTCGTGGTACCCCTTGAAGGCGGGGATGCCGCCCCGATCGCGGATCGTCGCCTCCGCCAGTTCGTCGAGCTGCTGTGTGGAGACGCCGGGCGCGACGGCGGCTTCCAGCGCTATCTGCACGCTGTGGACGATGGTGCTGGCGGCGCGAATACTGTCGATTTCGGCAGCGCTGCGGATCGGGATCAACGGCTGTGGCTCCTCAAGGGAATCGTCGTTTGTTGTTGTTTTACATAATAGATAGGACCCATAGGCGTCAAGGACTCGTTGCGGATCCCCGAGCCCGTCTGTATGTTGAGAACAGGCGGCCCGGGCTCTGAGCCTGGGCCGTATTCAATTTTGTTACACCAGATTCACTGAAAAGAATCACTGAGAATGGCTAAGTCACTGGTAGTTGTAGAGTCGCCGGCCAAGGCGACCACCATCAACAAGATCCTCGGCAAGGATTTCGTCGTGAAGTCGTGTATGGGTCACGTGCGTGATCTGCCCCCGAAGGAACTGGGCGTCGATGTCGACAAGGACTTTGCACCACGCTACGTGACGATCCGCGGCAAGGGCAAGATTCTCACCGAACTGAAACGGGCGGCCGCTTCGGCTGACACCATCTACCTGGCAACAGACCCCGATCGCGAGGGAGAGGCCATCGCCTGGCATGTGGCGGCAGCGATTTCGCCGAAGGAAGCCGACATCAAGCGCATCCTGTTCAACGAGATCACGCCGAAAGCCGTGCGCGAGTCGATCGGCAAGTCGAGCGATCTCGATCTCGACAAGGTCAATGCCCAGCAGGCACGGCGCGTCCTCGATCGGCTCGTGGGCTACGAGATCAGCCCCCTACTATGGAAGGTGATCCACGCCGGGCTGTCCGCCGGCCGCGTGCAGTCCGTCGCCCTGAGATTGATCTGCGAGCGCGATGACGAAATCTCCAAGTTTGAGCCGCAGGAGTACTGGTCCATCGATGTTCTGCTCGGGCACGAGACGGGTGAAGCCCAGGTGGTTTTCAAGTCCCGCGTGCTGCAGCACAAAGGCGAGAAAGTCGAGATCGGCAATCAGGAGACGTCAGACAAGATCGTCGCCGATCTGAAGGCGGCGACTTTTCATGTCAAGTCGGTCAAACGGCGGGAACAGCGCCGCCGGCCGGCAGCGCCCTTTATCACCAGCACACTGCAGCAGGATGCGGCGCGCAAGCTACGCTTCACCGTCAAACGCACAATGGCAGTAGCCCAGCAACTGTACGAAGGTGTCGACATCGGCGGCGGTGAGACGGTGGGTCTCATCACCTACATGCGTACCGACTCGGTCCGTATCTCCGACGACGCCATCACCGAGGTGCGCGAGCAGATCGGCAAGCAGTTCGGCGAGGAGTACGTGCCCAAGGAGCCGAATGTCTACAAGACACGCCGCGGCGCCCAGGATGCCCACGAAGCGATCCGCGCCACCTCGGCGGCCCGCACACCGGAGAAGATGAAACAGTACCTGGCGCCCGATCAGGCCAAGCTCTACGACATCATCTGGAAGCGCTTCGTCGCCTCGCAGATGGAGCCGCAGGTGCTCAACATCACCAGTGTCGACATCGAGGCGGGCGAGTATACCCTGCGGGCTACCGGCTCGTCGGTGAAGTTTCCCGGCTTTACGGCGCTCTACACCGAAAGCAAGGAAGAGGAGGAGGAGGAGGAGACGGGTCAGGTGCCACCGGACCTCAAGGAAGGCGAAAGCCTCGAGTTGAAGGAACTGCTTCCCGAGCAACACTTCACCAAGCCTCCGGCCCGGTTCTCCGAGGCGTCGCTGGTCAAAGAACTCGAAGCCAAGGGCATCGGCCGGCCGAGCACCTATGCGCAGATCATCTCGACCCTGCAGGACCGCGAATACGTCGAGAAGATGGACAACCGCTACTTCGAGGGTACCGAGCGCGGCCAGACGGTGAACAAGTTTCTCGTGGCCACCTTCCCGAACATCTTCGATGTCGAGTTCACAGCCAAGATGGAAGACAAACTCGACCGCATCGAGGACGGCAAGGAAGACTGGGTCGAGTCCGTGCGCCAGTTCTACGGCTCGTGGAAGGGCCCCCTCGAGGACGCCAACGCGCGGCGCAAGGAACTGAAGCAATCCTTCCAGGAAGAGACCGACGTCGTCTGCGAGGAGTGCGGCAAGAACATGGTGGTCAAGTGGGGGCGCAACGGGCGCTTCCTGGCCTGTCCGGGCTACCCGCAGTGCAAGAACACGAAGCCACTGGAAGAGGACCGCGAGCCGGCCGAAACCGACGAGGTCTGCGAACAGTGCGAGAAGCCCATGGTCGTCAAGACGGGCCGGTACGGCCGTTTCCTGGCCTGCTCCGGGTACCCAGACTGCAAGAATGTGAAACCCTTTTCACTGGGTATCACCTGTCCCGAATGCAGCAAGGGGGACATCGTCGAGAAGCAGTCACGCAAGGGCAAGGTATTCTACGGGTGCAATCAATACCCGTCCTGCAAGTTCGCCAGCTGGGACAAGCCGGTGGCGGGTCCCTGCTCCCACTGCGAGGCGCCCATACTCTACGAGAAAGCCAGTCGCGGTGGCACCGCGTCACTGCACTGCAAGGTCTGTGACACCCGCTTCGAGGCCCCCGAGGCCGAGCCGGAGGGTGCCGAGACAGCGGCTGCAGAGACCCAGGATTCGCAGGCGGCGTAATCAACGACTGAATCTCGGGCGCAGGAGCGTGTCCGTGCCAATTCTCTCCCCCCGTTCCGCCACCGAGGTCGGCGTCGATCTGTTCGTCGCCGACCTTGATGCATCGGGGGGTGACCGCGTTCTGCCGCGCACACGACAGGCCTACGCCACCGACCTGAGCCAGTTCGCCCGCTTTCTGCATACCTGCATCGCCGGACCGACGGTGAGCACCATCGAGGCGGAGCACGTGAAGGCCTTCTGCGAACACCTGGCCGTCGAGGGCCGACAGCCGCGAACCATCACCCGCAAGCTGGCGGCCATACGCTCTCTCTTTCGATTTCTGCAGTGTGCCGGCGTGCGGCCCGACAACCCCGCCCTGGGTGTCCGGCCCGAGGAGCCGGCCAGTGACCCCGCACCCCTCACGCCCCAACAGATCCGCTCCCTGCTGCAGCTACCGGAACGGGACTCCTTTACCGGCGCCCGCAACCGGGCGATCCTGGAGTTGCTCTATGGCGCCGGTCTGCGCCTGGACGAACTGCTGGCCCTGAACCTCAGCCACCTGGATCTGGCCGGCGAGCGCCTGCAGGTGCAACGGCAGAGCACGCCGGATACCCCGAGTTCCGTGGCCCCCCTGGGGGCGCCGGGGACGGCCGCCTTGCGGGATTACCTGCTGCAGCGGGCCGAGGTGCTAGTGGACCGCGAAATGACCCAGGTCGACGCGGGGGCGCTGTTCGTCAGTGCCCGCGGACGCCGGCTGCGGCCACGGACCGTACAGCGAATCGTGGAGCGTTATCTGCGGGTTCTCGATCGGTCCGAGGGTGGGTGGAAGCACGAGAGGGCCCGTCGTCGCCACGGGCCTGGAACGCTGCGGGCAGCCTGCGAGCGGCACCTGGTCGACGCTGGCGCCGACGCCGGTCTGGTGGCGGCCCTGCTGGGCCGGCGCAGCGTGCGTGTAGCCGTGGCGGCGACGGTAGATTCAGAGGATCTGGTGGCGCGATACAGGAAAGCGCACCCGAGAGCATGAGGGTTGCAGCGATCGGAATTCTCGCGCTTATGACGCTGCTGGCCGCCGGTTGTGCCAAGCAGGCGCGTCCACCAGGCGGCCCGGTGGACCGCACGGCTCCCACGGTGATCGACCACTCGCCGGCGGCGGACGCCGCCTCGGTGCCGGCGTCGGCCATCGTCACCATCGACTTCAGCGAGGCCATGGATCGGCAGCGCGTGGAGCAGGCCGTGTTCGTGGCGCCCCGGGTGGAGATCGATATGGAATGGAGCGGCCGCCAGTTGCGTATCCAGCCACGCGGCGGATTGACGGCGGGACGCACCTACGTGGTCACCGTCGGCACGGACGGCCGCGATCTGCGGGGCAATCGCCTCGAGGACTCCTTCCATCTCGCCTTTGCCACCGGGGAGCAGCTCGACTCCGGAGAACTGAAAGGCAGGATCATCGGCGCCGACAACACGCCGCAACGTGGCGCCTACGTCTGGGCCTACGATCTGGCGAGCTTCGACGGGCGTACCGCCACCGACGATCCGGCGTACGTGACGCAGACCGGGACGGACGGTACCTACCGGTTCGAGCGTCTGGCGCGGGGGCAGTACCGCGTGATCGGTTTCGTCGACGGCAATCGCAATCAGCAACCGGATTCCGGCGAACCTCTGGCGTTGCCGTCGGCAGACGTCGACGTGGCCGGCCAAGGTGCGACGGCGGCGGGGGATCAGCGTCTGGCCCGTCGGCAGGTACAGCCGGCAGTCGTGCGCGCCAGCGCTGTGACAGGACGTCGGGTGCTGGTCGTGTTCGATCGGGCCGTCCAGGTCGATGATCTCGACATCGAGATGGGCGGTCTGTCGATCGAGAGCATCTACCGCGACCCTGCCGATGCGGAGAGAATCCACGTGAGGACCTCGCTGCAGGAGGAGGGACACACGTACTCTCTTCGTGTGCGACGATCGGGTATCGATCTGGAGACAGAAGACGTGGAGCTGCGCGGCACGGCACGCCAGGATAGCAAAGCACCGAGGGTGGTGCGTGTCGAACCCACCGGAGATGTGGCCTCAGCCCCCAGGGTGAACGTGATCTTCAGCGAAGCGATGGACACGACCCGGGCCGTCGCGGGTTGGACGGGCGTCGATTCAACATCCTCTCCCGATGGTGAATGGATCTGGCGTTCGGAGACCAGTATGACCTTCACGCCAGACACCCTGTTTGCGCCCGGTCTCTGGCACATGGAGCTGAGTCTTCTCGGTCTGCAGGACCTGGCCGGTCTCGCCCCGGACGACAGCTCGGCTGCCGTCACCTTCGATCTGCTGCCCACCGAGGCGCTGGCGACGATCACGGGTGTCAGCCTCTGGCCCGATGAGGTGGATGGGAGAGCGCGGATTCGACTCGAGGCAGTGGCCGGCGGGATGGCGGCGATGGCCGACTCGACGGGAAGCTTCCGGTTCGATTCTCTCGCCCCGGGAAAGTACTCGGTGTCGGCGTGGCTCGACCGCAACGAAGACGGTGACTGGGACGCCGGTCAGCTGGAAGATCCCTACCGCGAGGCGGAGCCCTTCGTCCTGCACGGCGACGTGCAACTCGAACAGGGCGACACGATGAGCCTGGCTCTGCCGCTGCCGCCCGCCCCTCCGCCGGTTGAGGTCAACCCGACAGGCGAGGCGCAATGAGGCGCTGGCTGCTGTGGGCGGAGATCCTCGTGATCCTGGCGATCCTGGGGGGCATCGGCATCGCCCGTTTCTCGCGCATCACGCCGGCAGAAGCCCGCGAGATCCAGCTGGAAGCCGGACTGATGCAGCTCTACGAAATGGAAGCGGATCATTTCGCCCGCCATGGCCAGTATTTCGCCCCCGACGACCCGCTGTACCGGGCCTACCTGCCATGGCTGGAAGAGTATGCCTATGAAGCGCGCCACGACCCCACGCGGGGCTTTTCCGTCGTCGTCTACGCCGATCTGGATGGGGACGGCGAGCTGGGAACGTGGCGCGTGGACGAGTCGATGCCGGAGGTCGTGCACCCGGCCGCCGACTGAGGAGAGGACTGTACCTGCCTGTCTGTCTACCGAGTGTGCAGGCGGGGCTCGGCGGCGATCCCGGACGGGTAGGTGCCCACGAGGCGCACGTTGGTGACAAAACCGGAGATCTCCTGCAGGGCCTGCGCCGCGGCACCGTCAGCAGGTCCGGCAAACTCCAGGTAGACGCCGTAGGCCCACGGTTGGCCGACGCGCTTGCGCGTCTCGACTTTGAGGATCTCGATCCCGCGTCCGGTGAATGACGCCAGGGCGGCCGGCAGAGCCGCCGCGGTGTGTTCCATCTCGAGGATGACGGACGTTCTGGGTGAACCGCCTCCGGCGACACCCTCTCCCAACACGAGGAAGCGCGTGAAGTTGTCGGCGGCTGACAGGTCCCTGGCTAGGATCTGCATGCCATGGTCGGCGGCGGCCTGTGCCGGCGCGATGGCGGCCTCTTCCCGCCGTCCCTCCGCCTTGATGATCTGCACGGCTCCCGCCGTGTCGTACACGGCTTCCACCTGAACGTCAGCCATGGCTGCCAGGTAGTCGGAACACTGGGCCAGTGCCTGCGGATGAGAGCGCACGCGTCGCACGTCGGCGAGGCTCGCACCCGGCAGGCCGATCAGACAGTGGATGACACGCAGGCGGATCTCGCCGGCCACGGGCAGGTGGTGTTCGAGGAAGAGATCCCACACCTCGTGGATGCTGCCGGCCAGTGAGTTTTCCACCGGCGCCATGGCAGCGCCAGCGCGACGGTCCTCGACGGCGGCAAAGAGATCGTCGAAGGACTGGCAGGGCAGAATGTCGACGGCGCGGCCGTTGAAGTACTCACGGGCGGCCAGCTCGCTGTTGCTGCCGAGCTCGCCCTGGATGGCGACGATCAGGGGGGGCATCACAACGTTCCCGGCCGTGCTCAGACCGCGATGGCCATGCGGATCGTCGGATGGGGGCGATAGCCGACAAGTTTGAAGTCGTCGAAGCCGAAACCGAAGAGGTCCTGCCCACGATCCTCAATCATCATGCGCGGCAGCTCGCGGGGCTCGCGGGAGAGCTGTTCGCGCAGGGGATCGATGTGGTTGTGGTAGATGTGGACGTCGCCACCGGTCCAGACGAAGTCCCCGGGCGTGAGGCCGGTGACCTGGGCGATCATCATCGTCAGCAGGCTGTAGGAGGCGATGTTGAAGGGAACACCCAGGCCGACATCGCAGCTGCGCTGGTAGAGCTGGCAGTTGAGGCGGCGGTCGGTGACCTGAAACTGGAACAGGCAGTGGCACGGGGGCAGGGCCATGTGCTCGATCTCGGCCGGGTTCCAGGCGGAGACGACCATACGGCGGCTGTCCGGATTCGTCTGGATCAAATCCAGCAGATTCGTGATCTGATCGATGGTACCGCCATCGGCCGTAGGCCACGAGCGCCACTGACTGCCGTACACGGGACCGAGGTCACCGTTCTCGTCAGCCCACTCGTCCCAGATCCTGACGCCATTCTCCTTGAGGTAGCCGATGTTGGTGTCGCCGGACAGGAACCAGAGCAGCTCATGGATGATGGACTTGAGGTGCAGCTTCTTGGTGGTCACGCAGGGAAAGCCGTCGCGCAGGTCGAAGCGCATCTGGTGGCCGAAGACAGCCCGCGTGCCGGTGCCGGTCCGATCGGCACGGTCCGTACCGTCATCGAGAACATGCTGCACGAGATCGAGATATGGGCGCATGGGCGAAAGGGCGATCCAGTCCGGGGAGGGATAGGGGCGAGGGGGGCGCTTTTGAATATAGGGACGGGGGTGAGCCGGTGAAATGACGGGCCGCCGTTGACGCGGATTTTGGGCCCCAGTATTTTCTCCTGTCTGCCCAGGCTTTTGAAAGAGGCGGCGTGGCCAAGTGGTAAGGCAAGGGCCTGCAAAGCCCATATCCCCGGTTCGATTCCGGGCGCCGCCTCCAATAACATTAAACGGCCCCTACTGCGACGAATGAGCGGTGGGGGCCGTTTGGTTGGCTGCGTCTTCCTGGATGCTCAATCAGATGGACGCGATCGACCGTGTTCCTGTTCTCCGTCCTCGTGTGAAGGACCTTGATGAGCGTCCCGCCGAGCGAGCTCGTTGCTCCCTCGGCGTCCTCGCGGGCTGGCGTAACTGATCGTCCCCCGTCAACGGGCGCAGCCACTTCCCTCTCTTGGGACTGCGGATCGGAGAATACCTCTGCGCGTTCGCTAGGCATCTGTCTGCCGCCCCTACTGTTGGGTGCTCTGGCTGACACGCTGGTGACACACGGAGCCATTCGGTGACCTCCTACCACTGACGACCCAACGGATTAACACTCCGTTGGGTATCGTCGGGCAACCGACCCGGAGTTACGCTGACGACGTTCGCGCCACTTCACACCAATGAACACTTGGCGAGGCGCTTCAGGGCGGCCAGCTTCTCGAGCAATTCCTCGGGGGACAACACGATCTGATACGTACCGTCGGACCAGACGGACTTCAGCGAAGAAGCGACATGCGAAGGCCGTCCGCCTTCAGCATCCAGAATCTGCAGACGCCCGGCGGCCAGGGGCGGCCGAATCACGTAGCGGCACAGCTTCTCCAGGCGGACGCGGTCGGTGGCCTCCACATGGGTGGCCGCGTGCAGTGAGAATCCCCGTGAAGAAAAGCACAACGGACCAGCGCGCACCCCTTCCTCCGGATCCAGCAGCCGCCGGCGCACTCGCTGTCCGGCCCGCGCGCCGGTGGCGATCTGGCCCTGCACCGAGGCCGCCGTAATCGTGGCTAACAGGGGTTCGTCCTCCCACAGTGGATCGACGTTGCCTTCTTCCAGCACGCCGCGCCGCTGCAGCAGGCGCACGACCCGCTTGGCCGTGGTCTCGACGATCTGCTGCACGTCGTCATCGCTCAGTTGCGGTACTCGCACGAAACTCGGCGTGCCGTCTTGCCCGGTGACGTAGACGCCGTCTGGCATCAACACGTGAAAATGAGGATTCAGATTGAGCGCAGAGCCAAATCTCTGCACGAAACTCACCGAGCCACAGCCTCCGTCGGCGTGACCCTGCTGTCTGGCCTGTCGCCGATACCAGCCGTAGACGACGCGCAGGAAGATCGCCAGTACCGCGCTCACCAGCTTGCCGTCCCAGGCCAGGCGATAGCGAATCTCGAAGGGCAGACTCAGCACCCACTGGCGCACGGGCACCGGCGGCAGGACCTCGTCGACCAGGCGGGCGGCGGTGTCCACCATTCGCCGTCCCATGCAACTGGGACAGAAGGAACGTCGCTGGCAGGAAAACGCCACCACCCGCTCGTGAGCGCAGTCTTCACACCGAACCCGCAGGAAGCCATGTGCCAGGATGCCGCAATCAAGGTAGGCGCGCAGCTCCTTCTCGACGTGCGCCGGTAGCTGTCGATCAGAAGAGCGTGTTCGCTCGAGGAAGGTCTCCAGATGCTCAGCCAGGACTTGGTAGAGGGGCTCCTTCTCGGGCGTGCGGCGGCGGTAGGCATTGGGCGTGACGTGGATCGGATCGAAGAGATCTATCGCATGGGGGCGGTGCACAGCTACTGGCGCAATGGACCTGTCCTCAACAATGCCCTGTCAGGTGTGGATCAGGCGTTGTGGGACATCAAGGGCAAACGAGCCAACATGCCTGTGTATCAACTGCTCGGGGGCAAGTGTCGCGAGGCGGCCGCCTGCTACGCCCACGCCGAAGGAACGACGAAGGAAGAGATCGTCGATTCGATTCGCGGCTTCATGGAGGAGGGATATCAGTATATCCGCGTGCAGAAGGGTGGATACGGGGGGCTGTCACCGAATCGGCCAGCGCCGGAAGATTCGCCCGAGGGGGCCTACTACGATCCGCGCAGCTACGTAAGGGAGCATCTGGAGGTTTTCGAACACGTACGCGAGCAACTCGGTTTTGAGATCGAGCTGTGTCACGACATCCACGAGCGGCTGATCCCCATCGACGCCGTCGGTTTCGCCAAGGACATGGAGAAATTCAAGCTGTTCTTCCTGGAAGACCCGCTGGCACCCGAAGACATCGAGTGGTTCAGAAATATCCGCCAGCAGTGTTCCACGCCGATCGCCATGGGTGAATTGTTCAACCATCCCCTCGAGTGGCAGCCCCTGATCGAAGGGCGGCTCATCGACTTCATTCGCATGCACGTGTCACAGATGGGGGGCATCACGCCGGCAAAGGCTGTCGCTTCTTTCGCGCAGATGTATGGCATCCGCACAGCCTGGCATGGCCCCGGCGACACCTCACCGGTGGGACATGCGGCGAATCTGCATCTGGATCTGTGGGCGCCGAACTTCGGCATCCAGGAGTGGTGCCGATTCCCGGAGGTCTGTTACGAGGTGTTTCCTGGCCTGCCTGAATTGCGTGGGGGTTATCTCTATCCGAATGACCAGCCCGGACTCGGCATCGATGTTGATGAGGAGCACGCGGCGAAGTATCCGTGCCAGGACTCGGTTGAGATGTGGACGCAGACACGGTTACCCGACGGATCACCCGCTCGGCCGTGATGTCACGGAAGGGGATGGGTGAGGCGACACCTTCACCAGCCGACACGTCAGGTGGGGCAGCCTCTGACAGTGGGTCAGTTGAGCTGAATACGCACCTTCAGCCCGCGGGCTCGAGTCATGGGTTGCCAACGAACCCGACCCTCTTGCTTGCGAGATGTTGCGCTGCTCGGTTCCCGGCCGACCGTGCTGCCCACGATCAGACCCACCGTCGCCCCCATCACCACATCGGACAGATAGTGCTGTCGGCCTTCGATGCGTCCCGCCCCTGTGAGCACGGCCATGCCGTAGAAGGGCACCGACACCCACGAATTCGTCTGTCGCTGCACAAAGCGTGCGATGGCGAAGGTGTTGGCTGTGTGACCGGAGGGGAAGGATCGATGGTTTGCACCATTGGGTCGTAGCCGATGGCTGGCGACCTTTAGTGGGCCCACCACCAGTTGCGTGAGTCCGAGTGTGCGAGTCAGTCCGTAGCCGAAGTCTCGCAGGCCCCTGTGCTGCGTCGTATGCCCCACACCCCATAGACCGATCGCGGCGGGAATGCTGAATGTGCCCGCTCCATAGACATCGGTGACTCGTGCCACACCATCCACGGAAGAGAGCTGATCTCGCGGCGTATCATCGGTGGCATACGCGGCGGTGGCCAATGTGGCCCCCGCCCCAAGGGCCCAGGCATTCTCTGTCTGCCAAAGGTGGCCGGCATCCTGCGGTAAATCCTGGGCAGGAAGGGTCACGGCGGCGAGAATGCTGAGCAATTTGATCATCGAAACGGCCATCGAAGGGTGACGAGGATGGATCAAAGGTAGCATACCTCGTGCCAGCCCCATCAAAGAGGGAGGACGCCCCTGGCAACCGACGGTCGCTGCACGATCGGGCGCTGAGAATCGAGCAGGTGCTGAATCCTGCTCAGTTCACGTAAGCCACCGCACCCATGGTGGCCGAATGGGAGCAAAGGGACTAAGTCTCCTTCTGCGCTTGTGGTGACGACGGATTGTCTTCTGGAAGTGACGAGTACCAATTGGAGATTTCTGCCACTCAACTGGCGGCGGGTTCGCAGATGTACTCGGTCACCTACTCCGTCACGGCGACGGGTGAAGCAGATGTCACCTCTGTCGAATACACCGATGCTTCAGGTGACGCGATCTCTCTCTCAGATGTATCTCTGCCGTGGGAACTCACCTTCATCGCCAGCGGCGGGGCCACTGTAGCGCTGACCGCAGAAGGGACCGTCGACGGCAAACTCCTTATCGAGTACACCGCATCAGACAGTGCCGGATCGAACCGCTCGTCCAACCGGTCTTGTACTCGCTGACTCAGGTCCTCACTGCATCATCCGTGATTCGCTGCCATTCGGCCTCGAGACCGGGCAGGTTGCCCTCGAAACGTACCAGTTGGTAGATACCTTCGTCATCTGGCTCGTCGAAAGTGATTCTCACGTTGAGTCCCAGGATCTCGAAGACCGTACCAGACAGCGGGATCATTGCCGCCGAGGAAGGGCCATGCGCCCTCAGGACCCCCTCTTCTACAAAGACCGTGAATTCCTCTCCAGACTTGCGAGCCAGATAGCGCCCGGCGAAGCGCTCAGGTGAATGGGTGGGCGGGATCGATGAATCCATGGCGGGCAGTTCGAGAAACTGGCACAGGAGGTGGTTGATTCGCTCGTGATTTCCATCCGAGATATCGATGACGCAGGTGGGGAAGGGGAGCCGCGCGACCAACTCATCGACGGTCTGGATGTAATCGGCGAAATAGGCGAGAACTGCCTCCTGTCCATCCAAGGGACTCGTCCGACCCCATTCGGAACGCTCGAGGACCTGCTCAAGAAAGGGGGCGAACCAATCGCCCCGGCAAGTGCAGGCCCGTTCAAGGGCGATGGCGGGATCCGGCAGGCCGAGGTAGACCAGCCGGGGGCGGAGGGGCTCGATCACCACAGCACAGGACATGACATAGCTCATGATCTCCTGTCGGCCGGTGCCATTCAGGAGCAGCACGTGGATGGGACTCTGGAAAAACGAGCTCTCCAGGATGGTGATATCGTCCGTTTCAGCCCAAGTATCACACATGGCCCTCCACTTCTTGGGGGCCTCGTCAAAGAGGCTGGCGTCAAAGTCGCCGGTGGTCATGTAATGGATGATGCGTTCATGCTCGAAGATCGGATGCGACGTGTCATGCTCGAAGAACCAGTTCGTCGTGGCGCCCTGCGCCTGTAGGTGCCGTGAAAGCAGGTGAGCCGTCGTGGACTTGCCCGAACCTGGCAGTCCGTCAAGTAGAACGCATTGGGTCATAATGAATCGCTCACTTTGGCCGTAGTGACCGTTGGCCGGATTCCAGGTCAGGTAGCCAGGCAACTGAATCGCTGTCTTGCAGCGTCCGGCAGGTGTGTCGTAAGATGACTGGGGCGATCCGGCTACCGGTACCCTATCTTGGTCGTCAGGGGTGATCTTGAATCCAGAGAGAGCGTAGAGATGATCATCAGTCTCGTGCAAACCAAAGGGGGCACCGGCAAGAGTGTGCTGGCGCTCAATCTGGCATATGCGCATAAACTGCAGAGGCGATTCGCCAACGTTTCCCTGATCGAGTTCGATCCGCAAGGTACGCTGAATTCCTGGTGGTTGCAGCGTCAATCCGAATCGACTGAGGATCGGTCAGTGACCTATCATCACGTATCTGATACCGACCTGGTGGCCCTGCGTGATCATCTCGGCACCGTGACCTCACCCGACACGCTCGCTATCATCGATACGCCCGGAGAGAGTACGGGGAGAGTGCATACCAAGCTTGCTTGCGCTGTTTCAGATCTCGTGCTGATTCCCATGCGGGCGTCCACCAGCGACGAGGCTGCGCTGGCATATCATCTTCTGCCGATCATTCAAGAGATCCTCAGGCACGAACCTGAGAGGCGGGGACGATTCCAGGTCTTGCCGACTTTCGTCAATCCACGATCCCACCCCGATACGGTCATCGACTACTTCCGGGAGATTCTCCCAGATGAGTTGGGGTGTCTCAATGCCGTGCTGCCGTCCCGGTCAGTGTACGAGAACTTCAACCGCGATGGGATGCAGTTACACGAGTACGCACACAGCATTCGGACCAATCAGCGTGGGCTGCAGGCAGCACAGCGTGCCATCACGGACATCGATCGGATCACCGATGCCATTCTCCATCACCTCTCTTAGCTGACGAGCCGACCGTGGCCCCACCCAAAAGACGCAAGAAACTCCAGGCAGAATCCTTTGACACGGCCTCAGCTGTCCCGAAGCTGTCGCAGACGCCGGCGACCCCTGCGGATGAGACGCTGGACAAGGCACTCGACCTGGTTGACGCTCTCGATGAACCGAGGCCTGCAGGCGTTGGCAAGGATCGATCGCTGCGGCTGATGCAGGCGCGTATCACGGTACACGGTTCTGTTCTGCTGGCGTCCGGCAGTGGCCTGATGCCGCTGCCACTTCTGGACGCAGTGGCCGTCACAGCCGTCCAGATCCGCATGATGAAAAAACTGGCGGCTCTCTACGACATGCCGTTCTCCGTCGGGCAGGGAAGATGGCTAATCCGATCTTTGGGAAGCTATGTCGTCAACACCACGTCCCTTTGGGGGATGGCCGGGTTCAGCAAGCTCATTCCGGGCATTGGGACCGTCCTGGGTGTGACCTCAATGACCCTGGTTGCCGGTGCTTTTACCTACGCCCTGGGCGGTGTTCTGATAAGGCATTTCGAGGGAGAAGGAGATCTGGAGAGTCTCAATCCTCAGGAGCACCGTACCGAGTTCAGGCGGGAGTTCAATGAGGCGGTAGAACCCAAGTCGGCGCATCGGAACCCCCCTCGGTAAGGATCTGCCCATCAGGGCAGACATTGGAGCTTGACCGGGGCTAGGTGCCACCTTAGTATCGATAAATACGGGAGTCCGAGGTCTCGCCCAATCCATCACCGCGTCGCCGTGGCTACACGGCAGGGGAGCTATGATAATGGCTAAAGTAACCGCAACTGCTGTCGAAGAGCCGGTCGTATCCGAAGCAGGAGAAGATGTGGTAGACGGAAATCGGGAGCGTGCTGCGAGCATCGTCACCAAATACGCCGCCGCAGCTGCTGCGGCGGGTCTGATCCCGATGCCTGCGGCTGATATCGCGGCGATCTCAGCCGTCCAAATCAAGATGGTGCATTCTCTAAGCAAGCTATATGGTGTGCCGTTCTCAGAGGAATGGGCAAGATCGGCCGTGGCCTCACTCACTGGCAGTGTCGCCGCAGACGGAATCGGCCGGGTTGGCCTCGGCAGCATGTTGAAGCTCATCCCAGGCGTCGGACACGTTGCCAGTATGTTTGCCCTACCGGGAGTGGCCTGGGGAGCAACATCCGCCCTTGGTCAGATCTTTGCGCGCCACTTCGAAGACGGTGGTTCACTGCTCAATCTGAATCTGAAGGTGTGGCGGCCGATCTTCTGCGACAAGGTTGAGACGGCAAGCAAGCAGAACTAGATGTGGTGATCTTCCAGCCCGTGGGGCGGTGATTTCCACGGAAGTGAGAGCGATGCATCGGCCATAGGTCAATTGCGCCCGATCAGGTGAAGGGGAACCATGGTACAGGCAATTTTCGCAGCGTTACTGAAATTCGTTTTGTTCCTCGGCCTACCTGCGATCGCCCTGTGGTTCGTGCTTACGTCTCTGACCGCCCCACTGGCAGCCGCCATGCCAGTCTACCTCAAGCTGGTTCTGACGCCAGGGTGGTTTGTTGTAAGTTTCTTCACCGCCCTGTTAGGGTGGAAGAAGCGGTTCAGCTTCTGGACCTACTTCCTCATCTCCCTCGTGCTCAGTCCACTCGTGGGGATCATGGTCGTGATTTTCACCAACAGAAACGCTGACGAGTAGGTCAGAGCCCGCTGCTGCGTGCGAGGGCCAGTGCACGAAGAAGAGGCCCGACCAGTGAACCCTCGCGTTCGTCTTTTCTGTGTGCCCTTTGCCGGTGGCAACGCATACTCCTACAAAGATCTGCAGGGCCACTTGGCCAGTTTCATCGAGCTGGCCGCCCTTGAGCTACCCGGACGGGGCCGACGGTTTGACGAACCGCTGTTGACCTGTCTCGACGAGATGGTCGCAGATCTTCACGCTCAGATTCACAGTCAATGGAACGGGTCCTGTGCCCTCTATGGACACAGCATGGGTGGACGCCTGGCTGCGCTCGTGGCAAGACGGATGCTGCAGGAGGGGAGGGCTACGCCCCTGCACCTGATCGTCAGCAGTTGCCCGGCACCATCGGCGGTTCGGCGGCGCCGGCGCCACCTGCTCCCCAGGGACGAATTTGTCAGTATGCTGTATCAGATGGACTGCCCACCTGAAGTGCTGCAGAACGAAGAGTTGATGGAAGTCTTCGAGCCGGTGCTACGCGCCGACTTCGAAGCAAACGACACATTCCAGCATATCTCCCAGACGCCACTTCACGTGCCGATCACGGCCATGCTTGGCACATCGGAAGAGACGACCCGTGAAGAGGTGCTCAAGTGGCAAGAAGAAACCACCACCGAACTCTCTGTTCAGGAGTTCGATGGTGGCCATTTCTTCATCTTCGATCACCTGCCCGCCCTGGGCCGGATCATATCTGAGGCGCTTGTGGCTCGCTGAGGAGAAGCGACGTCCCCAGGATTACAGACTGAAGGCGTAGACCAGTTTGATGCCCAAGACTTCTCTAATCTGCAGTTTCTCCTGCTTGCCATCCTTCATCAGATCCGTGTCGACATCGCTGTCGAATACGAAAGTGGTGTTGATGTTGGCAGAGAGATTCTCGTTTATCTTTCCGTCAATGTTCAGCAGTCCCATCGCATCGACGTCCGGGTCAGCATACTCGGTGAACAACGTTCCGTGACCGCTGGCGGTGACATTCTTCATCAGCGGTGCCTGAAATACCAGCTTCAGATGCGCTCCCAGTTCCGACTGGACCGTCTTTCCTTCATTTCCGTACAAGCCACTTGGCAGAGTTTCGTCCAACTCTCGGATGTCCTCGTCCATGATGATCGTCTGCTTGAGCATGAGAGGGGCGACGATCAATCCCACCATGGGCTTCGGATATAGGTAGCGGAATCCAAGGCCAAGTTCCAGATAGCCGGGTGACAGCAGATTGCCCGTCTTGATTCCATCATCAGGGTTGCCGCCAAGAGCCTGTACGACGCCTTCGTCGAAGATGTAACTGGGGGCGATCTGCGTCGTCAGATTGGCCAGTGCACCAAGCATGATATTGCCCCGCAGATGAAAGCCGGAAACGCCAGCGATGCTCAGTTGGTCGTGACTCTTGCGCACCGGTTCGTCCTCTGTCTTGAACAGTCCCACCAACCAGCTAGCGGTCAGCTGTGAACCAAAACGACCCCGCTTCTGCCGAAGCTCGGCCAGGACGTCGCCATTGAGCGCCAGAGAAGACTCACCACCAGGAGCCCAGTTCGAGAGCGCAGTCTGACTGAACTGCAGAGAATTCTTGAAGTCAACATGGACACCGTCGGGATTGTCCTCGGCCTGCAGGGCCCCGGTGCCGGCCAGAAGGCCAACGAGGAGGGCAGCTCCCAGGAGGTCGCAGGCCCGTCTCAGGGCCTTCTCAGGCTGCACGGCTTCGTGATCTGTCATTGTGTTCTATCCCGTTCATGGGTGGTATGAAAAGACGCAGATGTCTTGGGCACTGGATATCCTGTGCGAACTGACGCTGTAAGGAAACCTAACTCAGCTTGAGTAGCACTATCAAATGGTACTGCGGGCACGGAGACACTGCCTGATGTCAGATTCAGGATGGCTTTACGCAACTTCCCCGCAATCGACCAGTTGCCACGGTGCTTCGGCAGTGATCGCTGCCTTGTAGCAGCCAAGCAGATCGAGGGAGGCGAGCGACCATCTTGCAGCGGTCCCGTCCCGAACGGTCAGCAGTCTGGCCGGCTCACCGGGGCGGAGGGTTACCTGAAAGGAATCGAGTGGGCAACTGAGCCCTTTGCCCTTCGCTTTGATGAACGATTCCTTTCGCGTCCAGCAGTTGTAGAAGCCTTCGGCGCTCTGCTCGGTTGGCAGCGATCTGTAGACCGCCGCCTCTTCGGGAGAGAAGAAACCTGCAGCGATCTCGTCGTGGTCTGGCAAAGCGCGGTCGACTCGTTCGACATCGATACCAACAAGTCGGTTGCGTGTCAGGGCGTAGACGGCCATCCCAGCCGTGTGGGACATGTTGAACTGGAGGGTTCCGTCGCCACATGAGGGCGGCAGCGATGGCTTGCCGTACGTATTCGTTTCGTAGGTGATGTCCCCGGTCGACGACAGGTCCAGGTACATAAAGAGAAGCTGCCGCAGGACACCATGGGAGATGATGTAGCTACAGCGGTCCTTCTCAAAGTGGAACCGTGCGGCACGCTCGATCTCAGCCGCAGACAGGAGATGGCCCAATTCGGTGAGGCGAGGATCTGTCTCTGTCATCCGCGTGAACCAGAAGTGCACTTCGTGGCCGGGAAGCTCCCTGCGAGGCCGCTGACCGATGGTCCGACCACCAGGTTCGACGGGAGACATCGCGCTGATTCAGGTGGGATCTGCGAGGGCGGAACGGAGGCTCCGCTCGAGAATGCTCAGGCCCTCATCCAGTTCATCTGCCTCGATCACCAGAGGTGGCAGCAGCTTCAGCACATTGTTGCCCGGACCGCACAACTCGATGATGAGACCGCCGGCGAAGGCATGCCGGACCACTGCCGCCGCAACAGCCGGATCAGGCAATTCCAGCCCCTGGATAAGCCCATATCCCCGATGCCTCAGCCCAGCCTCGGGGAGTGATTGGCACAACTCCTCCAGTCGCTGGGAAACGGTGGCACCTTTCGCCCGGATCTCGCGAGCGAAATCCTCGGTTTCCCAATACCCGATGGCCTCCGCAGCAGTGACGAAAGCCAGGTTGTGGCCACGAAATGTCGCCGTCTCCTCTCCTCGCTTCCACTGATCCAGTTCGGGGCGCATCAGCACGAGTGACATGGGAAGTCCATAACCGCTTATCGCCTTCGACAAGACAACGATATCGGGTTGTATATCGGCCGCTTCGAAGCTGAAGAATGTACCCGTTCGCCCACAGCCCACCTGGATGTCATCGACAATCAGCAGAATCTCGAACTCCCGACACAGAGCTGACAGGTCCTGGAGCCACGGGACGCGTGCGACCTGGACGCCCCCTTCCGCCTGCACGGTCTCCGCGACGATGGCAGCAGGCAGTCCGAGGCCACTACTTGAGTCTACCAGGAGCTTGCGGATGTGTGCGATGGTGTCCACACCGTGCCCCAGATAGCCGTCAAAAGGGAGAAACGACGCGTTGCTGCGGTCCAGGAAGGCGTCGTTCCGATAGTGGGCGTTGCTGGTGATGGCCAGAGACCCCAGCGTCAGACCGTGGTACCCGTTGGTGAAGGCAGCGATGTGAGGACGCTTTGTGTTGAGCCGAGCGATCTTCAGCGCTGTCTCGATGGCGTTGGTGCCACCTGGACCAGTGAACTGCAGCTTGTAGTCGAGCCCTCGGGGGCACAGAATTGATGTGACGAACCGTTCCATGAACTGGAACTTGGCCGTCGTCGCCATGTCGAGGCTGTGGATGATTCCATCAGATTCGATGTAGGCGAGAAGAGCGGCGCGCATGCGATCATTGCTGTGACCGTAGTTGATTGCCCCTGCGCCCGAGAAGAAATCCAGGTAGCGCTTGTCGGCCTGATCGAACAGGCAGGAGCCCTTGGCTCGCTCGAAGACGGCGGGGAAGGACCGGCAGTAGGAGCGCACCTCCGATTCCCTGAGGGCGATGGGCCCATTCATGTCAAAGTCTTCGGCCATCATCCAGCATCCTGCGTTGCGTCGGTGAGAATCGACTGGATCAGTTGCACGTTACGGTCCAGAGCCGGTTCATAGAGCATCAAGTTATGGGCCCCCTCGCCAGCGTACGTCGTGAAGGATCCCGACGTCAGTTCGGTCCAGCCGGCGGTATCGGCGACGAGATGTCCCTGCGTGTCCAGGTGTTCGGTGACTGCATTGTCCGAAAGGATGACATGAAGATCAGCCTGCACGACTCCTGACTCCACGGTCTGGCTGCTGTAGTGGTAATACGCATGGATCTGACGGCACACCTTCTGCCGGAGAAGGTCGTTGGTGAATCGGGCGCGAAGGCTCTCATGGTCCATGAAATCAAGTGCGATCTGCTCCGCCTCGCCCTCCGGGTAGGTCACTTTGGTCCGACGACGCGAGGAGTCGATCATGACAACTGTGTGCACCGGTCTGTTTCGTCGCTCCATCTCCTGTGCGACGCGGAACGCCAGATTGCCGCCGTAGGAGTATCCGATGAACAGAAGGGGACCGCTCGTCTTGACGGACTCGATGTGATCCGCATAGTCGCTGATACGTGTTTCGCTGGTGATGAACTGGAACGCGTGTAATCTGAAGCCTTCGAGGTGGTGAGCGAGCTGGACATAGCTCAGGACATCGCCTGTTCCCGGAGGGAATGCGAAGACGGCAGGACCTCCGCCTGCTGGCGATAGAGGCACCAGCACGTCATCGACCTCCTGGATCCCGAATCGGGCCTCTCTCGAGAGTGCTTCGGCCAGGCCTCGAATCGTCGGTGAGCGGAAGGCTGTGGCGAGGGAGACTTCAATGCCGAAGTGTTTCTGTATGGCGGTGATCATCTTGCTGATCTTGAGGCTGTGACCGCCGGCGTCGAAGAAGCTGTCAGTGGCCCCGATCTCCCGAACGTCAAGGGTCTCCTTCCAGATCTGTCCAAGGGTTTCCTCGATCGGACCTTCGAGTGGGAGTCTCGGGCTCTGGCTGCGGCCGTCGTCGGTCGACGGCTGCGGCAGGCGATGACGGTCCACCTTGCCATTGGCCGTGAGAGGCAGCTGATCCAGAACCACCAGATAGGAAGGGATCATGTATTCCGGCAATACCCGTCTCAGATTATGCCGGATCTGATCGACGGTCACAGCTTCGGTACCGGTCACGTATCCTGCCAGGATCTGGATACCATCACCCGGATCGGATGCGGTCACAACCGCCTGCGTCACGCCGTCGCATCGGTTGATGTGGGTCTCGATCTCGCCTGTCTCCACCCGATGGCCGCGTACTTTGACCTGAGTGTCGGTGCGTCCCCTAAACTCAAGAGTTCCGTCGGCCAGCCAGCGCCCCAAATCGCCGGTCCGATACAGCCGTTGTCCAGGCGTGAAGGGGTGATCGATGAATCTCTGCGCCGTGAGCTCCGGATCGTTCAAGTAACCAAGGGCTAGGCCATCACCCCCGGCACAGATCTCGCCCACGCCACCGACCGGTTCATAGGCCTCGTCAAGGATCCAGACCTCGGTATTGGCCACTGGGGTGCCGATTGGGATGTCACCCGTGTAGGCCTGGTCGATGTGGTGGCATGTGGTGAATGTCGTGTTCTCTGTCGGGCCATAGCCATTGATAACACACAGTTCGGGGTATTGCCGCCGCACCTGGTCTACGTGGTGGTTGGAGAGCTTCTCTCCCCCGATCAGGAGCGTCCGAAGTCCCTCGAAAACCGTAATGTCCCAATCCGCGTACTGATTGAAGAGGCTGGACGTCAGCCAGAGGATCGTCGTGCCCTGCTCACCGAGCAGTCGCTTCATCTCGACAAGATCGAGGAGTGATTTCTCCGGCGGTCTGGAGAGCTGGGCGCCGTTCAGCAGGGCTCCCCACAGCTCGAAGGTCGATGCATCGAAGCCGAGGGCCCCGGTCTGCAGAATGCGATCGCGCGGGGTGATCCGGATGAAGTTTGTGTTGATGACGAGCCGATTGACAGCGCGGTGGGGCACCATCACCCCCTTGGGTTTGCCCGTGGTTCCCGAGGTATACATGATGTAGGCCGGGCCTTGAGCCGTGCCGGTGGCCTCGACCGCTGCAGCACTTTGGGTGTCGATCGACGAGCGCCCGAACTGGTGTTTGATCCGCTTTCCGGCAGCGTGCCCGGGGGGGCACCTGTCGATCCGCATCAGGGCGTCGAAGGTGAACTCCCTGAGTTCACTGGCCTCGTGACCGAGCAGCTCAGAATACTCGATGTCGGCGATCTGCGGCAGATCGAAACGCAGATCGTTGAGGAAGGCCCGATTGATGAAGAGCTCGTCAGAGTAGTCGGTCTTGGTGTGACCCTCTTCGTCCCGATGGGTCCGCTCGTATTGCTCGAGATCTTCGAGGAAACCGTCCCGTAGATCCCGGTCGAAGAGGTTGCCGAGAAACAGCCAACCCTTCGGTTTCATCAGTGCAATCGCCTGGGCCAGCACCGAGCGCAGATAGTTGTGGCCGCTGAAACACTGAACGACGGAGTTCACGATGACGATGTCGAATTCAGCTTCGTCCAGGGTGTCGACATCGTGGGCGGGTACGGCCTTCAGGCGGACGTTATCCAGACCCAATCGGCGGCGTTCCCCCTCGGATTTCTCCATGATCGTGGGAGACAGGTCCGTACCGAGGTAATAGCCGACGAGCGGCGCCAGTCGGAACATGCTGATCCCAGAAGAACAGCCGATCTCCAGAACCCGGGTCTGAGGAGTGAGTAAGGGTTGCAGCTTCGTGAGGATGTTCTGACCGTATTCGTCCATGACACTGCGACTCAGCCAGTCTCCCGTGAAGCTGCTCTTCCAGCCGCCACCGGAGATGTCGTCGAACATCTCCTCGCCGACATAGTCCCACACGTCCTGCCGCATCTTCTCGCCCTCCGGCTCGATCTCGTCGCGGAAATCATCGGCGTCAAGGCAGATGACCCGTTCCAGGCAGGGGCAGTCCCACTGAAGGCTGTTCAGCAACCGGAGATGACGTGTCCAGGATACGAAGACTCGCGCCTGTGAATCATTGAGCAGGTACTGGACCCGCTGATGGGGCATACCCTCATCGATGGGGAGATAGACGAGTCCCGCCTTCAGAATGCCAAGAACCGTTGTGCAGATGTCGTACGTGTGGTCGAGGAGGAAGGTAACGACCGAGTCCGGTGGGAGGTGCTGGGCGATGAGGAAGTGGGCGATCCGATTTGAGCCCTCGTCCAACTCCCGGTAAGTCCAGCTCCGATCGCCCTGAGTCACAGCAACCGCATTCGGCGATCGATCTGCGGTTTCCTGAAAGACCTGGTGAATCGTCTTGTTTCTGGGATAGTCAGTGCGGTTGTCGTTCAGCTGACGGATCTGTTCGATCAGATCATCCCGCTCGGAAGATGAGTCGAGCAGATCGAACTGCGAGATCTTCACTGGTCACCTTCCGCCGGTGTCGCTCGAACGACCATGGCGGCGAAGCGGCTGAGGGTTTCCAGATAGCTGGCGATGGTTTCGGGTCGGAACAGACCCGTGTCATACTCCATATTCAGAATCAGCCGGTCCACATCGTCGAAAGCGAAAAGCGTGAGATCGAACTTGGAGGTGTTGAAGGAAAAGGCGAAGGGTTCGATCCGCAAACCGCCTGACTCGATAGCAGCCGTAGATCCATCGCTCTCGAACTCCACGTGGACATCAGCATAGTTCTGGAAGGCGAAGACCACGTTGATGAGAGGCTGTCTGTTGGCGATGCGGTCAGGATTGATCTTCTCGATGATCAGATCGAAGGGATAGTCCTGGTGGTCGTACGCCTCTAGTGTCGAGCGGGAGATGTCGTCCAACAGTACGTCGAAATCCATATCTGACGACAGGGCGCTGCGAATGGGGAGGACATTGACAAAGAAGCCGATCAGTCGTTCGAGATCGGGATGATTGCGGCCAGCGACACTGACACCCACACAAAGGTCTTCCTGCTTCGTCAGGCGGAAGAGGAACAGCTTGAACAGTGCCAGCAGAAGGTTGGCGAGCGTCACCTGCTTTGATCGGGCGACAGTTCGCAGTCCTTCCAGGACTTCACCATCGATTTGCTGCGTCTCGAGGGCTCCGGTGAAGTCACGATCGTCGGTCGGCGGGAAGTCGAAGGGCAGACGGATGCCTGTTGGGTTGCCCGCGAGTCGTGCCATCCAGTACTTCTCCTCCTCCACGAAAGGCTGATGGTTCTGCCACTCAGAGAAGTCCTTGTACTGGATGCGCAAGGGTGCCAGTTCGCTGCGTTCAGAGTCTCGAAGAGAATTGAAGATCTGCACCAGTTCGCGGAAGAGGATATTGAGGGACCATCCGTCGCCGACGATGTGATGCAGGTTCATCAGGAAGACCCACTTCTGCTGGGCCAGTTGCAGGAGTTTGAGACGAAGCAGTGGCGGCTTGGCCAGATCGAAGGGGAGAATGGCCTCCCCCTCGATGATGTCGCGGGCATCGCTTTCCGGATCTGCTCGGTCCGTCAGATCCAGCTGTTCGAGTTCGAGGGGGATGGCGTTCAGAACCTGCTGCTGTGGTACGCCACCGATCTCGACAAAGGCCGTCCGCAGGATCTCGTGCCGTTGTACGATCCGCGCCAGTGCTTCGCCCATGCGCTGAGTATCCAAATCACCGTGAATCAGATACGCCTGCGGCATATTGTAGGACGCCGCGTCGCCGAGTTGATCCACGAGCCAGAGACGCTTCTGTGCGTGGGACAGTCCGTATGTCTGCTGGGGCGGCGCCGGCTGAATTCGCGAAACTCGGTCACGTCTCATGGCATGGCGGATGTATTCGGCCAGGTCGGCAACGGTGAGGTGCTGGAAGAACTCTCGCAGACCCAGCTTGACATCCATCGTCAGCCCGATGCGCGAGACGATCTGCGTCGCCTTGAGGCTGTGACCGCCGAGTCGGTAGAAGTCGTCGTGGATTCCGAGATTTTCGACCTGCAGAACGCTGACCCAGATCTCGAGCAGCTCAGATTCGAGCTCGTCGCGTGGCGCCTCACCCCCGGCATCTGACTGGGTGGCCAACTGCGTGGGGCTGGGCAGGTTGCCTCGATCGAGCTTGCCATTGCGAGTCAGCGGCAATTCGTCGATCGCCACGAACCAGCTGGGCACCATGTGGTCGGGAAGGCGAGCTGTCAGCCACTGTCTCAGATCCTCTGTTACCACATCCCCTACGACGTAGGCGGCCAACTCGGCCGCTGGTGTAGCGACGACGGCGACCTGCGCGATCCGGGGATGGCTCAGCAAGCAACTCTCGACTTCACCCGGCTCGATGCGGAAGCCACGGATCTTGACTTGGTCGTCACTGCGGCCGAGGTATTCCACATTCCCGTCGAGCAACCAGCGTCCTACATCGCCGGACCGATACATCCGCTCGTCTGTTCCGAAGGCACCGACCAGGAAACGCTCAGCGGTCAAGCCGTCATTGTTCAGGTAACCGCGACCGACCCCGGCGCCGGCAATGTACATCTCGCCAGGAACCCCGATGGGCACACGTCGCCCACCTTCGTCGAGAATGTGAATGCGTGTCCCGAGAATGGGTCTGCCGATCGGGATCTGCGTTGCGCCAGTGGGAATTTCTGCTGCGATGCAGCCGACGGTCGCTTCTGTTGGACCGTATTCATTGAAGACGCGCAATCCCGACTGCAGGCTGTGGAGAAAGGCGACCTGGTCTGGCAACAGAGCCTCACCACCCACGATGGCTATACCGATCCCGTCACCGGACAAGCCAAACTCGCGAATCAGCGAGATATGCGAGGGGGTCAGCTTGAGGGTGTCGACACGACTCCGGCGGCCGAGCATGTCTGCGAAGATCTCACGAAGATCATCCTCTTCCGGGTACACCGTCAGGGTGTTGCCTCGGACCAGGGGCAGGAACAGGCTCGTGACTGTCAGATCGAATGAAAGCGGCGAGAACAATCCAAAGTGGCCATCACTGGCCTTGCGGAAGTAGTAGCTGGCGGCCCAGGTCAGGTAGCTGTAGAGGTTGCGGTGCTCCACGACACAGCCCTTGGGACATCCCGTCGAACCGGAGGTGTAGATCACGTAGGCCGCATCCTCAGCCTGCGGCTGCTGTTCCAGGTCATGATCGTCCTGGCCACCGATTTCCTGTCCGAGGCGGTCGAGGCAAAGCACCTCAATACCAGATGCCATACCAGATGACGCGGGCCACCGATCAGCCCATCGTGAATCGGTCAGAACTACCTCAACGTCGGCATCGGCCAGCATAAAGGCAGCACGATCTGCCGGTTCGGCCGCGTCGATCGGCAGGTACGCGCCGCCGGCCTTGAGAACCCCGAGGACCGCAACGACCATGTTCTCGCTACGGTCGAGGATGATGGCGACCCGTTGTTCGGAGGCAACAGCATATTGCGATCTAAGGTGTCGAGCCAGCTGATTTGCTCGGCGATTCAGCGAGTTGTAGTTGATTTCCTTCTCGCCCAGAATCAGTGCCGTATTGTCCGGGACGGCGCGCACTTGCTCGTGGAAGAGGTCGAGGACCGTCCTGCCTGCGGTGGGCGACGGTGAAGGGCCCTGCAACCGATTCAGTCGCTGATTCTCTTCCGCCGACAGGATATCGATCTCTGACACGGGTGTGAAGGGTCGTTCGGCGACGTGTCTCAGAACTCCGAGCAGGTGGTCCCGTACCTGTTCGATCTGCTCCTCAGGATAGGCGTGAACATTGTAGGAGAGTCGAAACTCGACCAGCTCTCCCGGCACAACGACAAGATTGAAGGGATAATGGGTTTCGTCGTGTGCGCCCGGATCCTCGATGACCAGATCTCCATCATCGTCTCCCATGCCGGTGGCGTGGTCGGTTGGGTAATTCTCGAAGATGAAGAGGTGATCGAAAAGTCCCTGCCGCAGGGGCGTCAACGTCAGAATCTCGGGCAGCGGGCAGTGGTGAAACGGTTCTGCCTCGAGGGCAAGGCCTTGAACATTTCCGAGCAGATCGACGAAGGTCTGCGCTTCATCGATCTGGATCCGCACAGGGATGGCGTTGATGAAGAGTCCGACGATCTGCTCCACACGATCCACCTCTGCGGGACGACCGGAGACGATAGCGCCGAACACGATGTCATGTGTGTCGTGGTAGCGACAAAGAACCACTGCCCACGCAGCCTGCAGGAGCGTGCTGAGGGTTACCTTCGCCCGGTGTGCGACCTCCAGCAGGTTGGTACTTGCCTCACCAGTGAGCCTGAAGGTTGATTCACCCATCTCGTAGCCCTGCTCGTGTCCGTAGCCGGGCAGGATTGGGATGGACGTGATCTGCTCGACGCCGTGCAGGTGGCGCCGCCAGAACTCACGTGCCTCGGTCACATCAAAGTGTTCCAACCATTCGATATAGTGGGCGTAGGGGCGCACCGGTGGCAGGCGGACCTCGCGACTGCCTCGGCGGGCGAGATAGAGTGTGTGGAATTCCTGGAACAGATTGCCCAGTGACCAACCGTCCAGCAGTATGTGATGGTAGCTCCACACGAGACGGCAGCACTCGCTGTCCAGTCGGAAGAGGGCGAACCGCAGGAGTGGATCCCTGAGGAGATCGAACCCTCGGTCCATGTCTCGACTCGTGTATTGCTCGACGAAACGGTCTTGATCGGCCGCCTGCAGCGGCGACAGATCCTCGTCGTGGAACTCAGGTGGGCGATGCTTCAGGACCACCTGAATGGGCTGAGGCAGATCCTCCTCAACGAAGGCCGTCCGCAGAATGGGGTGTCGCTCGACGACGTCACACCAGGCGGCCTGGAAATCTCGCAGATCCAGCGCCCCGCGAAGGGTGAAGGACATCTGGATGAAGTAGGCCGACGACTCCGGATCCAGAAGTCGTTGGTAAAGCAGACCTGCCTGCATCGGCGCCAGCGGATACATGTCGTCGATGTCCTGAGGCTCCCAGCTGGAGGCGGACAACAGACCATCGTAGTCGGCAAGAGAAAGGGGACAGCGGTTGAGGTCTGCCGGTGTCTTCTCTGCTGATGTCGCCGTAGTGCAGTGATCGAGGAGTTCAACCAGCTCCTGACGGAAGGACTCGAGCAACGATGTTGCCGTGGCCTCGCGGTGCAGTTGCGGATGGTAGGTCA
>PBSR01000202.1 GCA_002726335.1 Gemmatimonadaceae bacterium
ATATCCCACGGATTCGGTGTCGCCCACACTGGGGTGGACGTCCTCGGCGGCGATGCCCAGCACCTCGGTTAGGGTCTCGTCGTGGAGCTGGCGCCATGGCGAATCCGGATCGATTGCCCACAACCCCGCCAGCGTGGCGCACAACAGTCGCGACGGCTGTCGGATCAGGTCGGTGACGAGATGACCTGCGCCTCCTGTCGGACACCACTGTCTGCCGTCATGACTCTGATGCAGACCATTGGCACCCACCAGCCAGCCGGTCATCCAGTCGCTTTGCTGCCTGGCCATGAGATCAGAAGTACTGGTCGATCACACCAGCCACCGTCTGACTCCAGCGGGTCAGGTTCTCAGGTCGGTTGGCGATTGTACTGACGTCCTTGAGCACGAACTCACAGGTCGTTCCGTGTCTCCTGCAGGCGTCGAGGCACCGATGAATTTCCTGCTGTACGGGTTCCGGTTCGAACGTCGGGTTGGCGACGAAGGCCGGGTTCGGCTTGGCGGCCATGACGAAGTCACCGCCCATGCTTTGCGCCGCGATCTCGGGATCGGCCCAGGGGGTGATGGAGACCTTACGGAGGTTGGTAAAGCGCTTCCGCAGGATGTCTATCTTGGTGTCGAGGGGCTCACAGCATCCGTAGTACAGCAGGCCGCACGAACCGAATACCTCCTGGTTGTACTCGAGATCAAACTCGTCGTGCATCTCCGGCGACACGGCGGAGAAGATCTGTGCCGAACACCTTCCCCAGGCGTCCTGGGGCCTTGGTGTGCCGCTGAAGTCACCGGCGGGCAGTTCCCGGGCGCAAGCCGGCGTGCAGTGCAGCAGGAGCGGGTTCGTATGGAGAAGACCCAACTCGACATACTGCGTGAAGGTGGCCGCGGCGATGTCGGCGAATCTCCGCGCGGTGCGGTGCATGAAGTCGGGACGTATGGCAAGATCGAGCAGCAGTTTCTCCACCCCGCGATAGCAGGATATCCGGTCCCAGATGTTGTACTGGAACACGTGGCCGACGATCTCGGTTTCCATCAGTCCTGAGAACACGTCGGCTGCAAGCTCCGCCGCCCTCTCCGTCCCTTCCCTGTCATAGGTGATGACAGGCAGCTCGAGCCGCTCCAGATCCTGATCGGTCTGCAGCTGGTCTACATACTCGTGCGATTCGATGTAGGCTCCCGTGTCCCCCTTGATCCGCGTCTCCTGCACCTCGATACCGATACCGGTGGAGTGGATGTGCTTGGGAATCTGAAAGACGGGTGCGATCACTTTGTCGACCTGGAAGTGCTCCCACTGATACAGAGCACACCGCAGCATCCCTTCGAGGCGGCGGTATTGTTCGCTCTCGCACCGACTCACCAGGGCATCATCCCGTATCTCGCCCCAGGGGACCTCGTCGATGAGGACTACGGGCCGGACCTCTTCCAGGCCGATCGTCCGGTAGTAACGCTCCATCCGCTTCTTCTGTATGTCCTGCTGCGCGATGGCGCTGTAACGCTCGGCCAGAGGCCGGAGGATCTCTCTGTCAGCGTGCGTGTTGCCCATGAACCGCTCCTCTACGTGGAAACGGGTGAAGTCTCAGGTGCGCAATATGACCGGCAGCCGACCCTTGATCAAGCACCGGGAAGGGACGCCTCAACATGGCCGCCGGGGTGGACCATCGAACTCTCGAGACTCCTCACGCAGGTCTGATGAGTCTATCATTGTGGCATACACGCAGGCGTACAAGGTTGGCGCCCAGTTCCTCATTTCGGCATACCACCCGGGAGCCACATGAAAGTCACCAAGGTCGATCTGTTTCGGGTAGAGGTACCCCTGGTGCCGGCGATCGCCAGATACCGGGAGAAGATCTACGACATCACACTGTGCCGTATCGAGACGGACGAAGGGTTGACCGGCATCGGCGAGTCAGCAGTGTATGATATCGGCAGAGCGGGCCAGGCGACGCTGGCGGCACAGGCCGAGGCCTTCCTCGGTCATGACCCGCTGACACTCGACCCGTTCTGCCAGCCGGGGCTGTTCGAATGCGCCCTGCTCGACATCGCCGGCCAGGCGTACGACATCCCGATCCACCGCTTCTTCGGCAGCAAGGTTCGGGATCGGGTGCCGGTCTCGTACTGGTCGTCTCCCATGGAGCCGGCCGAAACCTCGGCGGAAGCCGAGGCCGGCGCCAGGATGGGGTTCACCAATCATAAACTCAAGGCCCGCTCGTGGAATATCGTCGAGACGGTGCGACTGATGAAGGAGGCAGCCGGCTCCGACTATACTGTCGGCGTCGATCCCAATACCGAGTTCCGCTACCCTCACGTCGCCGCCCGGCTGGCGGCCGAGCTCGAGCCCTTTGGCACGGTTGTCAACCTGGAAGACCCGGTACTGAAGAGTCATCTTGACTGGTACCGGCTCCTGCGAGAGAAGACCCACATCCCCATCGCCATGCATTTTGGCGCCCCCCAGGCAGCCGGGAAGAACCCGCTACGGCTCGACCTGCTGCTCGAAGCCCTCAAGGCCGAGTGCATCGACCAGGCCGTGTTGGGCGGTTCGGCGTGGGAGGTGAAGAAGGCGGCGGCCCTGGCCGAGGCCGCAGACGTACCGGTGTGGGTGCAGATGGGTGGCGTCTGCCTTGGCGTGCTGGCCGCCTATTCGGTCCACGTCCAGTCCACTATCCCCAATGCAACCCTGCCCTGCGACGAGTTGCCCTTCGTACGCGCCGCCGATGTACTGGATGGCGGCCTGTCGCTCGATCAGGGACACTTCTTCGTGCCCGAAGGCCCCGGACTGGGTGTCGAGCTGGACATGTCGGTAGTGGAGAAGTATCGCGTGGGGTGATCTTCTGGTGCGCTGCAGAGGACTGCTACCGGGGTTCCGTGATCAGCACGGTGCGTCCGGCATCCTGCGGCCCGAGTCGCTGCCGGCGCCCCGAAGGCCATTCGATCCACAACGAATCGGCGCCGGCCGCCGTCCCGAGACCGAAGTGGGCGGTCAGTTCGCTCGTCGACTGGTACCCGGTACCTGCCCGTACCTGGTGGAACTGGACATCGTCGCCGACGTGCAGCCGGATCCAGGCTCCCACGCCGTCGCGATTGCTCATGGTTCCCTGCAGATGCACCCGCAACCACGCACCGGCATTGCCGCCATCATTGCGCAGCAGCACCGACGGCTGCCCGGAGGACGATAGGGCCACGTCGACGTCACCGTCTTCGTCGTAATCGGCGAAGGCCACGCCACGACCGACATACCGCTCCTGCATGGCCGGCCCGAGATCGTCACTCACATCGACGAACTTCCCCGCACCAAGGTTGCGGAACACCTGGGCCCGTTGCGGGTAGGTCACCATGGGGTCGTAGCTCTCGATGTTGTCGTGAACATGACCGTTGGCGACAAACAGGTCGAGCCAGGTGTCGTTGTCCCAGTCGAAGAAGCCGACGCCGAATCCCAGGTAGTTGAGGCTCACCTGTCCAAGACCGGAGTTGAAGCTGGCCTCGGTGAAGTAGCTGCCGTCGTTCCGGTAGAGCGTGTTGTTCTCCAGCTGGTAGTTCGTCACCACAATGTCCAGGTCCCCGTCACGGTCGTAGTCCCCCGCGTCGACCCCCATACCGGCCTGGGAGGCGCCATCGGCGCTCAGGGCGGTGCCCGACAGCATGCCGTTCTCGGAGAACGTTCCGTTGCCGCGATTCCGGTAGAGGAAATTGGGTGACATGTCGTTGGCCACGTAGAGATCGGCCCGGCCGTCCCCATCGAAGTCGCCGCTGATGACACCGAGACCGTTGCCCCTGCCACTGATACCCGCCGCGGCGCTGATGTCGATGAAACCTCCGTTGCCTTCATTGCGGTAGAGCAGATCTGTGGTCGGTTCGTACTGTCGTGGATCACAGTAGAACCGCATATCCATGTCGCGACGCCCGCACCAGGGGTGAGTGCCCAGCTCGAAGCCCACGTAGTTGGCAACGAACAGGTCGAGATCGCCATCGTTGTCGAAGTCCAGATAGGTGGCACTGGAACCCCAGGCCGTACTGCCGAGCCCGGCCGACCGGGTGACATCGACAAACCCGGCGTCGCCCTCATTGCGATAGAACTGGTCCCTGCCCCAGGTCGTGAGATAGAGATCGGCGTCACCGTCGTTATCGGGATCGCCGGCCAGTACGCCCATGCCGTAGGCGTCCCCCCTGGCCCCACCGGCATCGGGAACCCTCTCGAATCGGCCCTCTCCCACAGAGTGGTACAGGTGGTTGTCGGCGCCCTGTCGACCGCCTTCCATATGGCCACTGTTGACGAAGTAAAGATCCTGACGACCGTCGCCGTCGGCATCCAGAAAGGCCACACCCGAACCGTCGGTTTCGGGCAGGCGTTTGTCATCCGTGGCACCGTTGGTGTGCACAAAGTCGACACCGGAAGCGGCTGCTACGTCGGTGAATTGCGACGCCGTCGGTTCGGTGTCAGCCCCGATGGGCAAGGCTGCCGCCGTCGCGGCGCCCCAGCACCACCAGCGAAGCCATCGGCGCGAGGCCTGCTTGACCCGTAACAGCGTGTCCCTGATAATGACTCTCCAGCCCCTGAACCGCACAGTAGTGATGAATTGAAAACTTCGCCGCCCGGCGAGGAACACGCAACGACCGGGCAGAGCCGAGGAGTTCTTCCCATCTGTTCGACCAATCAGCTCTCGACTCGCGCCCAGCGTCGGGCGCGGGCAACGCTCCCTCTGTGTTTTGCCCTGGCCTTCGTCGCCTGCGGCCCCGAGGCCGATCCCCCTGCTGCCTGGCATGCGCCGTTGCGCGCCGGACAGCAGGCGTTCCGGGAGCAGCGATACCCCGGAGCGGAGGCCAGCTTCACCGAGGCCCTGGCTCTGGCCAGGGTTGACGGGGCGATCACCGGGCAGCTGATCGCCCTCGATGGTCTGGCCGCATCCCACGCGGTGCGTGGCAACCTGCCTCCTGCCGACAGCCTCTACAGCCGACTTCTCGGCCTGCAGCGTCACCGCTTCGAAGTCGACAGTCTGTCCGGCAGGATGCTGGTGCGCACCCTGGGCACGCTCAGCGAAATCAGCTTGAATCGCGGCTTGCTGGACCGCGCCGACAGTCTGCTCAACCACATCCTTGAGCTCGACGCCTCCGGGGCCATCGACCTGCGTCCCGAAGAGGCGACCCTGGCCTTCACGATGCAGGGCCTTGGCAATGTTCTGGCTGCCCGCGGGGACGTGGCGGGGGCCTCTGTCTTCCACGACCGGGCGGCGGGGCTCAAACTCTACGCCCAGGGCTTCAGTTATTATGTGGGCGACAAGCTCGAGCGTGCCGAACAAGCCTTCCGCGGTGCCATGCAGCACCAGGAGCGCGTCCTCGGTCCGGACCACGATGATCTGGCTCGCAGCGCCCACGCCCTGGGGCGGCTCTTCGACCTGCAGGGACGCCAACGGGAAGCGTTGAGTCTCTACGAACGCGCCGTACGCGTCTACGCCAGTGCCGGTTCGGGGCGCCTCGGTCACGCTGCCGCTCTCGACGATCTGGCCCAGGCGCTGCCCGACGGGTCTAGCCGCATCGACAGCCTGAGGCAACGTGCCATCACCCTTCGCAACGCGTCGTCGCGCGTCGAGGTATTCTGATGAACTGGTATCACCGATTCTTCTGCCTGCGATTGCCCTTTCTGACCCTCTTCGCCATTTCCCTGGTGGCCTGCGGCAAAGGGGATCGGGACACTGTCGCGCCAGCGACATCGGAGCCCGCCACGGTCGCTGCCCCCACCGCCGAGGATCCCGTCAGCGAGTGGGAGCTGCAGTACCTGCCGGCCATCGACGCCCACATGAAGGCGGGACGACTCGACTCGGTCATCACCGTCTGCCAGCTGGCCCTGCAGCAGGACTCGACCCGCATCGTCCTGTACAATCTGATGGCCTCTGCCTATGCCTCTCAGGGACGGGATGCGATGGCGATCGACGCCCTGGAAAGAGCCGTTCGCCTGTCGCCGCAATTCACTGCCGGCTGGGTCAACCTCGGCGGTATCCACTCCCGCCACGGCCGGTTTTCGGCCGCCGTGCCCTTCCTCGAGCGTGCCGCCAAACTCGATCCTGCGTCAGCGGCGGCCCGGCGGCGCCTGGGTCATGCCTACCTGCAGCTGGGTCAGACCGAACAGGCTCTGGCGTCCATCGATGCGGCCATGGATCTGCTGCCTGAGGATGCGACGCTCAACTTCCTTCGTGGTGAGGCGCTGGGCAGGGGGGAAGAGGCGTTGGCCTCCTTCCTGCGTGCCGGCGCTCTCGATCCAGGTTACCTGGTCACGCACGAACGGGCCGCCACTCTCGCCCGACGCCTGGGTCACTCTGCGCTGGCCGACTCCTGCCTGGCTCTGCACGGCCACCTGCTCGCCCTCGCCGCCGGTGATACCGTTGCGGCCACTACGAGGAAGCGTCTGCGCGGCGCCATCACCAATGCGCCGGAAGATGCCATCACCCACGCCCGGCTCGGCGGCTTCTACCTGTATTACGACTATATGCCTGAAGCCCTGGCGCTGATGGGGCGTGCGGCCTCTCTGGAGCAGACCGACGCCTCACTGCTCAACGAGCTCGGTGGGCTCCTCAGCAAGAAGGGACGCCCCGAAGCCCTCGACTACTACCGGCGTGCCCTCGAGGTGCGTCCCGACTTCGGCCCGGCGTTGATCAACGCCGGCGGCGTGCTCAACGCCATGGATCGCCACCAGGAGGCTCTGTCCTACTTTAAGCGGGCCGTAGCCCTGGCACCGCAGGACGGGGGTGCACGCTTCTATCTGGCGGTTACGCATCTGAGTCTGGATCAGCGGGATGAGGCCCACCGCCTCCTGAGCGAAGCACGCGAGCTGGTGGCTGACGACGAGGACCTGAGACAGCAGATCGAGGCGGCTCTGGCGACGATCGACGATCTGGATGGCGGATCTTGACCAGGACTGACGGGGCGCGTTGAATCACCCCCATGATGGATGATCGATCATGCCCCGGCACTCGCGTCGCGGCGGTCCTGCTCCTGTTGACGGCGTGCGGCGAGACCACCGAATCCACGCCAGAGCCGTGGGAGCTGGCTGGCCACGCGGCCGAGCAGGCCTACCGGGACCAGCAGATGGAGCAGGCCGAAGCCGGGTTCCGTGAGGCCTTGCGGCTGGCGTCGGCAGCCGGGTCGTCGACTGGCCGCATGCACGCTCTGGAGGGTCTGGCGGCGTCTCACGCCGCCACCGGAAAACTGGCGATCGCCGACAGCCTCTACTGCATCCTGCTGGACCTGCAGCAGCAACGCCTCGAGGCGGACAGCCTGTCCGGTATGGTGGTCGTGCGCACGCTGGGATCCCTTGGTGAGATCAACCTGAGTCGCGGTGAGATCGATGGCGCCGAGGGGTACTTCTCCCGCATCATGGAACTGGATCGCTCCGGTCTCGTCGACCTGCGACCGGAGGAGCCCGCCCTGGCCTATGCCCTGCATGGCCGGGGAAAGGTCCTTGCCGCCCGCGGCCGGGCCGCCGCCGCCGACTCCCTGCGCAGCCGGGCTCAGGGGCTCAGACTCTTCGCCCAGGGATTCTCCCTGTACATCGGCGATGATATGGTGCGCGCCGAGCAGGCCTGGCGCCGCGCCCTCGCGCACCAGGAAGAGGGCCTCGGCGCCGAACATGAGGATGTAGCCCGTACCGCCCATGCCCTCGGCCAGTTGCTGGAGCTTCTTGGCCGGCGTCAGGATGCGATCGACCAGTATCACCGTGCGGCCCGGGTCTACGCCACTACGGCTGCCTCCCCCATCGACGAGGCCCGCGTACTCGACGACCTGGCCTTACTGCTGCAGACGCAGGAACTGGGGCGCAGTGACAGTCTGCGTTCACGCGCCTCCCGCCTCCGACAGGACCTGGACTCATGAACCGTCCCCCCGCCGATTTCACCGCCATCGATGCCGGTCAGTTACAGTCCTTCAGCGCCGCATGCTTCACGGCTGCCGGACTGCGGGCGGATCACGCGGAGCTGATCGCGAGGCTGCTCACCGGCTCCGACCTGCGCGGCGTTCGCTCCCACGGCAATCGATCCATGCCGCGGTACTGCCGTTCCTTGCAGGAGGGCGGGACGAACGCCAGGCCGGACCTTCGCGTACTCAGCGAAACCGACAACTCGATCCTCGTCGGCGGCGATGGCGGACTGGGCTATGCACCGATGATGCAGGCCACCGAGGCGGCCATCGACAAGGCGAAGAAGCGCGGCGTCGCCGTCGGTGCCACCTGTCACCACGGGCACTACGGCTCTGCCGGGCACTACGTGCGGCGCGCCATGGAAGCCGGATGTACGGCCTTTTCGGTCCAGGGCACCCACCCCGGTAAATTCGGCGAGGGCGGCGGCAACCCGGGCAAGCAGGCCGCGTACTGGGGTAACCCGCCCATCTGTTTCGGCCTGCCTTCGGAGCAGGAGCCACCGCTCATTCTCGATGCCGCCACCTGTATCATGGCCGACTACCAGCGCGGACCAGAGTTCGACGCGCTGCAGAGCTTGATTCCCGCGGCCTTCTTCAAGTCCATGGGATATACCGGAATCGCCACCGCCCTTGGCGGGTGTTTCGTCGGTCAGAACAACGAGGCGGCCCGTGAGGTGACCGAACGCTGGCCTCGTGCCAACAGCGGCGGTCTCATCATCGTCATGAGCCTGGGCCTGTTCACCGATCCCGAGGAGGTGACTTCGGGCACCGACGATCTGGTGCGGGGCGTGCGTGAGCAGATGGATCCCCTTCCGGGATACGACGAAGCGACGACTCCGGGTACCATCGAACACCACAACGAGAACGACTACCGTCACGCTGGCATCCCCATCCCCGCCGAAGACCTCGAGAAACTCGAGGAAGCCGGCCACGATCTGGGTGTCGCCGTGCCGTGGCGTTGATGCAGCAACCGAGGAGGGAAGGACCATGAGTTCTGACGGTAGAGTTTCCACCGAACGCCTGCGGCAACTGCGGCAGACGGCAATCCGGCTTCGACGCCATGTGGTGGAATCGGTCCATCACGCCGGCGCCGGACATCTGGGCGGCCCCATGTCGGCGGCGGAGATTCTCACGGCGCTGTACTTCGAAGTGATGAACGTCGATCCGAACCACCCGGACGACCCCGACCGCGATCGCTTCATCCTGTCGAAGGGACACTGCTCCATCGGCCTGTACGCCGCCCTCGCGCTGCGCGGCTATTTCCCGGAGGATGAGCTGAAGACCTTCGATGCCATCGATTCACGTCTCCAGGGGCATCCCGACATGGCCGTACTGCCCGGCCTCGACATGTCTACCGGATCTCTGGGGCAGGGGCTGTCCCCCGGCATCGGTATGGCCCTCGCCGCGCGGCTGCAGAACAAGGACTACCACACCTGGGTCCTGATCGGAGACGGTGATTCGCAGGAGGGTCAAATCTGGGAAGCCGCCTTCGTCGCGGCGCGGTATGACCTCGACAATCTCACCTGCATCCTCGACTGGAACGGATTGCAGCAGTACGGCTGGGCGACGGCGGCGGGATACGCCAGCGATGACAGGTTGCCGCCACAGGAGAACCCCGCCGCCCGCTGGCAATCCTTCGGCTGGCACACGGTAGAGATCGACGGCCACGATCCGCAGCAGATCGTCAGCGCCTGTGTCGAGGCGCGTGGTTTCGACGGCAAGCCGGTTCTCATCATCGCCCGCACCACCAAGGGCAAAGGGATCTCCTACATGGAAGGCGACTACAGCTGGCACTCCCGACCGGTAACCGATGATGACCTGAGTGTTGCCCGCCAGGAGCTGGCGGCACAGGAGGAGGCTCTCTGATGGCGAACCTGACGGTCACCGATGAACTCGTCGCCCAGCGCGACGTCTTCGGCAATACCCTCGTCGAGCTGATCGACGACGAACCGCGCACCTACGTACTCGACGCCGATCTGGCCAATTCGACAAAAGCCGACATCGTCTCGAAGCAACGCCCCGAGCACTTCCTGGAGATGGGCATTGCCGAGCAGAACATGATGGGCGTCGCCGCCGGCATGGCTTGCTGCGGACTGATCCCCTGGCTGTCCAGCTTCGCCGTGTTTCTCGTCAACCGCGATCTCGATCAGCTGCGTGTCGTCGTGGCGCAGCCGAATCTCAACGTCAAGATCGGCTCCGCCTACACGGGTCTGCTCACCGGCAAGACCGGCAAGACGCATCAGGAAGTCTCCGACATCGCCATCATGCGCTCCATACCCAACATCACCGTGCTGGCGCCGGCCGATGGTGTGGAGACCCGGCAGGCCATGCTCGCGGCCAACGAGTGGGACGGTCCCGTCTACCTGCGCCTGACCCGCGATCCCCACCCGACGATCTTTGCCAGCGCCGAAGGCTCCGACACCCCCGCGGTCAACGCCTTCGAGATCGGCAAGGCGTATGTCGTCCGCGAAGGCGACGACGTCACAATCATGGCCACGGGTGTACAGACTGTACGCGCCCTGCAGGCGGCAGACCTGCTGGCCACCGCGGGTGTGTCGGCCCACGTGCTGCACGTACCGTCCCTCAAGCCGATCGACTCGGCGGCCATCATCGACGCGGCGCAGAAAACAGGGCGTGTAGTAACCACCGAGGATCACAGTATCATCGGTGGTTTGGGCGGCGCCGTCGCCGAGATCCTCGGCGAGAACGCGCCGACGCCGATGGCTCGGGTCGGCATCCAGGACACCTTCGGCGAATCGGCACCGAACGATGAGCTGCTCGAGAAGTACGGTCTCACCCCGGAGCATATCGCCGCCGCCGCTCGTCGGCTTATCGGATAGGCGCCTCACGGGGGGTGTGTGGGTTTCGCTCCTGGGTTGCCCGATGGCGAGAATCGCCTACCTTATTACGTCATGGTGATGGGCCGTTACAGAACTGCCCGCACAGGAAAAGTGCGCCGTCTGCGGTGCACTTTTCTTTTTTGAGGCCCCTTTCGAATCCCCAGCCCGGAGAAAAGACCTCGGTGTCGCTCAAGGAAGGTCTGCAGCTGCTGCTCAAGGTGCAGGACGTCGATCTTGAACTGAAAACCCTCGAAGAGGCCAAGAGCAAATACCCCGAGGAAATCTCGCGTCGGCAAGCCGAGATCACGCGAGCCGAGGGTGGCCTGAAGGAACTGACCGATCGCCTGGCAGAACTGGAAAGGCGGCGGCGCCAGAACGAACGTGAACTCGAGACCGCCCGCGAACAGCTGAAAAAGCTCGAAGCGCGGTTCTCCGAGGTGAAGACGAACAAGGAATACGACGCGCTCCAGATCGAAGTCGAAGCCTGCAAGGGCAAGATGTCGGAGCACGAGGGTGCGATCCTCGAGATCATCGAGTCCAGTGACGGCATCGGTGAGCAGGTTGAGTTGGAAACGCAGGATGTCGAGGAGCTGCGTCAGGAGCAGCAGGCCCGCATCGACGAACTGCAGGCCAAGCTCGATTCGCTGCAGGGCGAAGTCGATGGTGTACAGTCCCGTCGGCAGGCCGCCATTCGGGGCATCGATGGCGCCCTGTTGCGCAATTATGACAATATCAGAGGCGGCCGCGGCCTGACGGTGGCACCCGTGCGCAAGAGTTCCTGTGGTGCCTGTTACCGACAGCTGCCGGCGCAGATGAAGACCGTCGTGCGACGCTCCGAGGAGGTCAGTATCTGCGAGAGTTGCGGCGCCATCATGGCCTGGGACGACGAGTCTTCTTGATTTGAGCCGGAGTGGCTCGGGTGATGCGCGGGGCGGACAAGCAAGCTTGCTTCGGCAAGCAGTTGCTCGCTCTGAGGAAAGTCCGAGCTCCACAGGGCAGGATGCTGGGTAACGCCCAGGGGGGGTGACCCCACA
>PBSR01000203.1 GCA_002726335.1 Gemmatimonadaceae bacterium
CCTGTGACCATGGAGATCTACGACCTGTCCGGACGCCGACTGCACACCGTATTCGACGAGGAGAAGATCATCGGTCCTTCGACCCACGCCTGGGATGGCAAGCTCATCGACGGCAATCTCGTGCCACCGGGGCAGTACCTGTGGCTGCTGCGCGTCCACGCCGACGCGTTCGAGGAACGACATACGGGCCTCGTGGGGGTGGTGTACTGATGCCTGGCCTGATTCGCCGCACCCTCCGACTCGCCCTGACCGCCACGTTGCTGACCGCTTCATCCGGCGCTGCGCAGGAGTTCGGGGCACGCCTGGGAACCGTCCAGCGCGGGGGCAAGGTGACGTTTGAGCCCACCGGTCCGGGCGTGCTGTTCGACGCTCTCGACCCCGTCGTGCGCAAGTGGTATGTGCCCCAGGAGCTCTACGCCGAATATGGCTGGCGCCAGTGGGAGTACGACAACTACGCCCGCGACACCTATCAGCGATTTGTCAGTACCGCCATCGAGGGCAACTACTTCTACGATGTCTATGGCAACTTCCTCACCCGCGGCTGGCTGGTCTACGACTGGCGCGAGGAGGCCCCCCTCCCCTTCGGCAGCAGCCTCGAAAAGACCGGAAACTTCGGTTCGTGGTTCAACCGTCTTGTCATCGCCTCCGACCACAAGGGGCAATACCACTACGCCCTTACTCTCGGCGACGCGATCCGCACGACGTTGACGCCGATGACATTCTCCAAGCCGAACTACAGCGGCCTGCAATGGGACTTCGCGTCGGACCGGCACCAGGCGACACTGCTGCTGTCACGGATCAGCGCCCCCAACCAGGAATTCCGCACGGGTACAAATTTCAGTGGCCCCGACACCCGCACCGACGTTACCAACCTCGCCGGGGGCCGTGTCGTGGCCCAGGTGGGAGATTTCGTCAAGGTGGGTGGCACCTTCCTGTCCGCCTACCAGTCGAATACACAGTCAGGTGCGTTCAGCGGAGACATGTTTCGCGGCGAGTTGTCCGCCCCGCAGAACTTTTCCAACGTCACAGCCCTCGAAGTTCGGATCAGCGACGACTCCCCCGACGACGGCGTCGATGGCGGGGCACTGTTTGCCTCGGACATCCTGATCCACGACCTCGAGGGCAACGTCACCCGGGGTACCGAGATCGGCTTCCGTGCCCAGCCGGAGGGGGGGTTTCAGCGATCGGGTTTCCTGTCGGCTGACGGCAATGAGCGGATCGTGCTGCGCTTCGACCTCAACGACCGCACCTACTCGGGGCCCGATCCGTCCCGCATCCGTCGGGTGGAGATCGAACTCGTCATCGCCAACGATTATCTCGTGGAGGTGTCCTCCGATCGCCAGAGCGGCGTCTTCATCCCCGTCGCTCGGGCCGCGGGCAACGTCAAGGACAGTTCGAACCAGCGGGTTATCACCTTCGACTACGGTCTGCCCACCGCGACTCAGGTAACGGGCTTCACCTTCGAGCTGACCGACCTGGCCGGCTTCGAGGGGTATGTCGAATTCGTCCGCAATCTCCGCTTCCGCCAGTACCCCAATCTGGGACTCGACGAGCACTTCACCTCGAGCGAATCGTCCGATGCCTGGATCGGCAATCTGGCGCAGACCGCCTACCCCTGGTTCGCCTACGTCGAAGGTTTCAGCATCGACCCGGGCTACAACACCGGCGTCACCGTCGTCGACCGCGACGGTGTACCGAACTATACCAGTGACTTCTGGCGCTACGAACTCGTCGACGACAACGACGACCAGGACCAGTTCGTCGACTGGCAGCGGCGGGGCTCCGGGACCACCGATCGCGAGGTGTTTCCTGGTTGGGACGAGAACAACGATTTCATCTCCGACTTCAACCAGAACGACAACGAGCAGAGCCCGAATCTGGTCCCCGACTACGAAGAGTCATTCCTGCGTTTCCAGGTGGACCGTCCCGAGTTTCTCTACGGCGTCGACATGAACCACAACCAGTGGATCGACCGTTTCGAGAACGACGAACGCGCCGATTACCCCTACCGAGTCGACCAGCGCGGGTACAACAGCTACGGTGGCGTCTTCCTCACCCCTGACATCCGCCTGCATTTCGGCCGGCAGCGCATTGAGCAGATCTCCCAGGACAGACGCAATCACGCCGACTACGCCCTGCTCACGGCAGAGCGCGAGGTCCCGGTTGTCGGTCGCCTGCGACTCTACGGAGACGTGCGCAAGGTTCGGGACTCGATCGAGGATGATCTGCTGCAGTGGGTGCAGGAAACCAATACCCGCGGCGCCCAGAGGCTCGTCACCGATGTGCTGCCGGCACAGGACACCTTCGTCCACTCCGTGTGGCTTGGCCACGACCTGCATACGTCTCGTGGTCTCTACGTGGCTCAGCGTCTCAAGTGGGATGGCTATCGCCAGTTCGGCTCTGCGGATGAGATCGAGTTGCGCGGTGTGCGTGAAGATTCACACTTCCTCGGAGTGATCCACAAGGCCGAGTACGCACTGCAATTCGGTTCGGTCAGTGTCACGCCCCGGTGGAAGAGCGAGTTTCTCCGTCGCGTCCCCCCCGCCCGCTCGCTGCCCAGGCAACAGCAATTGACCGAACTGCTCATGCTGGTGGCACGCAAGCGGGTGCTGCGGCGGAGCCTGCTGGAGGGTGGGATCGAATACGAGTGGCACAACCAGATGCGCGACCCGGTACCGCCGGGCGTGGACGACGATTTTCGCGGGCTCGTCTACCTCGTACAGATGACGAACCTGTCCGACTATCAGGGGTATCGCATCACCACCGTCGCCGGCTTCGAGGTAGCGCGACGCATGCGCCAGGACGAGGATACGGCCACGCGGACCCGCGGTTTCGTCACCCTCTATGCCGGGATTGAGCGGTGATCGACGGCCTGGGGCCGCACCTCAGCGATCGCTGGCTTCCTGCTGCCCGTCTTCGGCGTCTTCAGCCTCCGGGTCAGCGGGATGGTCGACGAGGACGAGCTTCACCCGGTTCAAACCGATCCCGAAGCTGCCTCCCGATGAACGGATGCCGGTGAAAGCGGAGTCGATCCGAGAGCGGTACACGTGGTCGACCTCACCCGACAGCCGCACCGTACTGGCATCTACCTCGCCCTGGACCACCTTTCCCGTCTTGTAGGTGATCGTCACGGGACGGATCTCCCCCCCGGGGGAATCGCCGAATTCCAGGCGCACCACGTGGCGCAGGGCCACACGCCGCTTCTTGCGGCCCTGACGAAAGCGGAAGGCCTCATCGCTGCGATAGCGGATATCACTCACCGTGAACCGCTTGCCGCGATCGTCGATGATGGAACCGTTCACCGTATCAGGTACGATCGGCACATCGTCGGAGTGCACGAAAAGGACCTCCTGCACGTCGCTGAGCGGCACGAAGAGAGGCCCCAGGCCAGTGCGCCCGGTGAGCCGGTCAGAAACATGACTGCCGCCACCGCCGATATCATCCTGGGTGGTCGAGCCGCCACTGATAATGATCGTGCCCGCCTCGACCCGACCTGTCCGCAGGGTCACCGTGATCGGCGCTTCCTGATCCTGCGCCGTGCCCGAGATGTGCAGGCGTTCGATTCGCGACATGTTCATCAGCCGTCGCTTGCCGGCCACGTAGTATTCCAGGGTCGTCGAACCGCGTATCTCGAGGTTTCGCACCGTGTGACGCACTCCCTGACGATCGATGACTGTGCCTTCGATATCGGCGGCCCGCAACGCACCCGGACCTCCCCACAACAGCGCCGCGCACAGGGGCAGCCACTTTGGCGACAACGGGAGTGATGGCATGGGAATCCTGTCTTTCGAGTCAGTTCTGCTGGTTCTGTTCCTGCTCGGGCTCTTCCTGCGAGGGCGTACTGATGATTACCTGTGTGATCCGCCCGTAGTTGACTTCCACCGGCTTGATGATGTCAAAGCCCGAGGAACTGTTTTCCATGCGAATCTTATAGCGCCCCTCTGGTACGATGAAGCGGCGTACCTCACTCGAGGTCATGCCGCGGCCCAGGACAGTTGACATGTTCCAGTCGAAAATGAGGAAGGGCATCTGCGTCCCGAACTGGCCGCCGCCCTGAAAGTGCACCTGGAAACGACCGACGCGCACGTTGACGTACTTTTCCTGCCCCATCTCCACGATGACATCGTCGATGACGACGTCATCATCGATGTCGGTGTTGACGATCACGGTGTAGGTACCGGGAGCGAGGTCGGCAGTCAGCCGGTTCTGTTCGGCGCCGGAGTCGTAGGCGCTGGGAGAACGGGAGGAAATGCGGGGCATATCCTCGTACACCTCCTCCCCCGTGGCATCATCGACGATATAGAAGTTGAGTTGATTGATCCCGGCTGCCTGCAGACTCAGCCGCCCCTGCCCTTCGGGGATCGGTGGCGGCAGGTAGGCCGCCCCACTGCCCGAACCACTCGTTGAAGCGCAAGCCGAAATCCAGATCGCCACCAGGGCCAACACGACCATTTTCAAAGTCACCCGTCCATTCACGGTCGATCCTCCAACATGTAGGATGCACATCCAGACGTTGCAGCTAGTGCTGTTGTTGCGAGGCGCCCGGTCATAGCCGTGGCGCGGGTTGCGTCAGAAGGGCCGCCAGCTCGGCGACCGTTCGTCGCGGTCGTCGGTCTGGGTCAGGTTGATCGGTCGCACGGGGCGCTCGGTCGTGTCATCCCAGTCGAAGCCAGATGAAGGCACAAGATAGATGTCGTACGTGCCCTGGGGGCGTCCCTTGTCGTCGGCAACCAGCTCGCCGTCGGCGCCGATCGTCATCTTGCCTGAATAAGCCAGAGCTCGGCCATCGGGCGACCACTTGGGCTCGACTTCGAAGGTATTCTCGGCCATCGTCACCCGAACCTGCCTGGTGAAGTCGCCACCGGTGACGAGCAATTCCTGGCCACCGAAACGCTCGGAGGCCATCGCCAGCCTCGAGCCGTCAGGAGACCAGGCCGGATGCCAGTCAAACCGCTTGTCGGCGGTGAGCTGGCGCATGTTCCCACCGTCGACATCGATCACGTAGATCTCGTCGTTGCCCTCGAAGGCACTCGAGGTAAAGGCGATGCGCTTTCCGTCAGGGCCCCAGGCCGGCTCCCGGCCCGGGACCAGCTTGCGCTTGTTGCCACCATCGGCATCCATCAGCCATACGCCGACATCACCGTCACGCTGACTGACGAAGGCGACGCTGTTGCCGTCCGGCGACCAGGCGGCGTCGGCATCCCGTTCCTGATGCTCGGTCAGACGAGTGCGCTCCGTCCCATCGGCGTTCATCACCCAGACGTCAAAGTTGGTCATGACGTCGCCCATGGTGAACAGGATTCGCTGGCCGTCCGGCGACCAGCTGGGATGTTGCTCGAACTCGCGCGTCTCGGTCAGCTGTATGACGGTGCCCGTTGCCGCGTCGACTGTGAACAGATCCCAGTTGCGCACGCGCGTCGGCGTCGAGGCGTAGATGATCGTGCCCTTGCGGTCGAAGGCACTGTTGGCGCCGGAGGGCACCCGGAAGTCGACCGGGTACTGTCCGATTCCAGTCATCGGCGCCGACTCCACCACGACAACCTTCGTCTCGACATAGGATCCGGCGACGACGGACACGGTGTATTCGCCGCCCTTGAGCTCGCTGAAGGTGGTCGTCCCGGCTTGCGTCAGGCGGTTGTGCTGGTAGCGCAGATCGTTGGCGTCCAGCCGCAGCAACTGGCCATCGCCACCTTGTACCTGCACCGTGACTTCATTCGAGCCGCAGCCGGACAGCCACAGAAGACCCGCCGTAAGAGACAGAACGCGCTTCACCAGTGGATTGCTCCCTCTTTTGCACAGAAAAGGAAATGGGGCTCGAAAGAAAGCCCCATCGCTGCGACGCCGCCAGTACCTGGGTGGGGTGAGGCCGAAAACCGCCCCCCCGGGGGTCAGCGGAACAACTCCTTCACCTTGCCCCAGGTGGTAACACCGACGTCAGTTCTGGCCCCGAGTCCTGAAACCATCGGGGGCAGACCAGCGGCCTCGCTGAGTCGTTGTATCTCCGCCCCGGTACCGGTGAACGATCGTCGGCTCGTCCGATTCTCCACCAGGACCCGATCGCCTGAGACCCCATGGCCGGTGCCATCGGCTCGTAGCCACTGAGCTACGGAAAGAGCCAGTCTATCTGTGGTAGCCAGCAGGTCGGCGAGAGCCAGCGGCGCGAAGGGGACCGCTGTGGTAGTGCTGCGCCGGATCCCGATCCACTCCACTCCGTCCCGTCCCAGGGTTGCTCGATAGGCGGAGGCGGCGCGCTGCAGCTGCTTCTCGTCAGCCGGCTCAAACAGATAGTAGACGCGAAAGGCGACGTCGTCCTCGACGTGTCCCGCCGTGGAATACGCCGGCAGAAACAGGAGGGCGGCGAGCAGGAGCAGTGGATGGAAGGTAACGCGGTGCTTGATCATCTCATTCGGCCCGCAACAGGTAGCCGTTGTGAATGGATTGTGCACCTTCGAGGATGCGGGCCTGCGTGAGGTGGTCGGCCAGGACCTGTTCCACCTGTAGGACGCCCACCCGCCGCGGCGGTGCCTGGCCCAGGACCGCGCCGGTATCGGGGTCGTGCAGCTCGCGGCCGTGGTCCCAGACGCCGTATTTGTCGCCGCTGCGGATGCCTTCCACGAGACCGATGTTAATATACGCGACGGTGCCGTCGATATCTATGATCTTGGGCTCCAGCACTTTCAGCGACGGCGGCGGCTTGATGTCCTGGCCGACTCCCGCCGCGGCACTCGCCGCCCATAGGGCCAATCCCTTGCCGAGTAGGGATTCACGGAACTCGTCTGAGTTCCACTCGACGTTGTCGATAAAGACGTACTGCTTCTCGAACGGAACGAAAGCTGCGGGATTCGTGATCCCTGTCCGCCGACTCTCCTCCACACCTTCGGCGCTGACCTCTCCGGTGGGTCGGCCGTCGATGGCGTTGACGAGGATCAGATTCGCCGATACCACACCCTCGTAGTTGCGGTACCCCCCGAGGGGGACGGTCGCCTGGAACCGCTTCATCGTCATCACATCGATATCGCCGAGCACGGCCCAGTCGGCGTTCAGGAAGCGGGCCAGTTCCGCCGCCCGTGTCGGATCGATCTTGCCCTGGAGTTCGTCAGCCGTCAGGAAGGAGATGACCGAGTCTACCGGCACGGTGCGCAGGAATCGGTTGGGCCGCAAACTGTCCGCCAGCGTCTGCGCCATGGCGGTATGCACGGGCCAGGGGCCGTTGTAGTCGGAGCTGTTGGAAAAGGGCAGCATGAGCAGCACCTGCCCGAGGGCGTTGGTGCTGTCTCCTGGCGCCGATGGGGGTCGCTGGCGCCGCTCGCCGATCTCAGCGGTATCGGTGGTATCTGCCACGGCCTCGGTCGACTTCGCCTCATCGGGCAACATGAGCACCGATTCGAGTCCGCTGGAGGCACAGCCCGCCACGGCCAGACAGATGCCGATCGACAGAGCGACAAACGACCATCTGAGAATCAGCGATTCTCTCCGGGGCCTCATGCCGCCTCCGTACGCGATCGCGCCAGGACATAAGGGCCACGGGGCACCACGGCCATGGCCGCGTCCTGACCGTGATCCTGCCGGGCCCGGTGGATTCCATCTTCCACGGAGGATACGGTGGACACCAGACCGCGCAGATGCGGCCCGTTGCCGTCGATACCCGCGGAGCACAACAATACTCGAGCCTTGCGTAGCACTTTGCACAACTCCTGTAGCTGCCACTGGTCAACGACAAAAAAACCTGGATCCAGCAGGCGCTTTTCGAACTGCTCGACACTGTCGGTGTCGGCGAGCAGTTGGGTGAACTCCGGACCACCGAGGCCCTCGGCACAGCGGGCCACCAGAACGATGGTCCCGCCCTGCTCGACGATGGGCAGCACCGCCGTCAGTCCTTTTACGGCCTGGTAGAAGGTGAGGTCGAGAGGATATCCGGCACTCGTGGTCACGACGATGGGCACGGGCGAGTCCAGCCAGGCGCTGGCCTGGGTCTCGACGAAGCGGACACCCGCGGCGTGGGCCTCCTCCAGATCGCCGGCGAAGATCCCGGTCACCTCTCGCTGGTCATTCATGGCGACGTTGAAGGTGAAGTCGACACCAACGGTCTGAGCCACCTCCAGGGCCTGCTGGTGGAAGGGATTGCCCTCGATGATCCCTTCGGCCGACCGCAGATCCCCCATCAACGCGGGACCATGCAGTACTCTCATCGTATCTACGCCCATGATGCCGGGACAGATCGCTTTGCGACCGCCGGAGTACCCCGCCATCAGATGTGGTTCGATGAGGGACGTGGCGATCTTCAGGTCTGCTTCCAGGTAGATCCTGTCGATCCAGATCGGGGCCCCGGCGGACGTGTCACCGAGATGCACCAGTGTGTCACGCTGCTGCGCCCTGTGATTGACGATGTGATAGGTGGTGGCGATGGGCTCACCTACGAGCCGCACGAGCTCCTCGCCTTCATTCGGCCGGTGCAGTCCGGTGCCGACAAGGATCGTGATACGCTCACGAGGGATCCCCGCCTCTTCCAGGACGCTCAGGATCGGGGGCAGGATCACGGCGTTTGGGACAGGCCGCGTGATGTCTGAGATCACGACACAGGCACTGCTGCGCCCCGCCGCCAGCTGCGCCAGTGGCGGTGTACCGATGGGACTGCGCAAGGCCAGGCTGATACTCGCCTCGATGGCGTCCAGCCCCGGGGCGTTGGCCATCTCCAGAACGTGAGCATTGTCAGGGATGGTGGCGCTGAGGCCCTCCGAGCCGTAGTCGAGTTGCAGCTTCATCCTGCGGCGCCCCCACCTTCCTCCTGCAAGCAGGTGCGCAGGTACTCGGCGAAGGCCGTACCGTGCTCTGGGTCGGCAAGAGCGAAATCGGCAAACGCTCGGTAATAGGTCAGCGGCGTGCCGATGTCGTAGCGGCGCTCCCCGTCCAACAGGCGGACGCAGCGTACGTCGTCTCCCCACTCGAGCAGGCGACGGATGGCATCGGTGAGCCACAGTTCGCCCTTCACTCCGGGGTCAGTGGCTGCAATCGCTTCGAAAATCTTCGGCGTGAACACGTACCGGGCAGCCACCGCGAGATGACTGGGTGCTTCACCAAGGGGGGGTTTCTCAACGATGTCGTCGATAGGAAAAGCACCGACCGGATCGGCCACGGCGGGACGGATGACACCGTACTTGGATGCCTCCTCAGGGGGCACCTCCCATACCGCGATGGTTGCCGCCGCCCCGGAGGCTTCGTGATCCTCGATCAGTCTGGCCACCACCCCTCGTGGGCCTGAGGAAGTCACGATCGTGTCGCCGAAGCCGACGACGAAGGACTCACCGGAGACGAACTCCTCGGCTAGACGTACCGCGTCGGCGTTGCCGGCCGGACGTCGTTGACGCACGTAGAAGAAATCGACACCGAGCCCGGCATAGTCGGCCTCGCCGATGTCCTCCCGGTTGTTGAGACGGCTCTCGAGTTCGGGATCGTCGTCGAAATGGTCTTCGATGCTTCGCTTCTTGCGACCGGTGACAAAGAGGAACTTGCCAACGCCCTGATCGATCATCTCCTCGACGACATACTGCACCACAGGCTTGTGGCCCACCGGCAGCATCTCTTTGGGCTGCGACTTGGTCGCCGGCAGCAGGCGGGTCCCCATTCCCGCCACGGGCAACACTGCCTTGTTGATGGGCATGATACCGGGCTCCCCGGATTATGGCAAAGTGTCCTAAAGTGAAGAAAAATACGGTATTACCACCATTCTATCAAGCCGTATCAGATCCTGATGGCGGGTTGCACACACGGTTCGCCGCCCCTACCCTATGCCACCGAAACGGCCCCTCAGCTACCCCTTGAAACGATCGGTGCAGCCATTCGGATCCTGGATCATGTGGGCATGGTGCCAGGGCAGGTCCGCCACGCCCTGTTCGACTTCGACGGAACGCTGTCATTGCTGCGCGCCGGTTGGCAGCACGTGATGGAGCAGTACTTCTGTGAAGTTCTCTGCGCCGCGGCGCCCGCCACCCCCCGGAACCAACACGCCAGCGACTGCCGTGAGTTCATCGTGCGACTCACGGGACGGCAGACGATGTACCAGGCCCTCGAACTCGAGGAACGAGTCCGTGCTGCGGGGGCCGTCCCTTTGTCAGCAGATCAGTACAAGACAGAGTTCCTGCGCCGGCTGCTTGAGAGCATCGGCCACCGCCTGTGCGCCCTGCGCGAGCAGCACCATTCCCCCGAACAGTATCTCGTCCCCGGCTCGACGGACCTGCTTCAGGGATTGTGCGCGGCGGGGGTCACCTGCTACCTGGCCAGTGGCACCGACCTGCCAAACGTCATCGACGAGGCCCGGCTGCTGGGGCTCAGCGGTTTTTTCGACGACGGTGGTGGCGATCCGCCGAGGATCCATGGCGCCTTGGCCGACTACCGTGCCTTCTCGAAGCGGGCTGTCATAGAACAGATCATCGCCGAGAACAGACTGTCCGGTCCGGAACTGGTCGCCTTCGGTGATGGGTATGTCGAGATCGAAGAGACCCGACGCGCCGGCGGCATCGCCGTGGGGATCGCCAGCCGCGAGGACGGCGGCGATGGCTGCGATCCGTGGAAAGCGAGTCGTCTGCAGGAGGTTGGAGCTCAGGTGCTGGTATCCGACTGGCGCGAGTCCAAACAGCTGTTGCAGAGCCTTGGAGTCACAGCATGACGGAGTGGCTGCCGCGACGTCGGCTCGATGACCTGCTGAGGCGCCTGCGGTCGCTGCACGTCGCCGTTGTCGGTGACTTTTTCCTCGACGCCTACTACGACTGCGATGGCCGCCTGGACGAGCCCTCCCTGGAAACGGGACGCAACTGCTACCAGGTGGTACGGACCCGTCGCCAGGCGGGGGCGGCGGGAACGGTGGCGGCCAACCTCGTCGCCCTTGGCGCCGGCACGGTGAGCGCTGTCGGTTTCCGCGGTGACGACGGCGAAGGCTGGGAACTACAGCGAGTCATGGATGGGCTGGGTCTGTGCCGCGAAGGCTTCTTCGTTGCCGCCGATCGGTTTACGCCGACGTATGCGAAACCCTGTTACGTCGACCGAGACGGCGGCGGCTGGCGGGTCCGCGAAGAGCTCGAACGCATCGACATCAAGAATCGACGCCCCACGCCACGAGTGTTGCAGGATCGCCTCGCCGGCTTCCTCGAAGAGGCGATCGGGCGATGGCACGCGGTCATCATCGTCGACCAGGTGAGTGAAGCCGCCTGTGGCGTGGTGACACCACGGATCCGGCGTCTGTTGCAGGATCTGAGCCATCGATCGGCCGACACCGTGTTCCTCGTCGATTCGCGGGAGCGGATCGGTTGTTTTGCCGGCTTGCCCATCAAGCCGAACCACAGGGAGGCGGCCCACGCCCTCGGCGTGCGCCCGGCCCGTTCGACTGGGGCGGCCATGACGCAGGCCCGGCGACTGTCGGGACGAGGAAAGAGACGCCCGGTATTCCTGACGATGGCAGAACGAGGAATGGTGGTCTGCGGCAACGGAGAGGCAGAGCACGTGCCGGGCTTTCCCGTCCTGGACCGGCCCATCGATCCGGTGGGAGCGGGCGATTCGACGACGGCAGCCCTTGTCTGCTGCCTGGCTGCCGGGGCAACTCGGTTGGAAGCCGCCACGGTGGCCAACCTTGTCGGCTCCGTCACCGTGCAGCAGATCGGCACCACCGGCACTGCCACACCGACGCAGGTGCGTCGACGTTGGAAGGAGATCGACCATGGCCTATCGTCGGCTTGATACAGATTCGGTCCGCGTACAGCCTCTTGCCGAGCGCCGGAGCAAGCACGCCCTTGCCGATATCCTCGTCGATCCCGATGGACCTGCGACTGAATCCGGGGCCATGGCGCCGATCATCGACCGGGTCGCCTCGGCCGTACGGGCGGCGCGAGAGGCCGACGCTTCGGTGATTCTGTGTTACGGCGCCCACCTGGTAAAAAACGGCCTCGGTCCCGTCGTCGAACGCCTGCTGGAGTACGGCTGGGTCACCCATCTGGCGACCAACGGCGCCGGGGTCATCCACGACTGGGAGTACGCCTTTGGCGGTCGATCCGAGGAGGATGTGCGCCGCAACGTCGCCGCCGGCACGTTCGGCGCCTGGGACGAAACGGGTCGGTACACACAACTGGCGCTGCTCGCCGGTGCCCTCGAAGGCATGGGCTACGGAGAAAGTCTGGGGCGTTTCATCAACGAGGAGGGCTGCACGTTACCCGAGCCGTCTCGGTTGCAGCAGGACCTGGTAGACTGGGCGACACAGCCTGACGGTGATGAGGCGGCGCCAGCGCGGGCGGAACTGCTGCGAGCCATGTCGGCCTTCGGCTGGTCGGGCGGCAGGCAGCACGTGCCTCACCCTCACCGTGACCACTCCCTCACGGCGGCCGCCTGGCGCCATGGCGTGCCTCTCACGGTACATCCCGGCATCGGCTACGACATCGTCTTCGTTCATCCCATGGCCCGCGGTGCGGTACTGGGACGCGCGGCTGGCATCGACTTCGGCGTGTTCGCCCAGTCCGTATCCGGCCTGCAGTCAGGGGTGCTGCTGTCGGTGGGATCGGCCATCATGGCGCCGCAGGTCTTCGAAAAAGCGGCTTCTGTCGCCAACAACCTGCGGCTGCAGCGGACTCTTGAACCGATCTCGCCATTCATCGCCGTCAACGACCTGGCCCCCATGGACTGGGACTGGTCTGCGGGCGAACCACCGATGGACAACCCGGCGTACTACCTGAGGTTCTGCAAGAGTTTCCACCGCCTCGCCACCGATCTGGCCTATGCTGCCGGCGACAATCGGGCCTTCCTCGGCGGTCTCTGGAATCAGCTTCGGAGCTGAGAGACCGGAGCTGCTATTCGGCTGCCGCTTCGATCAACTCCGCGTACGCCGCCACGACCTGTTTCGGTACGACCTTGCGCAGGCCGCGAGTCAACGTGCCATCCTCCTCTGACAGAGCCCGCGGCAGGACGAGAACGCGGACTGGACGCTCGTGGCCGGACAACCCCGCCAGATCCGCCTCGGCCAGCAGCTGCTGCCGAAGGCGGGCATGGATCGGTTCGAAGGCGCGCAGGCCGGCGCCGTCGTCCTCAGCCGCCGCCGGCAGACCTTGCAGGTCGGTCTGTCGCGCAGCCTCCTCCAGGTCGATGGTGGCGATGATCACCGGGTGACTCCAGGCCTGTTTGCCCGTCACCAGAACATGCTCTGCAAGCGACGCTCGCGAGTAGATGCGTTCTAGCAGCTCCGGGTTGACGAACTCGCCATTGCCGAGTTTGAACTGCCTGCCCACCCTGCCTCGGAATGTCAGAAACCCCTCGCCGTCCATGCTGAAGAGGTCACCGGTGCGATACCACAGACGATCCGGTTCATCCCGGTCCCGCACCAGGACTCGAGCTGTCTGTTCGGGGTCGTCAAGGTACTCGCGCATGACATTGTCGCCGCTGACCCAGAGTTCGCCGACAGCCCCCTCGCCGTGGTTGTACTCGTTGCGTCCGGGAACGGCCCTGGCCACCTCGACACCGTCCTCGCGTACGAGGCGCACGTCGAACAGAGGCCGACCGACGGTACCCACCTTGCGAGCCTCGAGGTGGTTGGCGGCGATCAACGGCGCACACTCGGTGACCCCGTACCCCTCGAAGGCGTGGATGCCGAGCACATCGTGGAAGAAAGCCAGGGCCTCGGGATCGGCCTTGGCGGAGCCGACGACGAGGAGGCCCAGGTTGCCGCCCACGCGCTTGGCGAGCTGGTCCTTGATGGCGCCTACGACTTTCCCGCCGATCGTCCTGTCGACGAGATGATCCGCGATTCCCGCCTGACCGCGCGAGACGGCAGATCGGGCACGCACGGCTCGCGCCACGAGACGGCCCTTGATGCCGCCGGCATCGATCTCCTTGCGGACGTTGCCGAAGACCTTGTCCAGTACCAGGGGCACGGTGAGAAAGGCCTGCGGCTGCGACAGGCGGATGTCGGCCAGGACTCGATCCGGGGAGCGTGCCAGGTCCAGGGTCCAGCCCTTTGCCAGCGGGTAGTAGATGTTGAGGATGCCCATGGAGTGATAGTCCGGGGCGGACTTGAAGAAATAGAGATCTTCGGCGTGGCTGATCCTGTCCCAGACAGCCAGAACATTGGCGACGATGTTGCCATGGGTCTGCACGACCCCCTTTGGCAACCCGGAGGATCCTGACGTGTAGAGGATCTTCGATTCGTCCGCAGCCGTTACGTCGGTCTCTGGCGGCACGCCGTCGCCTGACATCACTGCCTCCCAGGTCTGCCCCTCGCCTTCTGTTGCCTCCGTAAGCAGGATCTGTGGTGGCTGCGGCAGGGCGGGTCGAACCAGCTCGTATTGCTGGAGGCCCTTCTCATCGACGACGAGACAATCGACGCCGGACCGCGAGATGTTGTGTACGAGAATCTCGGTCGAAGACTTATGGCACATTGGTACGGCCGTAAGCCCGAGACGATCGGCGGCGAGAAAGGTGAGAATCGGCTCAAAGCCCCCGTCTGTGAGAATTCCGATTCGCTGGCCCTTGTGGAGTCCGGCAGCAGCGAGGCCGCTCGCCAACCGGTCCCGCAAAGACCGCAGCTGCGCGTAGGTGATGGGCACATAACCCAGGCCGTCCTCGGTACGTTCCAGGCGGCGCACCGCCGGTTTGCTCGCATGGCGCTCGACGCTCTGCTCGAGCAGGTCATTCAGGGTCTGCATGAATTCCTCATGGAGCCGTGCGGCTCGGCCATCGTTCCATTCGCTTCGACCGCTATGATAGGAGTCGCCGGTGGTGTCGGCAACGGCCCCGGAGACCTTGCGCAAGGTGTTGTTTTCTTGTTACGTAGCAGCGTTTCAGTGCCTCGACGTCGCAGACGAAACGGGCACACCCGCTTGAGATGGTGCCCCTTCGTTCCTTTGTTATAGGTAACATGCCTGACGAGAGCCCCGAAAAGACCGCCGGCACTTCCTCGGACGATGCCGCAGAGGCCGACGCAGATCTGTTGGGTGGACTCGAATCTCTACTCGAGGAGGAGGGATCTGGTTTTGATCTCCCCGACGAGGAGCTGACCGAGAACGACCTCACGGACCTGTTCTCCGATGGTGGCGAGGAGAGCGCTGACGACGACGTACCGGCACCAGCGCGGGCCGGGTCGACCCATGACGTTCGTCGCCAGGATCGGACCGCTCGCCGCCGGCGCGACCTCGAGGAATACCGCAACCTCGAGGCCCACCTGCAGGCCACACCTCTCGGCATCGAGGTCGGCGAGGATCGCATGACGGCCAGGGTCAGCCGTATCACCGGCGACAATACCCACGAAGACATCACCGAGTTGCTGCGCCGCGAGGGCATCACTCACGGCGTCGACAATGAGGCCATCCGGGCGGCCCTCGGCAAAGCGGCACGTGGACAGAATCAGTTCGAGGTCGTCGTCGCCCGCGGCAAGCCTCCCAGGGTTCTCAAGCCCACGGAAGTTGTACATCATCTTCCCCGCGATCTGATCACTGGCGAGGAAGAGACCAAGACTGCCTTCGAACGTCTCAAGTTGGCCATCGAAGGACAGTACCTCGAGGCCTGCAAATCCTGGCAGGGGTCGGTCAGAATCGTACGCCAGGGCGACACCGTCTCCGAAATCGTGGCGGCACAGGTCGAGCCCGGCATCGACGTCTTTGGCCAGCCCCTCGAGATCGCTCGCGTCGAGGATATCCGGCTCGAGCCGGGGGACCATGTCAGCCTCTCGGAGGATGGCATGACGGCGTCAGCCGACCTCTATGGTTATGCGGGACTGATCGGCGGCAAGCCCACCGTCATCTCCCCGATCTGGACATCTTCCGATCACATGGAGGCTCGGTTCGTCTTCCATGCCCCCCAGGGCGAGCCGCCTCCGGTACCCACCGAGGAAGACCTCTACAATCTGCTGGAGATGAAGTGGATCGAGTTCGGCATCATGGATCGCCAGCTCGAACTGATCTGCGCCCGGCTCAGTGAAAAGCAGGCCCTGCCCGTCACCGTGCCGATCGCCCAGGGCACGCCCGAGATCCAGGGCGAGGACGCGCAGATCAAGTACGCATTTGACCCATACGAGCTCATCAAGTGGAATCATCTGCAGAGCATCCTCAACCTGAAGGCACCCGAGGCGATAGAACACGCCCTGCGCGAGATCTACGAGAGTGACGACGAGGAGGTCGGCGACAGCAGCATCCGCTTCAAAGCCGTGCGTCCCGGTGAGGCCATCGTCGAGAAGATTCCCGCCACGTCGGGGGTCCCCGGGCAGGATATTCAGGGCGAGGAAGCCGTCCCCGATGAGGGCAAGGAGGTCCCCCTCGAGGTCGGCGAAGGCCTGACCGCGTCCGAAGACGAGCTGCGCGCCATGGCTGATCAGTTCGGCTACGTGGCCATGCGTTTCGACATCGAGGTCAACGTCATCTCGCCTCTGTGGATCTCCCCCGACCGCACGGCGGCCTATTTCCTGAATCTGCCGCAGAACCTGGCGCCGAGATTCCCTTCGGTGGAAGAGATGCAGGACATCCTCGACGAGCTCGAAATCGTCAACGGCTACGTGCCAGAGCGCTGGGCCGAAATTGCTGCCGAGCTGGAAGCCGGGGGCCGCAAGGGCGACTACGTCATCGCCGTGGCGCAGGGCACGCCCCCCGTTGGCGGACGTGATGCCGAGTTCGAGTGGGAGGTGCAGATCGATTCGAACAAACCGGGGAAGATCCTCGATGATGGCACCATCGACTTCCGCGATCGCAACCTGACCACTGTCGCCAAGGAAGGTGACCTGCTGGGCAAGCTCATACCGCCGAAACTGGGCACCCCCGGCAAGGACATCTTCGGGACGGACCTGCAGCCTCCCTCACCCCTCAACATCGAGGTCGTCACCGACTCTCGACTCTACGCCGAACCCGAAGAGGACGGCAGCATGGCCTTCTTCTGCGAGACCGGGGGTGGAATCTCCTCCGATTCGGAGTTGAAGACCGTCAAGGGCCGGCGTCACATGCGGATCAATATCGGTGTCTACCCCATCTCCAACATCGAGGGCGACGTCGACTACTCGACGGGCAACATCGACTTCAATGGTGATGTCGTCATCGGCGGCTCCGTGCAGTCGCAGTTCTCGGTGAAGGCAACCGGAACCATCACGGTGGGCGGTTACATTGAGGCCGGGGCCTACGTCACGGCAGGCAAGGACATTCTCATTCAGCGCGGCGTCGTCGGCACCAGCACCGAACTGGTGGCCGGTGGGGACATCATGTCGAAATTCATCCAGGAGGCCACGGTCCGAACCGGTGGTGACATCAAGGTTGGCAGCTACATCTTCAACGCCTCGGTGCGCGCCGGAGGCCAGGTCATCGTACCCGGCATGGGCGAAGGCAAATCCCGGGCCCTCGTGGGCGGCCTCATCTGGGGTGCCAAGGGGATCACGGCGCGCTCCATCGGCTCACCATACAACGCCAGCACGCGGTTGGTGGTGGGAGTCGACCCCGATCAGGTGAACCGGGCCGATCAGATCCGTGCCAACATGCACGCCTGTGAAGAGAAACAACGGGCTCTGCTGAAGAAGCTGGGCATCGACCGTCTGGATCTGGACCTGATCAAGCAGAAGCTGGCGCGTTGCCCTTCGGCCAAGCAGAAGCAGGCCATGCTCGTGGCCGTCAAGCGCGTCGCCAAAGTGGCCGAACTCGAACGCAACCAGCAGGAAGAACTCGCAGAGATCGCCGACCTGCAGCGCAAGCTGGCGGTAAAGACGACGGTCGATGTGGTGAGCGACATGTTCGCCGGCGTCGAGATCCGCATCGGCGAGCAGACCGAGCTGGTTCGCGAGGATGCCGAACGCTGCAGCTACAAACTCATCATCGATGAGGACGAACAGAAAATCCAGCAGGACCCGTTGAAGAATACGCCGCGGTTTAACTGAGACATCGACAGATCACATGCGCGCCTTCTCCTACGTACTGATACTCGTCGTCAGTTCGACATCTCTTCTTCTTGCCCAGGACACCACCACCGGGTCGAAGGACGGATCCCGCTATGGCGAGGAAGCTCGCCAGAAGATGGGTCCTCAATACAGTGCCAGCATGGGTTCGGTGACGGTCCAGGACCGTCAGCTGTACCGGTTGAGCCTGCGTCCCGAGATCCCCTTCGGAAAGCTCGCCGTCGCCTTTGATATCGAGCTTTTTATCGGTGAAGATGGTGACTTCCAGAGCCGCGGCTGGTCCTTCGACACCGCGGCCGAGACCTTTGATACGTTCCTGCGCAAGATATACTACGTGCGCTATGGGAGACCCGGCGATCCGGTCTTCGTCCGCGTCGGCGCCCTCGACCGGGTCACACTCGGTTACGGGCTCATCATGGACCGCTACCGTAACACGCTGCAGTACCCCGGCGTCAAGAACACGGGGGTCCGTTTCCAGCTCGAAGGGCTGGGCGGTGGCAGCTTCGGCGTCGAAGGGCTGGTCAGCAATCTCCAGGATCTGGAGGAAGGAGGGGCGCTGGTGGGGCTTCGAGTCTTCAACAGGCCCATGCCGAGACTCGAAGTAGGACTCACCTACGTTGTCGACCTCGATCAGTACGCCGGCCTCCTCGACCGCGACGGCGATGGTTTCCCCGACGATGTCGATGCCTTTCCGGAAGACGAAGACCTGGCTCTGGACAACGACGGCGACGGCGTGTCCGATGACTTCGATGCCGACGATGACAACGACGGCGTCATCGACATCGACAGCGGCAGCGGCTTGCCGCCGGATGTCATCGACGGTCTCGCGGCACTCGAGGGGGACGCCTTCCGCGTCGATCGGGACGTGCGTCGGCGCACGCCCTTCGACAAGAATCGTGTGGGTTCAGACCCCTTCGGCATTCTTGGCCTCGATGCCGGCTATAACGTGCTGGACGACGACAGGCTCAACCTGACGATCTATGGCCAGATGGCGGTCATGATCGATGACGATGATGAACTGAGCCCGGCGTCAGCCGACTCCCAGGGAGTGGCGCCCGGCAACCGCAAGGCGGAGGGATTCGGGGTAATGGCTCCGGGGCTCTGGGCCAAGGTGGGTCCCTTCGACGGCCGCCTGGAGTACCGGTTTTTCCAGGACGATTTTGAAGCCGGCTACTTCGACAACCTGTACGATGTGGACCGCGCCCGACTCGATGTCGCCACGGGCAGAGCGCAGCCAAAAGACGCCAGTCTGGGTCGCGGCGAGAGCCTCAACGGCGTCTATGGCCGGCTGGTGACCGACCTGTTCGGTCTGGCCCGGGGCGCGGCCGACTACCAGCATATGGTCGGCGCCGATGAGCCTCTGCGACAGCTGCATGCAGAGGCGGACCTGTCACCACAGCTGCTGACGATGGTGCCCCGGCTGAAGCGCGCCAGCGCCTACTATCAGAAGAACAACATCGGCAATCGTCTCGACGTCGACGGCACACCGGACTCGGAGGATGGCTTCTTTGAATCCACCGAGGATACCTTCTACGGCTATGACGTCGGCTTTGAGATGGCCGGCGGCGTCGCCGTCGTCTGGGACACACGATTCCTCTTCGTGCGTGCCGCCGACGGCCGACTCGACCGTCGCAAGGTGATGTCCATCGAGACCGTGTTCAGCTTTTGAAGATCTCGGCGGTCACCGCCCACGTCCTGCGCCTGCCCAACGTAACCGGTGCCTGCGATGGCACGCAGGACACCTGCCTCATCCGCATCGACACCGATGCCGGCATCACGGGCTGGGGTGAGGTCGACTCGGCGCCCACGGTGGTTGCCGCCGTGATCGAAGCGCCCCTGTCACACCAGATCGCCAACGGTCTGGCCAATGCCCTGATCGGTCGTGATCCTCTGGCCCTCGACGTCTGCATGGCCGCCATGGAGCAGGCGGCCAATTACTACGGCCGTACCGGCGCCGGGTCGCATGCCATGGCCGGCGTCAACCTCGCCCTCTGGGACATCAACGGCAAAGCCTGCGACCGTCCCGTGTACCAGTTGCTCGGCGGTCCCCACCAGACACGCTTCCGCGCCTACTGCTCGATCCTCTTCGGCGACACACCCCAGGCCACGCACGATCTGGCCCGTAAACACGCCGACATGGGCTTCACCGCCATCAAGTTCGGCTGGGGACCCATGGGACAGAGCGAGTCCGAGGATGTGGCGCTGGTGCGCGAAGCCAGACGCGGCGCCGGCGACAACGTCGATATCCTCGTCGATGCCGGTCAGGTCTGGGACTGGAAGACGGCACTGACGCGAGCCAGACAGTTTCACGATCTTGGCATCTTCTGGCTCGAGGAGCCGCTGCATCCCGAGGATATCGCCGGATACGCCCGTCTGAGTGATGCCAGCCCCGTACCGATCGCTGCCGGCGAGGCGGAATCCCGCTACGTCGACTTTGAAAGGCTCATGCTCGACGGTCGTCTCGACTGGGTGCAGCCGGATCCAGGACGGTGTGGCCTCACGACGATGGTCGAAGTGGGACGACTCGCCCACCGCATGCACACCCGGGTCGTCAACCACAGCTTCAAGAGTGGCATCACGATCGCGGCCTCTCTTCATGGGCTGGCCGCCGTGCCCCACGGCGAGATGTTCGAGTTCTGCATGGCCGACTCACCCTTGCGACACGAGCTGACCAGAGAGCGCTTCGCCATCGATGACGAAGGGTATGTGCAGGTACCCGAAAGTCCGGGCCTCGGTGTCACAGTCGATCAGGACATCGTCGAGAAATACCTCGTGCGGAAGTAGCCTGGAAGTGGCCGCACCCGAACCGGTTCTCATCGTCGACGGCCACCTCGACCTGGCCTTCAACGCGCTCCACCATCGTCGCGACCTGACACAGTGTGTGCAGACACTGCGGGAACGTGAGGATGTTTATCGCGACGGCGTCGGTGCCAGGTCGATCCACCCCGATGCCCTGCGCAAGACGCCGCGGTCGGGTGGCATGGGCATCGCCACGGTCGCCCTGCCCGAACTGCGCGCCGGACACGTCGGCATCGTTCTGGCCACGATCATGGCACGGGTACAGATGCCCACC
>PBSR01000204.1 GCA_002726335.1 Gemmatimonadaceae bacterium
GCAGGTTGCTGCTCTTGCGATGAGCAGGCACAACACGGAAGGCGATCCCCCGTCCTGGGGCCGACACGACGTCGCGCGATGCAGCGCTAGCGTCGTGGGAGCCTCCTGCCTCGGGCTGCTGTCTGCGTCCAGGTCGTCGCCAGGAGCCCCGAGCTCAGCCCTGTGTCTACCGCATCAGCGTCAGCCGCGTCACGCGTTGCCGCTGCCCGTCCCTCGATAGCAGGACCATGTAGACACCGGATGCCAGCGGTCGTCCGGCATCATCGGTACCGTCCCACGTCGCCTCGTAGCTGCCCGCCGACGTGTCGCCCTCGTGGAGGACGACGACGCGCTGCCCGATCGCGTCGAAGACAGCAAGGTGCACGGCACCATCCACGGGCTGGCTCCAGGAGACCGTGACGGTCGGGTTGAAGGGATTGGGATATCCGCTCAGCGACCAGGTCGACGGGGTCGTCGCAGCGTCGCCGACTTCGGTGACGGCCGTGGTCACACCAGGCACGTAGAGCTCGATCCCGCCCGGGAGGCCGAGGTTCCCGCTGTATTGACGGTCCACGGGGTTGTTCCAGTGCTCGTGGACCCCCAGGCTGCCCAGCGTCGTACCGTCACCCTCGGGATCGTAGGTGATCCCCGACGGGGGATCGTGGGCCCTCGCTGCCTCGTGCAGGTAGTTGTCGACATTGCCGTAGACGTTGAACTGAGTCGGCTCGGCGCGCAGAAAATCCAGACAGACCGAGTCGATCGCCAGGGGATCCTGCGACAGGAACAGGCTCGAGGGCCAGCCGGTCTCACTGAAGGGCTCGCTCGTGAAACGATCGCCGTTGCTGAGGTGTTCGTTCTGACGGCGCGTGGAATAGAGAGCATCGGCCACGTACAACAGCGTCTTGCCTCCCAGATCCCGGTGTCCGATCAGGTCGACGAGGGGATTGTACGTCCCCAGGTCCCGACCGGCGAAGTCCCAATCACCCGAGCCACTGGCGCCGGCACCGAAATCGCGGACCGCCGTGTAAGGGTGCAGACCGGCGGCGACCGGGGCATTGTTCGTGCGCTCACCCGAGGCGTAGTCGGCGGAGATCGAACCGAAGAGGTTCTTGGCCGTCAGGGTCACCCCCGAAAGATCGTGGCCCTTCATGATGGCGACGTTGACGACATACGTCGCCTCGTCAGCGGCTCTCGGCACGTAGGTGGGGTTACCGCCCCGGCGCTCGAGAGTCAGTGGCTGAGAGAAGGCGATCTCTTCTCCTCGTTCGTGCCCGATGTTGCCCGTGGAGGTCGAAACGAAGCTGACGAAACGTACACCGGGATACTCGGCGTGGACGGCATCGATGAGAAGCTTCGGGGCATAGCGGGTTGCGTCGTAGATGGTAATCGCCGTGTCGGGCACACCGGCGGCCTCCACAAGCTGGCGAATATAGGCGAGCGTCAGTTGTGGCCCGGTGAAGGACTCGTTGCCATTTGAGCGGGCACTCGTCTGATTGAAGTTGAACTTCGCGGCGATTCGCTCACCGGCCTGATACCCCATATCACCGCGATCATGGGTGCGGTTGAAATGGTGGAACAACGCCGACCATGCCGCCCCATCGGTCGAGGTCCCGGTCAGACTCTGCAGGCCGTCGGAGAGCATCTGTGCCACGACGACCGGGTCGGTGTTGTCATCGGTCCACCATTGCCCGTTGACACCATCCCACTTCGCTGCCTCCGGCTCGTGGATCCAGACGACGCGACCGGGAAAGATGCCTCTACCGGCGCCCATCGGCTGATTCGGGCCTTCTGACGGTTCGAAGCGGCTGGCCAGGACCGTGGCGCCCGCCAGACCGCCGGATTCCATCAGGGCAAGGCTGCCGGCGACGAGGGAGGCGAGCAGGGCGATGCCGGCCAGCCCTGACCGCCCCCGGACGAACCAGACACGGGCCAGTCGCAGACCTGACCAGGACGCGACCACACTCGCCATCCACAGCACGAAGGCGGAGGCCATGGGGAAGGCGGCCACCTGACAGGGGTAGGCGGCGCGGCTGGGCCGGGGTACGACCCGAATCAGGAACCAGAGGAGCGAGAGCAGTCCTGTGATCGGGAGCAGGAAACGGCCGATTGTTTTCGAGAGATGTCGATTGGGACGGGCCATTGGAAGCCTTCCTCGGATCTTCGGTGGGCTTCGGAGTGTCCCGAGATGGCCTGCAAGGTCCATGCCCGTTGGGGCTGCACTCTGGTTCGTCGATGAAAGATGGGGCACGGGCGTCCCAGTTCACTGCTCGTGTGTCGTCAGTGGCTCAGGTGCCATTCGGACGAGGTCCATGATATGCGTCTCGTCAGGGCCAGTCCGTATCGAACGCATCCGCGCCCTTCCCGTACACCAGGCTCCCGTACGATCGCCAGCTGTCCAACTGCACAGCGCTTGGCGTCGGTGCGGTCAGGGCCGTCAGATTCTGTTCGAGCTGCTTCACGGTGCGGGGTGCCGTCATGGCCAGACGGACCGCCGGATGCGCGAGAGCATAGCGGTAGCAGTCGGCGGCGGACGGGACTGCACCTTGCCACTGCGCATGTCCCTCGAGCAACGTTCCCCAGCGTGTCGCGGTGAAAGCGATGACGGGAACCCCCGCGACTTCGGCGGCTGGCAGCGCTTTCTCTTCCGCCCCGCGGTGTGCCATGTTGTAGCGATGCATCAGAACGTCGACGCGTGAGTCTGTTGTCAGCCGAACGGCCAGATCCCGGTCATGACAGGTAGCCCCGACGTAGCGGATTCTCCCGTTCCTCCTCCACTCAGAGAGCAGATCGAAGAGCCCGCCCTGGGCGAGCAAGGCGTCGACATCGTCTTTCGGATTCAGATACTCGACGAAGAACACATCGACGGTGTCCACGCCGAGACGGCGCAGGGACTGGGCGAACACGTCCTCGACGGCGGCCACGTCCCGCGCCTCCGTGCCGGTGGCGATGATGAGATCGTCGCGATGCTGGCGGGCCAGGTCGCCCAGGGGCTCGATCAGCCCGTCGAAGCTGAGATTGTAGAAGAAGAACCAGTTCACCCCGGCATCCCAGGTGGCGCGCACACAACCGGGTTCCATGTCGGGCGTACCACCCAACCCGAGCCGACTCACCGGGCTTCCGGCGATCGTTGTCAGGTCTCTCATGGCGAAAAACCGTCCTGGGGCTCCCGACCTTCCTCTACAGTTCCGGCTGCGAGTAGCTGGGCGTGTGAGCGAGTCGCTTCAGCCCGAGGCGCAGCTTCCCGTGAGCTCCCGGTCCGAGGCTCACCTTCACGTGCTGACCGTCGACCGTGATCGGCGCGGCCCCGTCGGCCTCCACAATAACGTCGCTGAAATGGTGCTCGGAGCAGCCTCCCGCCTGCAGCACGACCTGCTTGCCCTCGACGATGTCCGTGTTCACCAGCTGGACATGGATGTGGTCGGTGCCCACTTCGTCCACGAGAGCCGCCACGTGTGGCGGCAAGCCGGGTCGCTTCGCCTCGCCGTCGAAGTAGCGGATGGAGGCGTGGATCATGCCTCCGTGGTAGACGGCCGTGGGCGTACCCATGGCCATCTGCATCATACCTTCGGGCACGACGGGGTTGATGTTCTGCCAGTGATGAACGTCCTGCCACTCGGGACCGTCGTTCCAGGTCGTCCAGTCGAGGCTCTCCGAGTCGATCGTGTCCAGTCGCTTGCCCATCTCCCGCTGCGTGATCTCAAGCACCCGCGACGGGAAGTCGGGATTGCGGCCGACGGTGTACTCGAACCACTCGTGGATGGAGAAGCTCCCCGCCTTGCCGCAACCGGGCAGAGGGCCGTCAGCCGGCAGTGGCCGGTCCCCATACTGCTCGTCAATGCGATCCATGTCCTGTTGCTGGCGGCCCACGGCGAAGGCGTGCATCAGCAATCGCAGGGTCTGCGAGGAGGCGTGGGGGATATACTCAAACCAGCCCTGCTGCCCGTATTTGTTGGGGATCATGATCTTGCCGTCCTCCTCGCGCCGCATCTCCCACAGTTTGTCCGCCTGGGAGCGAAACAGGTCGAGCCAGGATGGGTCGCCCGTCAGCATCGTGGCGTTGCAGCCCGCGTTGCACAGAGCCTCGAGCATGACACGCCCCCCGTGGGGCCAGCGCCAGCCGTAGTAGCCCCCCCACCAGTTGCCGTTCATGCGCTCGCCGATCTTGCCGGTAGGTCCGACGTTGTCGGGGAGCAGGCCGCCGTTGGCCTCGGTGCGGTCCATCCAGGCCTGGATGTAATCAAGGACCCACTGCCGGTACTTCTCCTCGCCCGTGTAGAGGAAGGCGTTGGCGATCAGACTGGTGGCGTTGAGGTTGAGAGGTACGTCGCCGGGCACCATGCGCTCATTCATGGTCTTCAGAATGCGCGCGTAAACCTCGTCATCCGACCAGTCGAGCTTGACGAAGGGATCGTCGCTCTCGTGCCCCGGAATGTCCTCGTAGGGTGCCAGGTAGGGGGACAGGTTCGCCCGGTGGGTGACCCAGTCATCCCACTGCATTTCGAAGCACGGTCCCGCGGCGCCGTTGATCGGCGAACGGATGAGCTTGTGCCCTGCGTCCCAGTTCGGGGCTTCCGGATCCTCGCCGTTGTACATGGCGGCGAACTTGAGGGCCCGCTGTCGGTCCACATGGTTGTCGGGGTCGGCGAGACCGAAGTAGTGGAGGTAGGTGTAGGCTTCGCCGTGGTGCATCCAGTCGTAGTACCGGTCGAACTCGCGCGTCACCGTACCAAACCGGGTGAACTGCTCAGTCACCGCCGTCCACAGGCTTCGAGACATGCCATGGATCTCTTCGCTGCCGCCGAGTACGTAGAACAACGGGAACGACAGATAGGCCTCGTAGCCATCGTCCGACCCGTCCATCCCCGGCCACTCGTCGCGCCAGATGAAGGTGCCGTCCTCGCGGGTGTACTTGTCCACGAAACGGGGCGCCGCCCGGTTCATCTGATCGAAGAGATGGCGCTGTCGAACCGCCCACTCCGGTGGTGAAGTGCGACCGCTGATCTCAAGAGTCTGCAATCTTCATTTCCTCGCTGTTTTTCTGGACACCTCGGGAACTACAATCGTTTGCAGCAGGGGCCGACACGACTGCCCCGAAGAACGACGAATCTGGACTTCTATTCGCGGAGACTGCCGAAGACTGTCAGAAAGGCCAGACCGGAGGTCCGCTTCTCGCTCTTACCGTCGACGATTTCGAGTCGGCGGCGGTCCAGGCGCACCCCCATCTGCATGCGCAGCTCATACCCCAGGTAGGCGCGGCTGTTCACCAGCTGGGCGGCCAGCACCATGCCGCCGAAATCACCGGTCCGGCTGCCGGCCGCCAGCTTGTCCTCGTCGTGCCGCAGCTCGTAGAACAGCCGCTGCTCCCAACCGAGCTCGATAGCGGACTGCTTCATCAGCGGCATGCGCACCAGCAGTGACGGGATCAGATCCCAGGTCTGCCGGCGACTCGCCTGACGACCATACGGGACCAGGTTCACGATCTCGCTCTTGATCCGGGAGGTCAGCATCAGCTGCCGCCAGCCGAACTGATAGTCGGCCTTGTTGATGACGCCGAAGAACCCCGACTCCTTGCGACCATCACGGGTGTCCGACCGCAGAGGATCGAAGGCGACCAGCGGCTCCCCGTCTTCGTCGAGCAGAAGCTCGCCGGCGGCGTCGACTTCGAAGACCTTGTCCGTGTCCCGCTGGCGCCAGGTCTCCCACTTGATCTTGTGGGTCATGCGCCACAGACGGGGGCTTCGATACATCCAGTCGGCGAAAAAGGTGTTGATCCACGCGTCCTGAGCACCCAGCGGATCGGCGACAAACTGATTGCTGCCGCTGCTCAGTCCCGGATCGCCGAACTCCGGTTCAGGCATCAGCCACTGCACCAGATCGTCGCGGATGTCGTCCTTCGTGCCCTTGAGCATGTCGAAAACCCGCAGGCGCCCCCAGGTCGGGTGGTCTCGGTCATAGGCAGCGATGGCATAGGAAACACGGCTGCGATGGTTCGTCTGTCGCCTCTGCTGATCGAGCTGGCCGACAGTAAACAGCACGCCGGGGACCAGATCGACACGGCCGTGCACGTTGTAGCCCCAGTGGTCCTTCTTGTAGGGATAGTCGGGCTCGTTGTCGTTCTCGAAGCGATCGACCCAGCCGTTGTTGTTCATGTCCATGCCGAAGAGGAACTCGGGCCGGTCGGTGTTGTGTCTCAGGAAAGGCTCTTCATAGTCGGGGAAGAAGTTCTCCTGATCGCCGCTGCTGTTCTGGTTGAAGTCGGACAGACCATCGTTGTTTTCGTCATATCCCGGAAACACGGCCGGATCTGCCTGGCCATCCGGCTCAATCTGGAAATTGCCCGACGTCGTCGTTCGCGGTGGGATCAGGCTGCCCTGGAATATTCGCAGCTGATCGGGGTGCCGGTCGTTGTCGTCGTTGTCGTCCACCAGGTCGTAGAGTTTGTCGGTCGCTTCCGGCGAATAGTCCGCGATCCCGCGACCATCGACGGGGATCAGCGACGTCGAGTAGTCGTGATCCATACCGAAGGCTTCACCCGTCAGATCCAGCCGCCCCAGGCGTCGGTTGACGTTGACCATGAACGCCAGGGCCTGCTCGTCGCCGATGATCCCTGAGAAGGAACGATGCCTCTTGATTTCCGTATTCGGATACTGGCGGTACTGGTTGTTGAGATTGACCTCGGCGTATGCGTCAAACCCCAAGAAATCACGCGTCTGCACCGTGAAGCCCAGGATCTGGTTCGCTGTCGGCAAACCGTAATCGAACACGACCTCTCTTTGATTCAGGCCGTTCTTGATATTTCCCGCCGCGCGTGTCACGGGCAAGAATTGAGGCTGGTTGGAAATGTTGGCCTGCCGGTCAGAAGCCACTTCGATGCGGTAGTCGTTGGCCAGAACCAGGCGGAAGCGGACGTTCTTGATGTTCGTGATCGCGTCTTCGGCATCTGCCAGGCTCAAGCTCAACGCCTGCTGCAGCCGCAGGCGGAGAGATCCGAGATCGTCGTCATCACCCTCTGGCGCGAGCGTGTAGGATATAGTGATGCTTTCCGGCCCGTCGGCCGTCAGGAAGCCATCCTTCAACTGACCGCCGACAATGGCACCCGAGTAGCCGATCGAGCTGCCCAGAATCACGGTGTCGCGAGCCACGAACTCGACGCTGTCACCGACGAGGACGGAACGCATCAACGAGGTCGTGATCTCCACGTCACTGCTGATCAGAACGGCCCCACCTTCGCCGTCTTCGGGACTGTCATCGGTCAGGCGCAGAGCGACAAAGTCCATCCGCTGGGTGAGCTGGCCGGCCGTGAGCCGGCCCTTGAGTGGATTGGAATTGAAGGCCTTGCGGGAGCCGTTGCCATTGTGCGTGTTGACGAACGTGACACCGAGGCTGACATCATCGCGTACGTCGGTGATGAGACGGCCGCCCGTCAGGTTGGTGAAGCCTTCCAGAAAGATTGTGTTCTGGCTGTCTACAATGGGTGCCGTCAGCCGACCGAAGATTCCCGTGAAGCGGCTGCGGCCGCTGGCAAAACTCGTCACCACGCCATTGTAACCCGCCTTGCGGAAGGTCATCGGTGTCAGCGTCGTGTTGAGCTCGTCCCCGATGGTGATCGAATAGTGATAGTCGCCGATGACGTCTGATGAAACGACGATGCGGCGGAACCAGGACACGTATTGAGTGCTCTTGGTCAGAGAGCTGGTCTCGAATGACGACGGCTGGGTCTGGCGCCAGTCGTAGATGCGCCAGCCACGGGTCACTAGATTCCCGTACGTGTCGTAGAAGTAGCTGCCTTCGAGGGATGAATTCAGGTAGCGGCGATAGGGCTCGCTGGCATAGTTGGAGTAAGCCCACTGACGGCGGCCCGTTTCGAGATACAACTCCTGCGGCAGGTACCACCGCATCACGGTGGGATCCAGCGCCTCCATCATCACGTTCACACCGCGGGCAGGGTAGACGACCCGGTCACCCACTCTCCTGCCGAACAGGTAGTCTCCCCTGGCACCGACCTCAGTGCCACCGCCCACTGCCAGCAGCAGCAGGATGCCGCCGATCACCCCTCTTCGGAGGCTGGACATCACAGGCATGCTACAGTCCTGCCAGGATCGTCAGGAAACTCGTCGTCTCGGTGGTGCGCTCGCTCCGTTTGGCAAACGACCCATCCGTACGTTGACGGATCAGCTCCGTCGCGATGCTCCCGTAGCGCAGACCGATCTGTGTCGTCAGCCGGTAGCCGAGATAATCCGATGTGTTGCTCAGCTGCACGGCGAGAGTAACGCTGGACAGATCCCCCGTCTCCTGGGTCAACCCCAGGTCGAGCATCTCGTCCTCGTCCTGCACCAGTTCCCTTTGCCAGAGCAGCTCCAGACCTCCCTGCAGCAGCGTGTGGCTGAAGACCGGCAACTGCGTCAGCAGGATGCCCATCCCTGTCCACTGCTGGCGCTTGTCTTCCTCCCGACGGAAGGGTGTCTGTCGGAAGTACTCACTCTTGACTCGAGGTCGAAGATTCAGGCTCCCTGCATCGAAGCTGTAATCCACCTTGTTGATCAGTCCGGTGAAGCTGGAGTTGCCGCGCAGGCTGCGACCATCCGGATCGCGAGGATCGTCATCCATCTGATGGTAGATCTCGTGCTTGAGGATGTTGTCGATCTCCAGACCGGCAATGCCGGTATAGTCGAGACCGATCCACAGTGTGTTGATCCAGGTATCCTGGGCCGGCAGCAGGTCGTCGATAACGGGACGGGTGACGGCGTTCTCGTCGATATTCGCCGAGGCGGGACGGCGCACGTCGGGTATCGTATCCTCAGCCCGCTTCGCCATGTCGAAGATGCGCAGGCGGCCGAGTGTCGGGTGGCTCCGATCGAAGGTGAACATCGCGTAGTTCACGCGGCTGTGGCGATCGTCGGAGAGCATGCTTTCGTCGGTGCGCCCTACAGTCAGCCTTGCTTCCGGATGTACGTGGACACCGACGTAGCTGTTGTAGCCCTCACGGTCGGCCTTGTAGGGATAGTCAGGCAGGTCGTCGTCTTCGTAGCGATCGATCCACGCGTTGTTGTTCATATCGATCCCGAAGAGGAACTCCGGTCGGTCCGTGGCAAACCGCAGAAAGGGCTCGTCATAGTCTGGAATCACGTTCGAGACACGGCCATTGTCGTTCTGGTTGAAGTCGTTGATGAAGTCGTTATTGGCGTCGAAGCCGGGGAAGATCGCCGGGTCGCTCGTCTGGTTCGCACGAAACCAGTCGGGCAGGCGATCCTGATCGTCGTTGTCGTCGACGAACTCGAACAGACTGCGCTGGGCGTTGTCGTACTGGACAGTGCCGTTCTCGGCCACGATGTACGACGTGGTCGAATACAGAGGATCGATCGAGTACGCCTCACCATAGCCGAAGAAGGGATACGTCGACCGGGTCAGGTTCATCATCCACGCGTCGGACCGCTCCGACGAGATCTTGTGCTGCTTGCCGGCATTGAACAGGGCGGCATTGGGGTACTGGGCGTAGCGCTTGTTGCGGTTCCACTCACCGTAGAAGTCAAAGCCGGCGATCCGCGTGCCTTCGATCGTGAAGCCGGTGATGAGATTCGCCGTGGGTAGACCGTAGTCGAAGCGCACACTTTGCAGGTTTGATACGTCCTTGACGTTTCCGTCGGCCCGTTTGATGATGATGAAGGCCGGTCGGCTGTTGTCGATGATCTCTGCCGTCAGAGGTGGTGACGGCTGGGCCCGCTGGCCCTCCTGGCGGTCGGACCAGATGGCCACCCGATAGTCGTTGCCGAGGATGTAGTCGAAGTCGACGGAGACGATCTCCGTCGGGTTCGGCCCCGTGTACGCCGGGTCGCTGAAGTCATAGTTGAGGATGATCCGCTCTGTTCCATCGGCGGCCAGGAAGCCGGAACGCTCGAAGCCGCCGAAGATGATGGGCCACTCGGATCCGGGCCGTGCAACATCGGCGAGGCGCTGGGTGGTCTCCTGACCGGTCTCGAAGTTGCGGCTCTTGATGATCACATCGTGGGCGAACAGGGCGGCGCCCCCTTCGCCATCCTCCGGCGAATCATCGCTCAACACGACGGCGATCGCCGTCAACGGCGCCGCGGACTGGCCAGTCGTCAGGTTGCCGGCGATGGGGTCGCCGGTGAACAGATCGAGATTGGTGTTGGCGTTGCGGGCATCAACCAGGGTGCCACCGACCGTGATGAAGTCGCCCACCTGGGCGGTCATGCGTCCGCCCACGAAACTCGTCGAGTTGGTCTGCGCCGCCGGCTCGAAGGTCTCACGATTGACGGGATCATCGATCCGCGAGGCGAGCAGTGTCGCCTGGTAGCGATCCGAAGCGAAGTCGATCTGCACGCCGCTGAAAGCCGGCTTGGAGAAGGTCAGTGGTGTCAGCGTCGAGCGGATCCGGTTGCCCACGGTGATGGCATAACTGTATTGCCCCTTCGTGTCGCCACTGACGGTGACGGCACTGAACCAGCCGCCGAAGTTGGAGCCCTTGAAGATGCTGCTGCCTTCCTGCTGTGGCTGGGCCTGCCGCCAGTCATATAACAACCAGCCGCGATTGATGAAGTTGCCGTAGACATCGTAGAAGTAGTCGCCTTCCAGCACTGTGTTGACGTAGCGCTCGTAGTTGTCTTCGGGCCGGGCGTAGTTGGAGTACTCCCACTGGCGCCAGCCGTACTCGGCGTAGAGCTCTTGCGGCACATGCCACTTCTTCACCGATGGGTCGAGGGCGCCGAACATCACACCCGGACCGACGGGTGAGAAGTCGA
>PBSR01000205.1 GCA_002726335.1 Gemmatimonadaceae bacterium
GCCGATCTCCACACCACAGACAATGGTTACATTCGCCCCAATCGAGGCGTTGTCACGCACCCATGTCGGCCACGTCTGTTGGCGATCCTCGTCAGCCCTGGGGAAACGGTCATTAGTAAACGTCACAGACGGGCCGATGAAAACCTCATCACCAAGGGTCACCCCATGATATAAATTGACCCCGTTCTGGATCTTGCATCGGTCACCGATTACCACATCGTGGTCGATGTAGCACCCCTGACCGATGGAGACTCCATCGCCGATACGAACGTTTTCGCGTACCTTTGTCCAGTCCCAGATCCGGCAACCGGCACCAATCACCGCCGCTGACGATACCTCTGCCCTATCGTCAATGTAGGTAGGCTGCCCACTGGAGTTCATGCAGTCGCCAGTGCCTTCTTGAGAGACGAGATCACGCGGTCCTGATCATCCTCGACGAGGTACGGATGCATTGGAAGGCTAACTACGCGCCCCGAGATTCGCTCGGTGACGGTAGGGCCGCCTGGAACAACCGGAAATGACCGGTATGCAGGTGCTTCATGCAGTGGCTGAGGGTAGAAGACCGCGGTCGGCACCCCGTCGTCAAGGAGACTTTCCCTTACACGAGAACGGGCATCCACCTGAACCGTGTACTGCGCCCAGACGGACTGGCAGTCCGCCTCCACCGCTGGCGGAATGACATAGCCTTCCAGTGCCTCGGTGTACCGATCAGCAACTTCTTGGCGACGCGCCAGTTCCTCGGCGAACACCTCAAGTTTGACGAGGAGAATGGCAGCCTGGAGCGTGTCGAGCCGACCGGTTAGACCCAACCGGACGTGTTCGTAACGCTGACCTCCAGAACCGTGTGTGCAGATCGATCGCACTATTCCCTCAAGGTTCTCGTCGTCGCAGAAGATCGCTCCACCGTCACCATATCCACCGAATGGCTTTGCGGGATAGAAGGAAGTTGTAGCCGCTTCTCCGTAGGCGAGGCTGCTCTTCTCATCCCGCCGTGCTCCAAAGGACTGAGCACCGTCAACCAGTACCCAGGCACCATTCTTTTCAGCAATAGCCGTCAGGTCTTCGGTCCTCGCCGGGTGACCAAAGAGATCGACAGCAATCACTCCCACCGGAGGCGGCCCATCAAGATCCCAAGCCTGACGGACCGATTCCGGATCCAACGTGTAGGAGCAAGGATCTACATCCGCGAAGACCGGCTCGGCCCCCACCAGACATACGGCTTCTGCCGTAGCAACGAAGGTGAAATCGGGGACGACTACCCGGTCCCCGGGGCCAACACCTTTCGCCATCAGGAAGATCTGCAGCGCATCGGTACCAGATGCACACGAAACGCAGTGCTTCCGGCCTACGGCTGAAGCAAGGACTTCCTCGAGTTCGTACACCTCTGGGCCAAGTATGTAGGAACCGTGGTCAAGCACCCGACGAATAGCCTCATCGATGCGAGGCCTCAGCGGTTTCTGCTGAGCTGCCAGATCGATGAACGGCAACGACGTCACTGCTGACCCGATTCGCTCTGGTGCATCCGACGCCAATCGATGAGTTCAAGGAGGCCGTCAACAAGGTCGGTCTCCGCAACGAATCCAAGATCGGCCCGTGCACTTGACGGATCTCCGATCCGATTGCGCACGAACGAGGTCTCCTCAGGCCGGAACTCCACGTCAACATCGCTCCCGGTCAAGTCAATCAGCAGCCTGGCGACCTCTGCGATGGACGTCTGCCTTCCGGTACACACGTTGTAGACACGGCCATTGACCTCAGCCTCCATTGCAGCCACATTTGCGCGCGCACAGTCCCTCACGCTGACGAAGTCGTACGCCTGGGTTCCGTCTCCGAAGATAATCGGTGGCTCACCCCGGTCCAGACGGTCCAACATCTTCATGATTACCGCCACATAGGCACCCTTATAATCTTGCCGGGGACCGTAGACGTTGAAGTAGCGGAGACCGACGTATTCCAAGCCATACCGATGGTAAAACGACGAAGCCAACGCTTCACCAGCAATCTTCGTGGCCCCATAGACCGTGGTGTTGTTGAACGGGTGCGACTCGTTCATCGGCTCCTCGATAGCATCGCCGTAGACCGATGCGGACGACGAAAAGATGAAGCGCCTTACCTCCTGCTCATGGCAAGCCTCGAGCAGATTGAACATTCCTGCCAAGTTCACGTCAAAGGCACCCCTAGGGTTCTCGTGACAATGAAGAAGCCACAGAGCCGCGAAGTGAAACACACCGTTGGCACCATGTAGAGCGTCGGTAATAGCGAGACCATCAGCAATGTCACCCTCTATCAGACGCACCCGTTGATCGGTCAACGCCCGCTCCAGATTCTCTGGAGTACCCCTTTCCAAGTTGTCGAATACGACTACTTCACCGACGCCCCCCTCAAGAAGGAGGTCCACCGTATGGGAACCGATCAGGCCTGCCCCTCCGACCACAACAACTTTCGATCCATCTAGGATCACTAAGACCTCCCACACCAGCGGAATGGTCCTAACAAAACAAACTGCTCCGACATCTTCAGTTTGCCTCTGGCAACGATCGGGCCAGTTCCCGGAAGGAGACGCTGTGCTTCATTAGATCTTCGAAGCGCCCTTCAGCGATAATCTTTCCATCTCGCATCTCGAAGATCCGGTCACAGTCCAGAAGAGTGGTCAGTCGGTGAGCCACCATTATCACGGTTATTCCCTCCCCTGATGAGGCAATACCCTCCATGACTGAGCGTTCAGTAACTGAGTCGAGGGCACTCGTCGCCTCATCCAAGATGAGCACTGATACTCCTTTGTACAGGGCCCTAGCGATTCCAATCCGTTGCTTCTGCCCACCGGACAGACGGATTCCTCGTTCACCAACTCGAGTTTCGTACTGCAGCGCCTCCTCTTCGACAAACTCATCAACATGAGCAAGTCTCGCCGATTCACGAACCTGGTTCATGTCGATCTGCCGATCCGGTACACCAAAGGCAATATTTTGCGCGATCGACGCATCCGCGAGATAGATGTCTTGTGGAACATGTGCTATCGCCCTACGCCAAGCCCCAACAGCGTTCCCTTCCAGAGGGCTACTATCCAGCATCACGGATCCAGTTGTAGGTCTAAGGAGGCCCATCAACAAGTCTAGGAGAGTCGACTTTCCGCTGCCCGTTTCTCCGACCAGACCGACGGTCGTCCCTTTCTCAATGCGCAGGTGGACCCCATCGAGCACCAACGGTTCACTCTCCTCATATCGAAAGACCAAGTCCACACACTCAAGAACTGACTCGAAATCAGCCGGCCTGTCAGTATGAAAACGTTCAACCTCGTCGAAGGAATCGTCGAGCAAGCTAAGGGCCTCTGACAGAACTGGCTTATTACCGAGCACCGTGGCCACCGTCGCATAGCACTGTTGGCCGAGAGGAAGTAGGCGCTGTCCGCCGAGAACGAATGCTCCAAGGACTGGGAGGTTGGCAGCAATGCTTCCCTCACGCTGATCGAGTATTAGGACAAGTGTTACAACCAAGACAATCGCCAAGCCCTCCATGAGGATCCTTGGAGCTTGTTGAATGACGCTGTTCGATGTCTGGGCACGTCTAAGCCTTCCATCCGAATCCCGGAACTGATCAACGAAGACTTGTTGCGTCCCATCGATCAGGACCTCTCGGATTCCCCCAATTGACTCTTGGAGGATCTTCATTACCTGAGTCTGCCCAGAAGCAATCACACGACCATTCTGGAGCAACCGACCCTTGAACACCTTCGTTGTAACCAGATACCCGAACGCGAAGACAGCAACAGTCGCCACAGCGACCTCCGAGTCGATAGCAACTAGTGCTGTCGTCACGCTAAGAACTGTGATGATGGAACCGAAAGCCGTCTGGAGTGGAGCAAGCATGCCTGCAACAACGGCCTCTACCTTCTGGATGACTCCACTCGTTACCTCGCTGGAGTGGCGCCTGACATGGACCTGATATGGCTGGTACAACGAGATCTCGAATGCCTTTACCGCCAACTCGGCTCCGGTCACCATGGCTAGACGGGTGGTCGCCCAGACCACCAAGAGGCGGATCCCTACAGCAGTTAGTGCTGCGGACACGAATGCCCCGGCCAGTGGTACCACCAAATCCTCCGCCGACCTGATCCCAACCCACTCGGCAACCTGAGCAACAGGCCCCATGGTCATAACGCGCCCAGGTTCAATGAGCACCATGATGAAGGGGACGACCGTACCCAGGGTGATGACTTCAGCAAACGCGCCGGACACCATTAGGACGGTGACGGCCACCGTCTGCCATTGTCGACGTCGCTCGAGGTGCACCCACAGACCACGAAGCAGACGTGTGAGCGACATATCTGCCGGATGGGCAGCGTTCACGGCCGGCCTCTGACTTCGACGAGTTCCTGCCGAACATCACCGACTATGTCCGGACTCCGGCGACAAAACTGGATCGAAAACGCCTCGACTGCCTCACGCACATCGGGATCGGCCCACCAGGAACTAGCATCTTCCCAAACCTCCGACACATGCCCAGCAGCCCTAATCGGGTCATCAAAAAAGACCCCTGCTCTCGAAAGCCTCTCGAATGCCGGCTTCGCCAAATGAGTCAGCCCCCACATGTCGGTGTCCCAAAACATCACTGTTGGCACGTCAAGGAAGATCGATTCCAGAAAGGTCGTACCGTTGTTGGTGGCGACGTATAGCCGCGCCTCACCGAGGAGGTCAAGAACGGGTCGACACCCATCATCCAACTCTACGTCCGGGAGCCGATCTGCAAGCCGTTTCCCGAGGCACCAGTCAAGGTCGTACCTGGAGAGCCGAACCAGGAGTGCATCCCTCGCCCGCCAGTCCAACTCCTCTATGAAATGGATCTGGGCCCCCACGTAGTCGAGGAACTGGCTCGACAGCGCAGAGCTAGAGAGTGAGGCGACCTGCGGTGTTTCGTTCCCCATCACCAGTACGACACGTGAACCCGGGGACTCACTGTTCTCGTCAAGGACCGGATCTTTCATCATGCCTAGTGGTCGCACCTTCGGCTCTTCTGGATCTGACCATCCCCAACTCAGAAATGTGTCAGCGATCGCCAACTGATGATCGTGGTTGAAGGACCACCCCACCCCGACATGACCTCCGTGCTGTCCGACAACTAAGGGTGACCCCCGTTCTACACGCTCTGCACACCATGCCTTAAAGACGTCGTCGAAGAAGTGGGACGCTGAGGTAAAGATGGCCCCCGGCCGACTTGGCCAGGGCAAGTCCTCTGCCTGTGCGACAAGCGATCGGTAACCCTCCAAGTAACTGACCGGGATGAACCTCGGTATCAACGATCGAAGGCACTCATCGAATCCGGCATGTCTCGATTCCCCGGGGTCCAACACCCACTTGCGTTTCGACGCGTTGAACAAGCATCTGTCAACCGGCTCAACTGGGGTGAGAACGGGCGATTGACCCAACCTCCACTGGAGAAGCATCTCCGTCTTAGCCGACCGGAGACAAGCGTTGGTGACGACAACATCTGAGGCCTTAGAGAACAGACGGAGCACACTGGAACCCCAGATAGCAGCGCGATGGAGAGGCGTCAACGCCGGGTCTCCATCTTCAGGAGTCAGTGCGGGTCCAGAGCCACCAATGTCAATGGACCGGACCCCGACGTCGGTGAAACCCGTGAGAATCTCGGCTGACAAGTGATGATTCCACTGCCAACTGTTCCCAAGACCCAGATAGTCATCCATATCGCTCGCGCAGCGGGCATCTACAAGCCCCCGAAGAACTACCGTCTCGGAAACATCAAAAGAACTAATCGCTGACTGGATCTGTTCCCAGCGGTCGAACAGCGCCTGGGTGAAGTATCCGAGCCACGGCCCGACAAGGATCCGCCAGTACTGGATGCCGTGTTCAACCCCATGGATTTCGTTGAACCGTGCGGCAAGATCCACAAGCAGACGTTCGTGTAGTTCCCAGAGATAGACCCTGTCACCATCTACCTTCGTCCGATCCGCCCAGTGATAGGGAGCAACCACAGCATCAAGCGCCTCCCACTTGTGACGTCGCGAGTAGATACGACACCACTCCCCCAGGAACAGGACTGGTTCCGACTCACCCCACGACTCCTCAATCGCTGTCGATGCGAGAAGCCGCTCCATCGGCATGAAGACTACACTTGGTGGGCGATCTCTTCGAACCGTCCAACCCTGCTCACATCAAGAATCGGAGGTGGAAACACCGCCGTCCGGCGCACACCCCCGGGAGTTCCATGTCGTCAACTACTCTGACAACACACAGATCCATCGTCGTGGGTGCAGGGTCAATAGGGATACGTCACCATCGAGTACTTCAACACCTCGGTTCTACGGTAGCGACAGTGAGTCGACGACCAGAGGCTGGTGACTATCGGACCGTTAGCGCAGCACTCGCATCGGGCCATCCGAATTACGTTGTGATCGCGACTGAGACTGAGCGACATCTCGAATCACTGGAATCTCTCATTGACTGTGGCTACTCAGGACAGGTCCTCCTCGAAAAGCCGATTCTCGACCAACCAGTTCCGCTCCCCACCCTGCCGTTCTCATCGATCTCTGTCGGCTACCACCTCAGGTTCCACCCTGCCGTGCGTCAACTCCGTTCGGCACTTGACAGTACGCAGGTGCTGAGCGCACAGGTCCGGTACGGCCAGTACCTCCCGGACTGGAGACCTGGCCGCGACTATCGGGAAACAGTGACCGCCGGGCCAGGAGGCGGAGTACTACTGGAACTGAGCCACGAGTTGGACCTCATCCAGTGGCTTCTTGGACCAGCTGAGGTAATCCAGGGCCGTACCGTGTCGAGTGGGCTCTTCGACATGGAACGCGAGGACCTGGCTGTTGGTTTGCTTTATCTCCAAAGTGGAGGCCTGGTTAGCCTGGAATTAAACTGCCTTGACAGGGTCCAGAATCGCACCATGACCGTAACTACCAGCGATCACTTCTTCCGCCTCGACCTGATCAGTGGGTCCCTCGAGAGAGACGGAGAGACCATCTGTCACCACCCCGTTGCTCGAGACGATGTATTCACCTCAATGCATCGGGCCGCCATCGCCAGACAGCCTGATATGTGCACCGTCGATGAGGCAATGGCCGTCCTTTATTTGGTAGAGGATCTCCGCGTGCCGTAGCACCGCCGCTATCTAACATTGGCACTATCTTGCTTCGTGGGCCGATGCTGGTCCCGGAGGTTGACGTGAACAATAAAGTCCCGAACTTTGGATCCCTTGACGGTCGGGTAGTCCTAATTACCGGCGGCGCAGGCCATATCGGGTCGACCCTCCGCGCCGCATTCCGATCCGTTGGAAGCGCCGTGGCAACGGTCGATGTAGTAGGAACCGATAGTGAGCAAGTCGACGACAACGGCTGGCAGCACTTCAAAGTAGACCTAACCGATCGGGAGTCCACGTCTGCGGTCATTGACAGGGTTATCGACACCTTCGGTCACCTGGACATCATCGTCGCTGCAGCATCGTGGATGGGCACGGCCACCACCCCCGGATGGAACGCACCGTTCATTGACCAAGACGAGGGACTCTGGGCAGACGTCATTGATGTCGGAGTCACCGCGACCTTCACCCTCGTGAAGCACGCTACTCCACATCTACTGGACAGCGGAAATGGTTCGATCATCCTCATCAGTTCTATCTACGGCTTCTGCGGGCCACAGCCAGAGATGTACCGGGGAACGGACATCAACAACATCGCCGGCTACGCGGCCAGTAAGGGAGCTCTCGGCCAACTTGGTCGGTGGTTGGCGACGACGCTGGCTCCAGACGTTCGGGTTAACACCGTGTCCCCAGGTGGAGTATTCCGTGACCAGGACCCTGTCTTCGTCTCCCGCTATGAGGACCGGACACCACTCGGGAGGATGGCGACCGAGGATGATCTGATCGGTCCAGTCCTGTTTCTGGCCTCCGACCTGTCCTCGTATATGACCGGCCACGACCTCGTTGTGGATGGCGGCTTTTCAGCGTGGTGACCGACCAGCGATACCGCGTCCTCATCATGGGAGGTGGCCAACTCGGTTCCCGTCACCTCCAGGGTCTCGCCCGTTGCCGGCATCGCCTTGAGGTTCATGTCGTAGATCCTGAAGATGTCGCCCTCAAGTTGGCAGCCTCACGATGGGCCTTAGCCGAAGGAATCGAAACGTGTCATGAGGTCAGGTTCCAACCATCCATCGTCGGACTCCCTGCAGAACTTGACGTGGCAATAGTGGCTACCACCGCCGAGAACCGACCATTGGTGGTCGAGGAACTGGTGAACCACGTCACAATAGGGTCCTGGGTTCTTGAGAAAGTGCTCGCTCAAAGCCACGAGGGCTTAGACCGACTCTGTAACGCGCTGGGCCACAGCTCGGATGTCTGGGTCAACACATGGGCCCGGACGACCGGATGGTACGAGACAATCCGTGCGGCTATCGGTAAAGGTCCGCTCTCTGTCGAGGTCGAAGGAGAATCCTGGGGCATGGCGTGCAACGCCGTCCACTTCCTGGACCTCATCGCCTGGTGGACAGGTGAACTGTTGGTCTCCGTGGACTGTTCAAAACTCGATCCGCGATGGCAGCCGGCAAAGAGACCGGGCCACTTCGAACCGTCCGGCGAACTCCGCGCCAACTACGCTTCCGGCACCACCGCCCTTTTCCGATCTACCCCACCTGAGATCGACGCACCTGCAGGGACCGATCCCATCGAACGTATGACAATCGACACCGCCACCAGCCACTGGGTGATCGATAGGCCATTCTCTGAAACTGACGGCAAAGCATCAGACGATGCTGGTAACCGGATTACGGGCCACATCGAGTTGCAGAGTCAGCGAACTGGTCCACTGGTAGATGAAATCCTCTCCACCGGACGATGCGACCTTCCCGACCTTGCCACCTCGGTAGCACAACACCGACGCTTCCTCACAGGCCTCCTACTAGCATTTCCCCCACTAGTCGGTGTCGACCCCGACAGAGTGCCAATCACATGAGCGGGACTGGGCTCTGGCTTGTCGGCTCGGGATCGATGGCGCTCGCATACTCAGCCGTCATGGACGACCTAGAGGTGGACTACGAGGTCGTGGGACGAGGTAATGAGTCCGCAGATGACTTTGAGGCGGTGACCGGACGAACCGTGCGAATCGGTGGCGTGGAACGGGCTGTTCGCGAGTTGCCGGTACCCGACACCGCCATAGTAGCGGTCACTGTGGACCAACTGGCGAGCACCACTAGAGCACTGTTGCAGACCGGAGTCTCAAGGATTCTGCTCGAGAAGCCCGGGGGCCTGAGTAGGCAACAGGTCGGATCGGTAATGGAGGCAGCCGGGGACGCATACGTGGCCATCGCCTACAACCGGCGCCAATACGTATCGGTCCACGCCGCCCGTCAAGCTATCGAAGAGGATGGCGGAGTCACGAGTTTCGCCTTTGAGGTCACTGAGTGGCCCCATGCCACCGAGCCGATTCAGTTGGCCCAATCCACCCGAAACCGATGGTTCCTTGCACAGTCCTCACATGTCGTTGACCTGGCGTTTCACCTCGGTGGACGACCAACCGACTGGCAGCCCTGGACAAGTGGTGGGCTTCCGTGGCACCGAGAATCATCACGATTCGCTGGCGCAGGAGTGACAGACCTCGGAGCTACCTTCAGTTACCACGGAGATTGGGAAGGCCCGGGGCAATGGGGCCTAGAAATCTTCACCCGGAAAAGGCGTCTGATCCTCCGACCTCTCGAAGAACTCCAAACCATGCACCTTGGCTCCCTAGAGGTTACGACAACAACTGTCGATGACGACCTTGATCAGAGGTTCAAACCGGGGATCCACCGGCAGACCAGTGCATTCCTCAACGGTGACAACACTCACGCCTGTCTCATTGCAGAGCACGAGGAAAACATGGGAATCTATGAGATGATGGCCGGATATCAATGAGTAGCACCATCGCCCTGATCGGCGCCCGATCGGGCTCCAAGGGCGTTCCCGACAAAAACATCCGGATGCTCGGGGGCATGCCGCTGCTGGCATGGTCAATCGCTGCAGCAAAGAAAGCCACGTCCATTGACCAGGTTATCGTGTCAACCAACTCGGCCGAGTACGCAGAGATTGCTACCGTCCACGGTGCTGAGGTGCCCTTCCTTAGGCCTCGCAGTCTGGCAACGGACGAGTCGCTTGACATCGACTTCGTACTGCACGCGATGGATCACCTTGCTGAACAGGGTGACGAACCAGA